>JAEZIT010000109.1 GCA_023436495.1 Acidobacteriota bacterium
ATCGGCGTCTGTGTGTTTCTGCCGACCAGCGACAGAAGCTTTTCGAATTCGAGCGTCTCCAGTGAAAAACTCATATGCTTATGACAAAAACCTTGATCGAACATCCGGCGTCGGGATCATACAGGCGTCCATTTTTCCGAACACCCTGTACCGCCAGCGTGCTACCAGCCTGTAGATCGCGTCACGCACCGCCGCCGGAACTATCCGCAAAACGCCCAGCCATTTCCAGCCGCCTTCGAGCCTTGCGGCGATCCGGAGGGCAGCTTCGGAATGCGTAAAGACCTTGCCGTCTTCGAGCAGTATAACCGAATCTATCGGATCGCCGCCTGCGTCTTCTCCGTTTGCTGTGACGGCCGTTTCGATCCCGAATTTTGCGGTCAGCTCACGGCCTGTGTCCGATTGCAGCGGAGCAAACTTGAAATACCCGTGCGGGTCGCGTTCGATCACGAAATTCACCGAACTGTTGCAGAAATTGCAGATCCCATCGAATAGAACGATCGCTCCCATACGTTGATTTTACATTAATACGCGTAGAGCGGGCATGCGGTTCACTATCGGACACGGATGAGTTTTGCGTTCTGAAACTTTTCGATTATCCTCTCCGTACAAAGAATTCGATTTAACCTAGATCAACATTCCGCTGAATACGTATGAAACTGAAGCTCGTTTTGCTGGCCGCTGCCGCTATTGGCTCGCTTTTTAGTGTCTCTGCGTCCGCCCAGACCTATGCGATCACGAATGCACGTGTCGTCACCGTCTCCGGCGGTACGATCGAACGCGGTACGGTCGTCATCCGCAACGGCCTTATCGACGCGGTCGGCGCCAACGTCGCCGCACCGGCTGACGCCAAGGTCTTCGACGGTACGGGATTGACCGTCTATCCCGGATTTATCGATTCGCTGACGAACCTCGGGATGCCCGCTCCGCAGCGTCCGGCCGCAGGCGGTCCGCAGGCACAGCAGGCGGCTCCTGCTTCGAATTCGAATTATCCGGCCGGGCTTCGTCCCGAAGATGCCGCGATCGACGACCTGAAGGCAGGTGAAGCCCAGTTCGAATCGGCACGCAACGCCGGGTTTACGACTGTTGTTACGACCGGCCGCACCGGCATATTCAACGGACGCTCGGCGATCATCGACCTTGCCGGCGATACGGTATCTTCGATGGTGCTGCGTTCGCCGTACGCTTATCACATTTCGTTCGCGACGGTCGGAGGCGGGAATTATCCGGCTTCGCTGCTTGGAACTTTCTCAGCACTCAGGCAAATGCTGCTCGACGCCAGGAGATTGCAGGACCTTGAAAAAGCTTACGCTGCAAATCCCCGCGGAGTCGTTCGTCCGCAGCCTGACCGTTCGCTCGAAGCCCTGTATCCCGCACTGAACCGCGAATTGCCGGTGGTGTTCAATGCCAACCGCGAGAACGAGATAGTGCGTGCTCTCGACCTTGCGAAGGAATTCAATCTTCGTGCGGTCATCGCCGGTGGACAGGAAGCATGGAAGCTTGCCGACAGGCTCAAGACACAGAACGTTCCCGTTCTGCTTTCTTTGAATTACCCGAAACGCACGGCTGCTGCTTCGCCTGAAGCGGATGCGGACAGCCTCGATATGCTGCGGTTCCGTGCCGAGGCTCCGAAGGGCGCCGCACGACTTGCACAAGCAGGCGTCAAATTTGCGTTCCAATCCGGCGGGTTGACCAATCTCAACGATTTCTTTGCGAACGCAGGAAAGACGGTCGAAGGCGGCCTGCCGCATGATGCTGCCGTCCGTGCGATGACGCTTGGTGCCGCAGAGGTTCTGGATGTCGCGGACAGCACCGGTTCGGTCGAAGCAGGGAAGATCGCGAACTTGACGGTGGTCAAAGGCGACGTGTTCGGAAAAGATCGTGCGGTCACACATATCTTTGTTGACGGCAAATATTTCGAGCAAAAGGAACCGCCGAAACAGCCTGCACGATCGGGAGCCGCCGCGCCGTCATTGCCGAACGTCGGCGGAAATTACGCCATTACGATCGAGATTCCGGGCCAATCGGTCACCGGAACGCTTGCGATGATACAGCAGGGAGCCGTGGTCACAGGTTCGATCGAAACACAGGTCACCGGCACCGCTCCGATCAAAGACGGCAAGGTAACCGCCGAAGGCTTTACCTTTAATGCAACGGTCGAATACGCGGGCAGCGTGATCGAGATCATCGTCAAAGGCTCGGTAACAGGCAGCAACATCAGCGGAACGATCGATTCTCCGCAGGGAGCCATCCCGTTTTCGGGAACCAGAAATCCGTAATGAAGAGATTCGTCTTATTTACAACTATCGTCATTACTATCGCTTTTGCGGTAGGGTGCGGGCATTCCGTATCGCAGTCACCGCCGGGTGACCAGCACGCCGGGCATGCTTCGGGAAGCGACAATACGTCTCCGTATGCCGGACAGGAGCAGCGGAATATCAAGGCCTTGAGCAACTCGGAGATCAACGGTTTCCTGAACGGCGAGGGAATGGGATTTGCGAAAGCCGCGGAATTGAACGGATACCCCGGGCCGAAGCACGTTCTTGAACTTAAAGACGCTCTCGGACTTCCGCAGGAGCAGGTTGCGAAGGTCTCGGCAGTGTTCGACCGAATGAAGGCAGATGCAGTCCGGATCGGCCACGAGATCGTCGAAAACGAAACGAGCCTCGAAGCCTCGTTCAGGCAAGGTAGCGTAAGCGCCGAGTCATTAAAGGGTCAGACAGCAGAGATCGAACGTCTGAAGGGCGAATTGCGATATGCCCATTTGGCGGCACATTTGGAAACTAAGGCGGTCATGACTCCCGAACAGATCGCGAAATACAACGAACTTCGGGGTTATAAACACTAGAAAAATTTCTGAGAATTATGTCCAAAGCGATGAAACCGATAACTTTACTACTCGCCTGCATAGTCCTTGTTTCCGGGCTGGTGACGAACGTCACGGCACAGACAGCCGGCGACGTGCTTATCAAAAACGCCACAGTGCTGACCGCCGTTAACGGTACGCTGGAGAATACGGACATTCTGGTCCGGGGCGGAAAGATCTTGCGTATCGGCAAGAATATCAACGCTCCTGCCGGTGTTGCGGTGATCGATGGGACTGGAAAATTTGTAACGCCCGGGATAATCGACGCTCATTCGCATTCGATGCTGGATGCGATCAACGAATTCTCGTATTCGGTCACGTCTATGACGGACGTCCGCGACGTTCTGAACCCGAACGATGTCGCCATTTATAGGGCACTCGCCGGCGGGGTCACGTCGGCACTGCTGCTGCACGGTTCGGCGAATTCGATCGGCGGGCAAAGCGCTACGGTCAAGTTCAAATGGGGAAGGCCGGTTGGGGAATTCCCGATCGCCGGTGCTCCGCTCGGGATCAAGTTCGCTATGGGCGAAAATCCCAAACGGTCGAGCTCGCAGGGCATTCCCGGGCAGCAGACGCGTTATCCGCGTACCAGAATGGGCGTTATCGAAACGATGCGCGACGCGTTCGTCCGTGCACGGAATTACAAACAGGCTTGGGACGATTTCAATGCGAAAAAGACCAAAGTACAGCCTCGCCGCGACCTCGAACTCGAACCGCTGGTCGAGATAATCGAGGGCAAACGCCTCGTCCACGCACACGGCTACCGTTCAGACGAACACCTGAACCTGATGCAGCTCGCCGAAGAATTCGGGTTCCGCATCGGCACGCTTCAACACGGGCTCGAAGCCTATAAGATCGCACCCGAGATCGCCAAACACGGTGCCGGCGTTTCGATCTTTATCGACAGCTGGAGCTACAAGCTCGAAGCCTACGACGCCATTCCGTACAACGCCTATATTCTCTGGAAGAACGGCGTCAATGTTTCCATCAACTCCGATTCGGACGAACGCATGCGTCGGCTTAATTTGGATGCGGCAAAGGTGATGAAATACGGCGGGGTTCCTGAACAGGACGCTCTGCGGATGATCACGCTAAACCCGGCGAAACAGCTCGGGATCGACAAACGCACCGGTTCGATCGAGACTGGAAAGGACGCCGACCTTGTCATCTGGAACGCACATCCGTTCAGCGTCTATTCGCGGCCTGAAATGACGTTCATTGAAGGCGTCGCCTATTTCGACCGCTCGAAGGACATATCGCGTCGTGACGAACTTGCACGCGAACGCGAAGCCCTCGAAAAACTTGACGTGAACAAAGCACCTGCCTCAGGCGGGACACAGCCGCGTATACCGAGCGAACACCGACTCGAAGACCGCGACGAACACAGCATCGAGATCGGAGGTAACCGGTAATGAGGTCAATGATAAAGTACGCTAAATTCGCATTCTCCGTACCCGTTCGGCTGTTCGCCGTCGTTTTCGCACTTGCCGCCATCGCTTCGGCACAGAGCGACGGTTCGCAGCAGAATCTGACCGGACGGAACAGTTCGTTCGTCATCGAAAATGCCCGTATCGTGACGGTTTCCGGGCCTGTGATCGAGAATGGTTCGGTGCTCATCCGCGACGGCAAGATCGCTGCGGTCGGCACGAACGTTCAGGTCCCGGCCGGCGTGGAACGCATCAACGGCAAAGGACTGTCGGTCTATCCGGGAATGATCGACGCAGGAACCACCCTCGGGCTTGCGGAAATTCCGCTGGGTGCGAACGCCACCATGGACGTCGCCGAAACCGGTTCGAACAACGCCAACGCTAAGGCTATACGCGGCATCAATCCGCATACTTCGCACGTCAACGTTACACGCGTTAACGGCATCACGACCGTTCTGTCGGCACCTTCGGGTGGGACCATCGCCGGACAGGCCGCGGTCATCAATCTGAGTGGTTCGACACAGGCTGAAATGGCGGTCGTGCCGGAATTCGGGCTTGTGATCAATTTCCCGCGTATCTCGACGTTCGGCGGTTTCACGCCCGGCGTCGGCAGGCAGGAGATCGAGTTCAGCGAAGCGGTAAAACGCCGCGATGCACAGCTCGACGAGCTTAAGAAGATATTCACCGAAGCCGAGAATTACGCCCGCGCGAAAGAAGCCTACGCTAAGGATAAAACGCTGCCTTTTACGCCGACCGACCAGAAGTTCGACGCCCTTATCCCTTACATTCGGGGGCAGAAACCCGTCATTTTTACCGCCGAACGCGAACGCGATATTCGCGGCGTTGCGAAATTCGTGGGCGAAATGAAGCTGAAGGGAATTCTGATCGGAGGTCAGGAAGCCTGGAAAGCCGCCGACGACCTGAAAAAGAACAACATCGCCGTCATTTTCACGAACATTTACAACCTGCCGGTGCGTGACGACGATGCGTACGATTTCCTGTTCGAAGGCCCGGCAAAGCTCCGTCAGGCAGGCATTCCGTTCGCAATTTCCACCGGCAACGACGGCGCCGAGGTTCGCGATCTGCCTTACCACGCCGGACTCGCCTCCGCCTACGGACTGTCCAAAGACGACGCACTCCGTTCGGTCACCCTCTATCCGGCACAGATCCTTGGGATCGCCGACCGTCTCGGCTCGATCGAAACCGGCAAGATCGCAAATATCGTTGTGACCGACGGCGACATGCTCGAACCGCGAACGAACATCAAATACTTGTTCATCAACGGCCGAATGCTGCCCCTGACCAGCCGCCATACCGAGCTGTTCGAAAGCTTTAAGGACCGGAAATGAGTGTTCAGTTATGCTTAGCCGGATCTCAACTCAGAACGAGGCTGCCTGAAAAGCTAACCTCGTTTCTTTTGTAGATCGTCGGGCCAGGAACTTGAAAGCCGGGCGGGTCGTAAAGCGATTTACCTCGTTTGGGGATGCTCGGGGGATCGAGAAATGAAAGAGGCCGCCGGAAACCTCGTTTCCATTCGGCCTCTTATCTTTAGCACTCACTCTTACTGCAATTATATCGAGTCGTCGTTCGATTTAGAACTTTCATTCATCTCAAATCGATCACGATCCCGTTTACCGATCTTTCCTATGATATCCAGAGGTTCATTGTCGGCATAGTCAATACCCATTGCGTGCGCATTATCTTCGACGTCGGATTGGTCAGGCGTCGGGTTATGTCCAAAGACGCTTTCGGCACCGGAATCCTCAACATCTTCCCATTCGGCGTCGATATCGCCGCCCGAGTCGGCCGGCGAGGCGGAATTGTGCTCGTTAATTCGTTCAAGCAGCTCGCTGGGAGCGGCCGGAGCGGAGGCAATTTCCTCGTCCATAAATTCCTTTATTTCCGGATCGGGAATATCTTCGTCATTAAATTCCTTGCGATTCATAACCGTGTCCTCCGCTTTTTGTATGTTAAAAAGGATAACACACTGTAGATACTTCTATACAAGGATTTTCAGATAAAGACGACGGTTTGCGACGATGGTATCTCAAACCTTTTACGGCACCGCATGTTTTTGCACATCAGCATGTCATCGACACGGACCATATAATCGCGCGATTTTTGAAATCGTGCACGATCCTGTTCGTTCATTTGCCGGGGAGTCTGTTTTTTCTTTGTTCGACGAATCCAGCGGATGTCGTAATCGTTTCGTTCACGGCAGAACGGACAAGAATAACTGGCCGTTTTAGTTTCCTGTTTCTCGTCGAAAATATCGCGTTCGTTCATGAGAACATTGTAGCAGAAATGGAAGGCAGAGATGTGGAGCGAAAAGTCCTAATTATTTAACTTGCGAAGGAAGTCAAAGCTGAAAATTCCGGTATTATGGCCATCGGAAAAATGAAAGTTTAGAGCGTAGCGGCCGACGATCGAGATCTGGGTGAACGTTAGTTCGTTAGATACGGATTCGTCCTTCAACATCTTTTCGCCTGTCCATTCGTTAATGCACGCGGCGCACGGACACGAACGCCGCAGCTCCGGGGCGTTGTATCGTGTTTCGCGGTCATCCGACCATATGATCGAAAGCTCACTATCGCTTTCTTCTATTATTTGAATCGGCTCGATCATAAATTCAGTTTTTCGATAGCGATGCGGCGATCTCTTCGATATCAATATCGTAATGGGACGCGTGATATTTTACCAATCCGGAATCGAGAACGATGGCCTGCGGCGATTCGTGGCGAATGCCAGTGCGTTCGGCGATCTCATTAGAAATGCTGCGGGCATCCTGAACGATAATAAGATTAATATCGGCATCGAGCGATGAGACTCTATTAAAAAGCGAAGCGCTGATGCCGCAGGTCCTACTATGCTTAAAAAAAATGACCGGAGCAGAATGAGAACCTGCAATTACGGATTCAAGTTTTTCAAGCGAATTAACTTCAATAAAATTTGCTGTCATAAGTATCAATATGTGTAAGGCGGCGTATAGTTATCTGCCGCGCGAGCCGGGAATATCTTGCGATAAGCGACCAACTGACCGGCAAGCATCACCGGGATAACAAAATAGATCCCTACACACAGAGCGAGCTGGCCGACTATGGCCAGGACCGTGTTGACGCCGAGCAAACCCGCGACGCCGCCCAAATTGCCGAACACGGCCTTGGCACTTGTCATCATCGCGGGGCCGGCCCCGAGTCCACGATCAACAATAAGCGGAAATGCGAACATTAAAAGGGTGTGTAGGCATACCATTATGATGATGAAAATAACGTCGAAGAATACGGCACCGAGGAGCATCATCATAAATTCTTCCTGATCGAGTTTCGGCCCCATTATGACCGCCATTAAGATCGGAAAGTATATGATTGCATAAACAACGATCATTGGGACGACAATGACGAGCATTACTACGAATCCGGGCAGTAGCCATTGGAATCCTTTCCAAAGTCCGTCGAATTCGACGCGGCCGCCGTCTATTTTTTTCAAGTAACAATACGTAATGCCGCAGATCATCGATCCCAGCAGCAAATGCAGCGTCGCTCCGCCAATAATGCCACCCACCAATGTGATCGCGAAGAGGAGCCAGTATTCGCCTTTGATCAACTCCCAGCCTTCTTTAACACATTCGACGGGGCGTATGACGCCGCGACGGTATTCGCTATTTTCCATATATTAGCCGTTATAGATCGATTTGATATAATCGCGGACCATTCTGTCGCTTGAGAATTGCGGCGTAAGCGTCGCGAGCGAGTCTCGCATTCGGCGGATCCAATCGACAGGGAGTCCGCGGTCGTCTTTGCTATAAAACGCCGGAATGATGTCGTTTTCCAACGTTGCATATAGCGACTGGGAATCGAGGCGGTCAGCTTCTTCCTCGTTGGCATCACTTCCAGTACCGCCAATATTAAAACCGTTCGTGCCGTTCGAGCCTTCGATCCACCATCCGTCGAGGATCGAGAAATTGAGTACACCGTTCATCGCTGCTTTTTGACCGCTGGTGCCGCTGGCTTCCATTGGGCGTTTTGGCACATTCATCCATACATCCACGCCGTGAACGAGATAACGAGCGACCTCTTGGTCGTAATCCTCGATGAAAACGGCGCGGTTCTGCCAATTAGAGTCGTTATTGATACTCATCAAACGCTGCAGGATCTGCTTTGCCGTGCGGTCCTGCGGATGAGCTTTACCTGCGAAGACGAATTGAACGGGGCGTTCCGGATCGTCCACCAGCTTGAGCAGCCGATCAAGATCTGAAAAGAGTAGATTCCAACGTTTGTAGGCGGCAACGCGCCGCGCGAAACCTATTGTGAGCACGTCGGGAGAAAGTAGCCCGGTAGTGCTTTCGTGTTCGTTGATGGTGTCACGAATTCCCGTTTCCTTCGACCGCGTGCGTTCACGAATGAATGCGATAAGCAGGTTCTTAAGTTTCAAATGAGCGTTCCAGATCACTTCGTCCGGAATTGCGTTTACTGCTTGCCGCCAGGCATCTATGTCGCGCGTTTTTTCAAGCCAGTCTTCGCCGACAGTCGAACTATAGGTTTCCCGAAGTACCGGTGCAATCCACGTTGGCGGATGAACACCGTTAGTGACTTGCGTGATCGGAACGTCTGCAGCGTCCGACAGTTCCGGGAACATTTTGAGCCAAAGCTCGCGGGAAACCTCACCGTGTTTCATGCTCACGCCATTTGCCGAACGGCACATTCTAATTGCCAGAGGCGTCATTCCGAAAAACTCGGCGGGATCGGCGGGATCGGTGCGGCCGAGCGAGAAGAACTCGTCTTCGGAAAGCTTGAGAGCTGAAATGTAGCCGGAATCAAAACATTGGCGCAGCTGATCGGGTGAGAAGACGTCGTTGCCGGCCGCGACAGGCGTATGGGTTGTGAAAACACAGGCCGTGCGTACGGATTCGGCTGCCTCTTCGAATGTGGCTTCGCTATGTTCTTCGAGGAATTCTTTAGCCAACTCAAGTGTGAGAAACGCAGAATGCCCTTCGTTCAGATGATAGACCGATGGCCGCACGCCGAGATGCCGAAGAAGACGAATTCCGCCTATCCCAAGAACCTTTTCCTGAACAATTCGAGTCTCGGAATCGCCGCCGTATAGATGGCCGGTTATCAGACGGTCGACCGGATCGTTCTGCGGCAAATTGGTATCAAGCAAGTAGAGCGAAATACGGCCTACGCGAGCGCGCCAAGCTTGTGCTTGAACTTCGCGTTCGCGGATCCAAACCGAGACCAGTACGCGCTCGCCACTGTCGTTCAGAACCGGCTTGACGGCCAACTCCGATTCAAAAATGTCATGATAACGTTCCTCTTGCCAACCATCGTGCGTTATACGTTGGCGGAAATATCCGTACCGGTAAAGCAGGCCGACGGCGACCAGCGGGACGTTAAGATCGCTGGCCGATTTCAGGTGATCGCCCGCCAGGATGCCGAGGCCGCCCGAATAATTCGGAAGGGAATTATGGACGCCGTATTCAGCACAGAAGTACGCTACTGGACGATCCTTAGTTACACGGCCGAAATCGGCAGGAGTTTGGTCAACATATGAACGGAATCGTTGTTCGAAATGACGAAGTTTGGTGACGTAATCGTCATCAAGAGACTTTTGCCAAAGGCGAAGGAGGCTTATGCGTCGCAGAAGCATGCGGGGATTCTGCTCGCATTCCACCCATAAAGCGGAATCTAGTTCGCGGAAAAGCTCGACACCATCCTTGTCCCAAGACCATAAAAAATTCCAGGAAATATCCTCGAGTGCGCGAAGGTTTTCCGGAAATTCGCGGCTGAAAGAAAAATCGTTCCGATAATTGTTTTCGTGGGCGTGGCCCGTAGCAGATGGCATATTAATACTGTCGCTTTCGGATGAGATCTTCGTCATCGTTAGAAAAGTTATTCAGATATTAAGACGAGGAAAGTAACAGGAAACTATAGAATAATAGTCGATTGAGCATCAAATCCAAAACCAAGGTTCAAAGCGTTGAATGCTGTAAGAAGACACGGGCGTCAGCTTCGGAAAAGAAGATCAGAGAGATATTCGTCGGCGTATCGGCTATCTGGACATACCGTCGGAGTGTCATAGAAACGACCTGAGCTGCCTCGTCTTTCGGATATCCGTAAACACCAGTCGAAATCGACGGAAATGCGATCGATGACAATCCATTCTCGGCGGCAAGTCGAAGTGAGTTCTCATAGGCCGCAGCGAGGAGATCCGCGTCCCGGCCGCCATTTTCGCCATAGACCGGACCGACCGTGTGAATCACATATTTAGCGGGCAAGTTGCCGGCGGTCGTAATAACCGCTTCGCCGGTGGGTAAACCGTCGGGAAACTGGTCTTGACGTATAAGCCGGCACGCCCTGAGGACCTCGCTGCCGCCTTTTGAGTGAATCGCGCCGTCAACCCCGCCGCCGCCCAGAAGCGAACTGTTCGCGGCGTTCACAACAGCGTCGACATTTTCAGCGGTAATATCTCCAACTTTAACGATGACACGGCCGTTGAGAAATTCTTCAAACACATTACGGTTTTACCCCAAATCGCGTGTGGTCCGCAACGCTCCGGTAGGCATGAATCGATGATGAACGGCGACTGCGAAACCAAAGATCAATCCAAAGAAAGCAAGTCCGGCAGTGACAACAAGGTAGTTCGAGAAATTTCCGAGTCGGATGAGATACCACAATCCGCCCATCAGTGTGCCGCCAATAGCAAAAAACGCCGGCACGGTGACGAACCTTAACGGAATTGACTCCGAGCATTTAGATCGGCCGGCGAAAATAAGCGGCTTCAGCCGGTCGTATTCCCACGCGACCAGGTAGACGGCCGCGAAGCACATTAGCGAAGTTACGAGCCATGTACCCCTGAATCCTACAGAAGCCGTTAGTACAGCGATGTTCGCGATTATCGGCAGGAACATTAAAGCGCCTAGGTGCGAGGTTCGTGGAATCAGTAGTAGAACCGCGGCGATAATTTGAGTCCAGCCGATGAATTCGTAATAGAATCCCGTCTGATAGAGGGCATTGAAATAGTGGCCCACGGGATTAGAATCCGGCAGCACTGTGAACGGTTTGTGAAGTATTTTCGGAATACTAGGCGGAATGAACCCCACGGCTAGTGTCAACCGTGTAAAGGCTGTAAACAACTGCATCCACCGGCTATTCGCGACCGTCGCGTGTTTATTATCGATCCACCGTTCAATTTCCATAGGAATTAGTCCTCCGTTGTTCTAAAACGCTGATCCCAAAGGAAAAAGTTTCAGCTTTCTTGTTACCGTCGATCTTTTTACGTAAGATTTGAGTTTCAAGGTAAATATATGAATCTGGATATCATACCCGTTAAATGGACCGATGAAGGTGTAGAGATGCTCGACCAGCGATTGCTGCCGACCGAAGAGAAGTGGCTGATGCTAAAGTCATTCAATGACGTCGCCGCGGGCATCAAGGACATGGTGGTGCGTGGCGCACCTGCGATAGGAGTTTCCGCGGCTTACGGCGTTGCACTGGGCGTCAAGCAGTTCGTTGGAACGAATATCGACGATCTCGAAGAAGAACTTGAATACATCGGTGAAATGATCGGGAAAACGCGTCCGACGGCTGTGAACCTCTTCTGGGCCATCGACCGGATGAAAAAGGCGTTTCAAGAGGCGAAGGCTGAAGGGCGATCGATAAGTGAGATCAAACAGATATTGATCGACGAGGCAAAGGCGATCCACGATGAAGATATCGAATCGCAGCGGCTCATCGCAAAGTATGGCGGCGAGTTGCTCGATGACAATTCGACGGTTCTGACACACTGCAACGCGGGAGCCTTGGCGACCGGCGGCGTATGGGGAACGGCTCTAGGTGTTATCCGCGGCGCGGTCGATCAGGGAAAGCACATCGCGGTAATAGCCGATGAGACTCGGCCTTACCTACAGGGGGCACGTTTGACTGCCTGGGAACTGCACAAAGACGAGATCCCGGTAACCCTCATCACGGATAATATGAGCGGCCACGTAATGAAAAAGGGCCGCGTGCAGGCGGTTGTGGTCGGATCAGATCGAATTGCTGCCAATGGCGACGTCGCGAACAAGATCGGCACGTATATGGTCGCCGTGCTCGCGAAACAGCATGGTATCCCGTTTTACGTTGCTGCTCCGCTCTCTACCGTGGACATGAATTGTCCGACCGGTGAACAGATCCCTATTGAGGAGCGCGATATTCGGGAAATAACTCACGTACGCGATATTCAACTCGCTCCCGAAGGCATCGATGTTTCGAACTACGCATTTGATGTGACGCCGAATGAGTTCGTGACCGCGATAATCACTGAGAAAGGTGTAGCGAGGGCTCCGTATATACAGAGTTTGAAGGAGCAGTTTGAGGAAAAAGGTGGTTAGAAAATTAGTGTTTCGCTTGAGTAACTAGGTAGAGTAGTTGTGAATGTTGGATTAATTCACCTTCGAATTTGATGGTATACTAACCACTGAATGGTCATTCATTTTTAGCTCAACATACAGCATTGAGGTGCTGCAATCATATGATCGAACGCGAACAAATTGAGATGGACGTCCTCTTCGTCGGCGCGGGGCCGGCGTGTCTTGCGGGTGCATTGTGGCTGGTTAAAGAGATCAAGGAACATGACCGGCTGGTTGAAGCAGGAGTTATACCGGGTAGGAAGATCGGCGATCTCGAAATTGGGTTGATCGAAAAGGGAGCATCGGTCGGAGCGCACATACTTTCAGGAGCGGTGATGGACCCCATTGCGATCCGGGAGTTGATGCCGGATTTTCTTGAGCAGGGCTGTCCCGTCGATACCGTTGTGACGGACGACGCTGCTTGGTATTTGACCGGATCAAGTGCGATCAATGCTCCGATCGTTCCACCGCCTCTGAAGAACAAAGGGAAATACATCATCAGTCTTAGCCGAATGTGCGAATGGCTCGCGGAAAAATGCGAAGAAGCAGGCATAAACATTTTTCCGGAGTTTCCCGGCGCCGAAATGCTCTACGACGAGAACGAGCGCGTGATCGGCGTTCGCACTGGTGACAAGGGAATCGGTAAAGACGGAGAGAAGAAAGGTAATTTTGAGCCTGGTGTCGATATTTTGGCAAAGGTGACCGTTCTAGGCGAGGGCTCACGCGGATCGCTCGCAAAACAGTTAATGGCACGCCTGGGGCTCATGAATGAGAGTGAGCCTCAGGTATTCTCGATCGGCGTCAAGGAACTATGGGAAGTCCCAGCGGGGAATTTTGAAGAAGGCCGAGTAGTACATACGCTCGGGTTTCCGTCAGATACGGAAACGTACGGCGGCGGATGGATATACGGAATGAAGAATAACGTAATCAGCATTGGGTATGTGACCGGGCTCGATTACAAGGACCCGCTGATTGATCCGCATGCTGAGTTTCAAAAATTCAAGACACATCCGAAGGTCGCTGAGATACTGAAGGGCGGAAAAATGCTGAAATACGGAGCGAAGACCATCAACGCCGGCGGTTATTTCACTATGCCGAAGCTTTATGCCGACGGTGTGATGCTTGTTGGCGAGACGGCCGCTTTTTTGAACGGACAACGGATCAAGGGAATTCATATGTCCATGAAATCGGGAATGCTCGCAGCCGAAGCGATCGTGATGGCCTTCGATCACGAAGATTACACATCAAAAACGCTCAAACATTACGCCGAAAAAGTAAATATGAGCTGGATATACGACGAGCTGTATCCAGTGAGGAATTTTCACGCCGCATTTCAAAATGGCCGTTGGTCCGGACTTGTAAATTCGGGCCTGCAGTTTGTTACCGGCGGCTTGGCATGGGGATTTATGCCGCGCGAGCATCACATCGCCGGACATGAGCGAATGGAACGGATCGATCGCAATGGTGCGGGCCCCGTTGACGGACTTGGGCCGACCGACCATCTCCGGGATGAACGATACAAAAGCGTGCCGTTCGATAAGGCCGTGACATTCGATAAGATCACCGATGTGTTTCATGCTGCGGTCGCTCATGACGAGGACCAGCCCTGCCATCTTCATGTGCTCGATACAGAGATCTGCGCCACGCGGTGTGCCGAGGAATATGGCAATCCATGCCAGCGGTTTTGCCCTGCACAGGTCTACGAAATGGTGCAAAATGCGAAGACCGCACGCAGAGAATTAAAGATAAATTTTTCGAATTGTGTACACTGCAAGACATGTGACATCGCGGATCCGTATCAGATCATTAACTGGGTAACACCGGAAGGAGGAGGCGGTCCTAACTATAAGGGAATGTAATCTTTGTGGACCACAATGGTTGGTACAACTTCCGTTGTGGAACGACTATTGCCATGATATTCAGTCGAGACAGAGATGTCTTGATTCAATACGATCATATGGGGGTTAATATGGCGATTTTTGGAAACAAAGATGAAGTAGAAGGTAAATGGGAACAAGCAAAAGGGTCGGTCAAGGACAAGGTCGGCGAAATCACGGGTGACGAAGAGCTTGAAGCTGAGGGCGAAGTCCAACATGCTGAAGGCGAAGGTCAGGAATCGTGGGGAAAATTCAAACGAGGCGTTTCCGATGCTGTTGATTCTGTCGGCGACGTGATCAGTGATACAGCTGACCGGATAAATCGTTGAATATGTTAAACATATAACAAATAAAAAAGCCGCTCGGACGGGCGGCTTTTTTAAGTGCAAATGTATAACTTGTCTATTGTTCTTCGATCTTGAAATTGACCTTTCGTTCTCGAATCTCTTTCAAGGCAACCCGCGTCGGCTTATTCTTGCGTATGTCAATGTCGACACGAGATTCTGCGCCACGTTGCAGTTGTTTGCTCCGCTGAGCGGCCAATAGGATCATGCGGTACTTGGAATCGATCTCAGGAGGATCGATCACTTCTTCCTCAACAAAACCTTCTTCGTTCTCATCAAGCACCGGTGCGGTCTGCTCTGCCATAAAATTCGTTTAGACTCCAAAAAAAGTGTATTTCGAGATATCGAAACTATCTAGTATATCTTGAATAGGCCCAGGTTGTCTATCAGTTCGTAGTCGTTCTGCGAGAATGATCTGTTTAAGTTGTTCGGTGGCCGTATCCACCTCGTTATTAACTACGACATACCGAAAATGCTCATACTGCCGCACCTCGTCAAACGAATTCCTGAGACGAAGCTGCAGATCGCCCGAACTCTCAGTGGCCCGCCGCGTTAATCGTTCGCGCAGCACTTCGAACGACGGCGGTAGGATGAAAATGCTGACAGCGCTGGGCATCTTTGCCATCACGGCCGCGGCTCCCTGCACGTCGATCTCGAGGATAACGTCCTGGCCCGAGGCGATCTTTTTCTCTACCTGCGCGCGCGATGTGCCGTAAAGATTTTCGTGTACGCGAGCAAATTCGAGGAATTCGCCGCCGGAGCGCAGTCGCTCGAATTCATCGGGCGACACAAAGCAGTAGTCCGTTCCGTGTATTTCGTCATTCCGCTGCGCCCGCGTAGTGTACGACACCGAATAGCCGATCGACGGTATGCTAGTTAGCAGTCGTCGAATCAATGTGCCTTTTCCACCGCCGGACGGCGAGCTAATTATGATCAAGTTTCCTTTCATTATCAGCTAAAAGCAATAGGGTTATTCCGCATTTTGCACTTGTTCACGGATCTTTTCGATCTCGCTCTTGATGCCTAAAGCGTTTTCCTTAACCTTGAGGTTTTGCGTCTTTGAGGCGATCGTATTTGCCTCGCGATTGAGCTCCTGGGTTAAGAAATCCAGTCGTTTACCGACCTCTACCGACTCGTTCATTATCTCGCGGAAGTGGTCGATATGGCCCGTAAGCCGTGTGATCTCCTCCGAAATATCGCTCCGATCTGCGAGATATGCGATTTCTTGTGCAAGCCGCGACTGGTCCAGTTCGATTTGGGAATCTGACTTAGCGAGCATTTCGGCCACCCGCTTGGTTAGGCGCTGGCGATACTCTTCGGACACATTTGCCGATTCGGAAACGATCTCCGGCATACGCCGTTCGATCTCAGACAGGCGAAAGTCGAGCTCGTTCTTCAACATTGTGCCCTCGTTCTCCCGCATTCGCTCGAGGTCGTCAAGAGCGCTATTCACCGCTTGTTCGACACCGATCACGAATTCCTCACTGAGGTCGTCCTTGCGCGGCGTTATGACGTTTGGAAGTCGAGCGATTACGTTAATATCGGGCTCGCCCGCCAAACTAAATTCTTCTCGGATCCGCTTCATCGCGTCCAAGTAACCGGCTATCATTGGACGATTTAGGTCATACTCGACCTGTTCGACACGATCGTACTGCAGGTTTACGTCGACGCGCCCCCGGGATAATCGATTACCTATAAGGCGTTTTATCGTGGATTCGAGTGCCTGCAGGTCGTTTGACAAACGGATGGCTATGTCGAGGAACCGGTTATTCACTGTCTTCAACTCAACGGTTATTGTAAATTTTTCCTCGGCAACGGTTCCGCGTCCGAAGCCTGTCATTGATCTCATAATTCAGCGTTTATGTACTAGACGTCACGGGCGGTTCGGAAAGCGCTTCCTCTTCCGCGAACTGGAGTTCATACAGTCTTTTGTAGACACCGCCCGCCTCGAGCAACTCGGCATGTGTTCCGGATTCGATGATCGAACCTCGCTGCATAACGACGATTCGATCGGCTTTGCGAACGGTCGAAAGCCGATGTGCGATGACGATCGACGTTTTGCCCTGCATCAGATTTGCAAGGGCCCTTTGGACTAGCCGTTCGGATTTGGCGTCGAGCGCAGAGGTGGCTTCATCAAGGATAAGCACCGGAGCATTGACAAGCACGGCGCGAGCGATCGCAATACGTTGTCGCTGTCCACCCGACAGAAAAATTCCTCGTTCGCCGACAAGGGTATCATATCCGTTCGGCAGTTCCCGAATGAACTCGTCGGCAAAGGCGACACGAGCGGCTTCGGCTATATCGGCTTCCGATGCGTCGGGTTTGCCGTATGAAATGTTATATCGGATCGTGTCATTAAATAGGACCGTTTCCTGTGTGACTAGGGCGATCTGCTTTTTAAGGCTGAGGAGCTTTGCATCCCGCAAATCGATGTGATCCCAACGCACCGCGCCGGCTGTTGGATCGTAGAGACGCTGAATAAGCTTGATCAGACTGGATTTACCGCCGCCGCTCTCCCCAACCAGGGCGATCATCGAACCTTTTGGAACGTCGAGCGTTACGTCTTTCAGGATCTGCTTGTCATCGTTATTATATCGGAACGAAACGGATTCAAGGTGAAGGCCTTGCGAAAGAGGTTTCAATTCTACAGCACCCGCTTTTTCCGGAAGAACTTCGTCTTCGTCCAAGACGCTCCAGACGTCTTTCGCCGCCGCAAAAGCTTTCGTGATCTCATTATGCTGACGAGAGATCTTCCGCATCGGGTCGTAACTTCTAAACAGAAAGAAGAGAAACGTGAAGAACTGTGCCGCATCCATATGCCCGCTGTTTATCTCGCGCAGCCCAAAATAAAAAAGGACAACGATCGCGATCACTCCAATGATCTCTATCGTCGGCGGCGATGTCGCAGCAATGCGGCCGGAACGGAGATTTGCGCGCGCGATCATCCCTGCGACCCGATCGAAGCGGGACCGTTCGCGTTCCTCGGCAGTATAGGCCTTGACGATCGTATGATTGGAAAGCGTTTCCTGTGCTGTGTCGGTCAGGAGCTTATTGCCCTCAAATGTTTCCTCTGCGAGTTTTCGAAGTGCGCGGCTGAACTTTGAAGTAAGGAGCGCGATTATCGGTGCGATAATGAGTGCACCGAGCATAAGCCGCCAGTTAAAATAGAATGCAGCGCCAATAAAGAAAACGAGCATGAAACTTTCACGCAATACATCGCGTAAATTCGCCGAGACGGCAAGCTCAATTGCCGAGCAGCTTACGACGAGACGCGAGACCAGATAGTTCGTGCGGTGCTTTTCGAAAAACGAAGCTGGTTGTTTCAGCAGATGGTCATAGAGCTCGCTGCGAAGCGAAAGTACAGCAGACTGGCCGATCTTTGCCATCAGATAGGACGAAAAATATTCGGCGATGCCTTTGCAGATGGTGAACGTCAGGAGAAGAGCTGAGATCGCTATCCATGCTTGTTGCCACGGTTCTTTCGGAACAAATCTATGTAGGTCAAAGACTGTTTCGGACGCTTTGGCACTGCCCGGAAGAAACTGCCCGAATATTGGTACAAGCAGGCCGCCGACGGCCGTTTCGAACAGCGCGACGAGTACCATCGCAACAATGGCGAACACAAACGTTAGCCAATGCGGGCGGACATATTTTAGAAGGCGCTTAAAATCCTGCATCGAGCGGTGTAAAACACTGAATATACTGCACCCGGGCGTGCGTTGTCCAAAACCGGCAAGTTTGCAACGGTTTATTGAATTATGGCATCTTGAGTATTACGTCATCCGAATTCCCGGAGCAATCAATATGATCAATTCTAGAACTACTAAGCCCATTATATCGCTACTATTCATTCTCTCCGCCGCGATCGTTTCATTTGCACAAGTCGACGTTGCACGCCGGACCACGGCGATAACTTATCCGCTGGACGAACAGGTCATCGTCCAATTTCGCGGAACCACGCGTTTCCCAAGAATGAAAGGCGAAGCGACAATAAAGCGTACAAGCCGCAACGGATCGCAGATTCAGTTGTCTGTTTCGAAGATGCCGAGGCCATTCGAGCTGGGGGCGGGATATGCGACATATGTGCTTTGGGCGGTTTCGCCCGAGGGACAGGTCGACAACCTTGGCGAGATCAAGCGACGAGGATTCTTCGAATTCGATTCAAAGATAAATGTTACTACGCCGCTCCAAACATTTGCATTGATCATTACTGCAGAGCCGCATTTCCTTGTAAGACGCCCGAGCCAAGCGATAATGCTTGAAAATCTATCACCGGTGGCGCGAAGCGGGAGGACAATTCCTACGATGCCCGCTGTCCAATATTTCGGGAATTCCAGCGATTACTTCAGAGACGCGCGTACGCCGGAGATCGCTGAAGTAGATTATTCCAAGACGCCCTCAACGATATTACAGGCAAAGCAGGCGATAGCACTGGCACGATTCGCAGGGGCGGATCGTGATGCCGCCGAGGAATTTAAAGAAGCTCAAGCGGCGCTGACAAGCGCGGAAGAGACGTGGCGGGCAGGACGAAGTGAGGATCTGATTGACGTGGCCGCAAGGCGTGCGATCAGCGCATCCGTAAAGGCGGAGAATACTGCATTCATACGAAAGGAAGCGCGCGAGAAACGAAACGAAAAGACGCGTGCCGACGCTGAAATGCGCCAGGTAGAGGACCGCTACGCCGAAGCTCAGGCGGAGATCGTTTCGTTGAGATCGCAGCTCGGGGATGAAACGCGAAATAGGGAACTTTCGGAGCGAGACGTTTCCAACTACGCTCGGCAGATAAAGGAACTGCGAGACGAGAATGCGAGGCTTCGCGAAGAGCTCGTTGCTCTCCGGATTGAAACCGACGCGGCTAAATCAAAGCTTTCAGCAATTGAAAACGAACAACAGGCGGCCCGTGACCAGCAGGAACGTGAAGCACGGATCGCACAGCTCGAAGCAGAGGAAGCGGGTATGATAGCGTCGTTAAAACGCTTTGGGTCCGTGACGAAGAATGAGCGCGGAGTCGTGTTTACGCTGCCGGAAAACATTTGGGCGACTGCCCGTGCGGCAACGTTTGCACCGGCCGCCGATTCGAAGCTGCTCTCCATTGCAGAGATCTTGGCCGCAAATCCGGATTATTCGGTCACGATCGAATCGCATACCGACGACCGGGGCACGCCGGAAGAACTTGAAGCATTGACGCAGCAGCGCTCGCAGCTTCTCGCTGATCGTATCGGCACGCTTGGAGTGACTTCAGGAAGAATGACTGCGAGGGGACTTGGTGCAACACTGCCAGTGGCGCCAAATACGACGAATGCGAATCGGGCTAAAAACCGAAGGGTCCAGATAATTCTGACACCGACATTTCGATAGTCAGGTCCAAAGTGCGAAACTCGGCCCGGGCTTATGGCTCGGGCTTTTTTTGTGAAAAAAATGCTGTCAAATAAGGGAGTATTGTGGTAAATTCTCCTGATCGAACACAATACAGGCATTTCCCACTGCCCTAATTGATCTCATCCGAATTAGGAGGCAGAAAAGTGATTTCCCGACCATTGAGTTTGCGCATCCTCGCGACCGCATTGACCATAGCAGCCGCTTTTGCATTTTATTCTTATTTTCCCGAAACGACTCCGCTCGCGCAGAACCGCTCTTATCATGGCTCGCTTTTTGCGAAGTTTGCAGCGGCAGACGGTATTACTAAAGACATCCGTGACCCAAACCGAGAGATCGTGCGTGTGTACATTAAGTCTCAGGCGGACAGGAAAGCTGCGGAAGCGCTGGGTCATCTCGTAAGCGACCACGGCCCTTTCGTAGTTGTTTCTAAGGATAAGAAGAAAGCGTCGCCTTTTGCCGCTCTTGCGATCGAGCCGATCGAAATGGAAATCAGTTTGCCGAATGGGAAATTCGATCCGGTGGTCGACCCTCCAACGGGCTCTATACGGAGTGACGGCGCGGAATCCATCCCAAACAAGGGATATTACATTGTACAGTTTGGAAGCATTCCGAAGGACGAGTGGATCGAGAGCTTGCGCGATACTGGCGTTGAAATCGTTCAATATGTTCCGAACAACGCGTTTTTCGTGTATGGCGACGGCGAGGCGATCTCAAAGGCTGCAGGTCATTCTCGAGTTCGTTGGGCAGGGAAATATGTGGCCGATCAAAAGCTGTCGTCACATGTGCGGGCATTTTCACGGGCCGAAGCCGTCACATCGACGTATGACATCGCTGTATTTTCCCGTGCCCAACTGGCAAATGTTGCGTCGGAATTGTCGATGACCATAAACGCTCGCGTGTTGGCCGTGAGTCAACTGCCAAATAATTTCTTTAACGTTATTCGCGTGCAAATGGACCCAAGCGATTTGACGCGGGTTGCGGAAATGCCCGATGTGTTCAGAGTCGATCCGTACATCAGACCTACGCTCGAAGACGAACGAGCGGCGCAGATCGTCGCAGGCAATTACTCAAGCCCCACAGTGATCGGACCGCCCGGGTACAATCCGCTGTCACAATTTGGCGTCGACGGCACGGGCGTGACGGTCACGGTTGCGGACGATGGGGTATCTATCCCGGCCCCGGCGGCAGGATTTTATGTCACGAGCGCTAACACTGTCGACGGGCCGCTGCGTGGAGCGACCGCCGGTGCATCCGGCGGCCATGGCCATATTAATGCAAGCATCATCGCGGGCACCACGCCGTACGCGCCATTAGACCCTTTAAATTTCAACTATGGTCGCGGCGTCGCACCGGGTGCCAACATAATTAACATTCCATTTCTGAAATCCGGTAATACTTCGACCGACTCACAGGCGATAGACGATTCGTTGACGACCCTCGGCCCGAACGGCGCTCCCGGAACAATAACGAATAACAGTTGGGGAAACGGTACGAACGGGAATAGTTATGATTCTTATACCGCGCAGTATGACGGTTTTGTTCGCGACGGCAGTGCTGGCAGCGGCTTTGATCCAATAACCATCGTTTTTTCGGCTGGAAATTCCGGCACATCTGGACTGACGCGGCCAAAAGTCGCGAAAAACGTAATTGCGGTCGGCAACTCCGAAAATATTCGAACCGAACTTGGAAGAACAAGCGCGGACAATATGGATGATTTGGAGCCGACATCGAGCCGTGGTCCAGCTGCCGACGGTCGTATAAAGCCCGATATTACGGCTCCGGGAACGGTAATTACGGGCAGCCGTGCTGGGGATTGCTCAAACATTTCGGGGTGTTTCGACGCTAATCACGCGTATAGCACCGGCACTTCGCATGCCGCGCCGCAGGTTGCCGGAGCGGCAGCATTGTTCACGGAGTACTGGAGGAATGCTAATAATGGCAATTACCCCAGCCCGGCAATGATCAAAGCGTCGATCATAAGCTCGGCACAGGAAATGAATGGCGTTAGCACCGGTACGGCAATACCGAACGGTAACGAGGGTTGGGGCCGCATAAACATGAAACTGATGATGAATACCGGCGTGCCGATGCAGTATTTCGATCAGGTATATCAATTTGGCGATGCGGGCAGCGAGACAACTTACACGGGCCGCGTTGGCGACAGTGCAAAACCGGTCAGATTTACGCTGGTTTGGACGGATCCGCCTGGGGTCTCGGATCCGGCTTTGGTCAACGATCTTGATCTTGTTGTAACTGTTGGTGCTAATACATATCGCGGCAATGTTTTTGGCGGCGGGATCTCAGTCACAGGCGGATCGGCCGATACAAGAAACAACGTCGAGAACGTATTTCTTCCTGCAGGAATCAACGCCGGGACTCCTGTGAGTATTACTGTGAGGGCAACGCGGATAGTTGGCGATGGAATTTTAGGCAACGGCGATCAGACGGACCAAAATTTTGCACTTGTCGCATACAACGTCGAGGCGGGGCCGGCACCGGCGGTAAAAGCACCGTTTGATTTCGACGGCGACGGCAGAACGGATGCCTCTGTTAATCGTCCGACAGCCCCGGGTCAGGCAAGCGTCTGGTGGTATCGAAAGAGTTCGGACAACAGCAATCTTGCGTTTCCGTTCGGATTGTCGACTGATTTGCTGGTGCCGGCGGATTACACCGGCGACGGTAAATCGGATCTGGCAGTTTTTCGATCGTCAACCGGGTTTTGGTATGTATTGCGCAGCGAGGATAACACGCTTTACGGATTTCCGTTCGGATCGGCTGGAGACGTGCCTGCACCATCGGATTTTGACGGAGACGGCATGGCGGATTCTGCTGTATTCAGGCCGGCCAACGGTAACTGGTATGTTTTCCTGTCTGCGGGAGGTTTCCGGATTGAAAGGTTTGGTATGGCCGGCGATATGCCGGTCGCCGATGATTACGACGGAGACGGAAAAGCGGATATCGCTATATTCAGACCGTCCGGCGGTTCCGGAAGTGCCGAATGGTGGATCAGGTTCAGCAGCGGCGGTGATCGTGCGATGCAATTTGGCACGCCGACCGATCGGGCGGTACCAGGCGATTACACCGGTGATGGAAAGGCTGACCTAGCAATTTGGCGGCCGTCCACAGGATTTTGGTACGTGCTCCGGAGCGAAGATCTGTCATTTTACGGATTTCCGTTCGGGGTCGCAACCGACGTTCCTGTCCCTGGCGATTACGACGGCGATGGTAGGTTGGACGCGGGGATTTTCCGAGGCGGCCAGTGGTATATAAATACTGCCGGCGGCTCACAGATATTTAGCTTTGGTACGTTAGGCGATACTGCCATTCCGTCCGTTTACGTAAGGTAGGCTGGCGCCTTCAATCCCTAAGGACGTGAATCCGATCGGGCGGCAGTCCGAGCATGCACTCGTCGCCCGGATTCAGTCCTACAAGCCGAAGTACGAGAGCTTCGAGCCTAAGTCCGCCGGCATCGAGTTCGATTAGCGTTGTAGATCCAAGAAGGCGTACACCTGTTATCGTTGCCTTTAACAGGTTGTCCTCAGGGAAGGAGGCACCGAAGGACAATGTAATGTGCTCGGGCCGAATGGATAAAGAAACATCGCGGTTTATTGCCCCAAGTGTTCGCACATCGGCTTTTTCTGTGAAGAGCCGGTGTGAACCTTCGATTGTCTGAAATTCCGGTAGATCGGCCTTGCTTGAGGTAAGTCGGCGCGCCGCGAAAATGTTGTTTCTGCCTGTCGCGCGTGCCGCCGCGGTCGATACCGGTCGATCGTAAACCTCCTGCGGCGGGCCTATCTGCTCAACTTGACCGTTCGAGAGTATTGCCACTCGATCGCAGAGCTCGAAGACATCGTCGAAATCCTTGGTTGCGAGGATCACCGTCAGGCCGCGTTCCGAAACGGCCGCGCGTAGTTCCTCGAACGCTTGCTGACGCATGTCCAAATCAAGGTCGCAAAAAGCGTTGTCCAGCAGTATTACGCCCTTGTCCGAGGCGGATTCCAGCGCCGTTTTGAATGCTGCGAACTGACCCACGCCATCTGCGGTCTGCTGTTCCTTCGCCGGTCTAAAAATTCCTCGCCATCCGCTTTCTTCGGGCGCGTGGGGTATGCTGAACCAACGCTTTTCCGCAGATTCACCAGTAAGATCGCGGCCGCGAAACGTCACGCTCCCGCCATTTGGATCTTCACTGCCCTGAAGAATTCTGATCAGTGTCGATTTACCAGAGCCCGAAAGCCCGTAGATCCCCATGATCTCACCTTCTGCCGCTTCGAAACTGATGTCTCGCAGCACCCAATTGTTGTCGTAGCGTTTTGAAAGATTTGTTATTTGGAGCGCCATAGAAAGCCGGAAATTTGGAACTTTCACCTGCAATTTACGTGCAAAGAAAAGTATGCTGTTGTCATCGGATTAAAGCAAGTATAAACTGTGTGACATTATGGCAAACGATAAAAAGTCCTTGCGCCGAAAGCTTTTACACGCAGGAGGTTGGCAATTGGTCAAACGTGGAGCGAAAATGCTTCCGTTCGGCGGAACCTTGATCGTCGTCGGGCTCGTTGGTAATGACATCAAGCGAAAGGGCCTCGTAAAGGGAGTGATAAATTCCGGCCTGGACGCTATTCCAATCGTTGGCCTGGCAAAAAATGCCGTTGAGCTCGTTACGGGTGACTTTATTGCAGACAAGAATGGCACGCCGCGACGGCGAATAGGTACTAAGAATAATGAGAAATAAACTGCTTGTCATGGCTTTGATGATCTTCCTCGGCGGCACCTCCGTCATTTCATACGGCCAATCGACGCGACGGTCACGGGCGAAGAAGTCCACTCCCGTGACAAGCCCGACTCCGCCTGGATCCGAACCGGCTGTTATCAGCCGCGCAGACGATGCGAACCAAACAGTGATCTTACCTGAATCGCAAGACGTCATCGAATCAGAACAGGTCCGGTCAAATGGTTCCGAAAGCGACATTGAGGAAATCCGACGTGCCGTCAGAGAGCGGCAGCCCAACAAATATGACGAAAAGCAGAAACGGCTGCTTCTAAATCTAGACATTCTTACCCGGGCGGAACAGCGTGTCGAATCACTTCGCCGGCAGCGTTTCGAATTGATCGATAAGGAAAATGAGCTCAGGATAAAACTCGAAAAAGCCGACGTTGACCTTCGTCCAGAATCGATCGAACGGGTCACATCGCTGACGGGCTCGCTGCGACCGGAGGAGATCCGTGAATCGCGAAAGAAAAGCCTAGAAGCGGAACGTGCAAGTATTCAGAGCCTCCTGACAGAAGTCCACTCGGCAAAGGCAAGCCTGGACACCAGTTTGAGACGGGCCGAAGACCTTGTGGAAAAGCTCAGAACCAAACTTGAGAAGGACATTGATGACGCTCTGTCTGACGAAACTGAAAAACCTGACCAGTAGTTCGAAGAATCCCAAAACGCCGTTCGCGGCGTTTTTCATTGGTTACTTAAAAATAACGTGCAAGCCGATGCAACGCTGTGCGTTCCTTTAAACGTCATAGAAAGCGTAACCATAAGTACGCCGACCATTTAAAGGGAGACATAGCATGAGATTCCGAATTATCGCGGGCATGTTTAGCCTTGCGTTTGCCGTCCATCTTTCGCCCGTCGTGACTTTTGCACAAGGCGTCGTCGTTCCAATGGTGTGTGATTTTCGCCCGTGCCGTCCACGGCCCATTCCACAACCGCTTCCAAACGCGCTTCCAGTCAAATCGATCAGGATCGACACGAAGATCACCGGACAGACCGCCACCACCTACGTTGAGCAAGTGTTTCGAAACGACACTCCATACACACTTGAGGGCACATATTTCTTCCCGATTCCTGAGAATGCATCGATAGTTGAATTTGCGATCTGGGAAAACGGCAAAAAGCTTGCGGGCGAGGTCCGATCACGCGAGGAAGCACGCCGCATTTACGACGAGATCGTGCGGCGGCAGCGCGATCCGGGTTTGTTGGAATATGCCGGAAACGATCTTTTCCAGGCATCGATTTTCCCGATCCCTCCAAATTCCGACAAGAAGTTGGAACTGAAGTACTCCGAGGTGCTCAAAGCCGATTCCGGCACTGTTTCATATCGGTATCCACTAGGAACCGGAAGAAACCTCTGGCGGCGGAGTGATATGGGAATCGAAAGCCGACCCGGAAACTTGCCGCCGCAGAAATTTGGAACAGTGTCCGGGAAGATCGAGATCAGCGCCAAGAATGCTATACGAAATATATATTCGCCCACGCATGAGGTAGAAGTGCAGAAGAAGGGCGAAAATGCTGTGGCAATTACATTCGAGACGAATGACAACGATAACGATTTTCAACTTTTTTACGGCCTATCAGATAGCGATTTCGGGATGACTCTTCTTACATATCGCGAACCCGGGAAAGACGGGTACTTCTTAATGCTTATGTCGCCGCGAGACGACGTATCTGAAAGGGAACTAGTAAATAAGGACATTGTGTTCGTTCTTGACACCAGCGGTTCGATGGCTGAGGCCGGCAAGATGGAAAAGGCACGATCCGCTCTGCTATTCGGGATCAGGACGTTAAGGCCGGGCGACAGGTTCAACGTGATCAGTTTTGCCGGCGAAGAGCATCTGATGGAGAAGGGAATGGTCGAAGCGAGTGACGAAGGTAAACGCCGCGGCGAGGAATTCGTCAAGCGCCTGCAACCAACAGGCGGGACGAACATCAATGATTCGCTGATCGCCTCGCTGAAACAGTTCGAAAAAAACGAGCGTCCGAAGATGCTTGTATTCATGACGGACGGTTTACCGACCGTCGGCGAGACGGGCATCGAGAGAATAATCGCGAATGTTAAAGCAGTTAAGAATCTCGATATACGGATATTCCCGTTCGGATTCGGGTATGACGTAAACACGACGTTACTCGACCGGCTCGGTTCTGAGAACGCGGGTATCTCGGATTACATCCAGCCGAAAGAAGATCTCGAAGTAAAAGTATCCAGCTTCTTTTCACGCGTCAGCTCGCCGATACTTTCAGACCTGGAGCTTGATTTTAATTCTCTGCAGACTGAGTTGCTTTACCCGCGAAAGCTGACGGACCTATTTAGAGGCATGCAGCTGTCGATCATTGGGCGCTACAAAAACTCGGACAATTTGCGCGACTTGGTAATAAACCTCAAGGGAAAGAGCGGCGGCGAGGTGCGGACCTTTTCGTATGGCGATCTCGATTTTCCACTTCGCAGTGAAGATAACGATTTCCTCCCGCGATTATGGGCTAGCCGTCGTGTAGGCTGGCTGATCGAACAAATACGGCTTAACGGGGAAACGAAGGAACTTCGTGATGAGGTCACTGAACTCGGCACACGGTACGGGATCGTAACTCCTTACACGTCCTATCTCGCGACCGATGGTTCAACGGTCGCTGCTCCTTCGAATTCGGCAATGGCCCTGGACCTGAGAAAGGAGGCCGCGAAGCGAGTGCAGCAGCGCAGCGGCGCAGCCGCTGTTCAGATGAGCGTGCAGCAGAATGCCCAGCAAATGAACCTTTCGATTACCGCGGAACGCAAGGACAACGCTGGCCAGGTTCTTGTGCAGAATTCACAAGCCAACCAGTATGTCGCGAACAAAAACTTCTTCAATCAGTCCAACGTCTGGGTCGATTCCGATTTTGACGAAAAGGCAAAATTGCCGGAAACGAACGTCAAGTTCGGTAGTGATGAGTATTTCGCTCTAGCCCAGCGCGAGCGTGGTATTGCTCAGTACCTATCACTTGGTGAAGAGGTCGTAATAGTCTGGAAGAACAGAGTTTATCGAATCACAAAATAGCCGTAATCTGTTGACAGTGTCGACCCTATAACTCTCGAAAGGTGATTTTTATCGATAAAAGCGGTATTTTATTGGATAAGGATCACCTTTCGCTCTACTGTGCACCGGCCCACTATTTAATTCGGTGCTGTATCAAAATAATCGGAGGACACTTCGTGAGATCTATATCGAGTCTTATTGTACTTGTACTTTTATTCGTTTTTACGGCCGACAAAGCTGACGCCCAGTCCGTGTGGAAGTCGACCGGTGGAAATACGCCTTCCGATCTCGTGGCCGTTTATTTCACTTCGTCGGACAAAGGCTGGGTCGCCGGGGACGACGGTTATCTGGCCGCAACGGCGGATGGCGGCCGCACCTGGACGAAGCAGTCGATCAACACGACCGCGAGCATAAACGAGATCTACTTTAGAAACAACGAAAACGGGTATTTAGTGGCCGGAAGGAAAATGTTCATTACGCGGGATGGTGGGCGCACGTGGAACGAAACGCAGATTACCGCACCTGGAACGTTCAAAAATCTAACCCCGGAGTTTTTAAGTATCCGATTCGCCGACAGACGCCGCGGCATAGTCGTCGGGTCGTTATTGAATCGGCAGGATCAGGTCGTAGATTCGCTCGTCATGCGTACCGAGGACGGCGGAGAGAACTGGAACCGTGTGATCGTACCTTCGAAGAAGGAGCTATATCACCTCGATTTTGTCGGCAGCGACCGCTGTTGGATCGTTGGGGACGATGGACTCATACTTGCGTCTGAAGACGGTGGTTCAACTTTTAGAGTACAGCGGTCGGGCCTGGACCGCGATCTGTACAACGTGGACTTTCGTGACAAGAACGAAGGTTATGTAGTTGGGAGCAAGGGTACGATCCTCAGAACTGAGAATGGCGGCCGTAGTTGGGAGACGGTTTCGACCGGTTATAGTGACACTCTGATGCGTGTCGATTTCGCCGATGACAAGAACGGCTGGATCGTCGGCTATGGCGGCACCGTACTTCGTTCCTCCGACAAGGGCCGGACCTGGGTTCGCCAGGACAGTACGACCAAACAGCATTTATACGGCCTTTTTATGGGCAAAAAATACGGCTGGGCAGTCGGCGCGAAAGGTACCGTCCTCGAATATCAAAAATAATTTTAAAACTCCTCAAAATTTCTTAACACTTCGGTAAAGTTGTGCTATCTTACATCATCATTTCTTTTCGTTTGTCGCCAATTCATTAGGCATAATTATCAAATTTACCTTTTTTGGAGGAGAAAATGAGCAGAAGGCCGTTTTTGATAGCAATTACGCTTTTGGCATGTTTTACAACCTTAAGCATTGTTGCGTCCGCACAGGGAACGACCTCCCGTGTTACGGGAATCGTTCTTGATAACGCCGGGGCAGCCGTGAGCGGCGCGACGGTAACCTTAACAAACGAAGGGACCAACACTTCGCTGACTACTCAAACAAGCGACAGTGGAGCATATTCATTCGACTTGATCCAAGCGGGCACTTACACCGTGTCAGTCGAGAAAACCGGTTTTAAGAAATTTGTATCTTCGAAGAACCAGGCATTGATCAATCAACCCGCGACGGTGAACGTAACGATGGAAGTCGGTGACGTTTCGGCGGTGGTTTCGGTTGAAAACACGGCTGAGGAGGTTCAAACTTCAACGTCCGGTAACGTAGGTTCGACGATTGACCAGAAAACGCTGGAATCGCTTCCTATCGTCGGCCTGCGCGGCCGAAATCCGCTGGACCTGTTGAATTACCAGCCGGGTGTCGTAAACGGCGCCAATACGGGCGGCGGCGTACACGTGAATGGTTCGCGCGACCGCGCGTTCAACTTTACATTGGACGGCATTGATATTAACGAATCGACGGCGGGTGGATCCAACTTTACCCCGCTGAGACCAAATCCCGATTCGCTTCAGGAATTTCAGGTCGTTACCAGCAACTTTACAGCAGAACTAGGCCGCAGCAGCGGAGCCCAGGTCTCAATGGTTACGAAGTCCGGTACGAATCGCTTTACGGGTAATGTGTTCGAGTATTACCAGACGCCGGACCTTATCGCTAACGAGTGGGAGAATAACCTGCAGGGAATTCGCCGCGGACAGTTCGTCCAACACATCTATGGCGGCAGTATTGGCGGGCCCATCTTTAATCCCGGGTTCGGCGAGGGGACATCACCGGGCTTTCTTCGCGATCGGGCATGGTTTTTCGTAAATCTTCAGCGGCTGAGCGCGATCGAGACCCGCCGTTCCGGCGGTACGGTTTACACGGAAAGTGCGCGAAACGGCATTTTCCGGTTTGTTTATGGCGGTGCGAACACCGGCACGAACGGACGGTTTGTCCCGGGCCGGAACGCGCCGGCCGGCACTGCGGCGACTAACACCGGCAATCCGCTGGGAGCTTCGATCAATCCGGACGGTTCTCCAAGATATCCGGCTTGTAACGGTACACCGCCGACAAATGCGCCGTGCATAATGTCGTACAACATAAACACGATGTCGCCTATCTCGTTCGATCCGAACGTGACGGGAGTATTTCGTTCATATCCGCTGCCGAATGATTTTTTCAGCGGTGACGGCCTAAACACGGCGGGATTCGTCTTTAACGCTCCGCAGACTGAAAAACAATGGGATTTTGTCACCAAACTGGATTTCCGGATCAATGACGAAAGCCACATGTACGTACGTTATGCTCAGGGCGAACAGAACACGATCAACGACAGCGTAAACGGCGGATTGCCCGTGTTTCCGGATTTCCCGGGTCTCGTAGACACGTATAGAACTCCGAAAAATTTGGCCATTAATTACAGATGGTCGCCCACTGCCAAATTCACGAACGAGTTCATCTTCGGGTACAGTACGTTCGGGTTTAGCTTTGCAACACCAACGCCGCGAGCGGACGTGCCGTATATTCTGAACACGATCTCGGACGCGTTCATTAACTTTAACTATAACGCCCGCAAGGCTCGTACGTTTCAATTCGTTGATAACCTTACATTCGACTTCTCGCCGCACGTTATCAAAGCCGGCATTAATTTCCGATTTGGACGCCAATTCGACGACCGCTCCAGTGCGGGCGGCCAGATCGAACCGCAGGTGGGCTTTGGAGCCGGAAACAGCGATTTCAGCGCATTCGGCCTGCCGGCACAGGCAGCGGCCGGTACGGCGACAAATCCGGCTGGATCGGCAGGCATTAACTCGACGGACTGGGGCGTACTTCGGGCAACTATCAATAACTTCATCGGACGCATAGGAAGCTTCAGTCAGGGATTTGTGGTTGATCCTTCGAATCCGAGTGCGTGGGCTCCCGCAGGAACGCGTTGGCAATGGTTTGCATACTATCCAGAGTATGACTTTTATATTCAGGATACCTGGCGTTTCCGACCTAACCTGACATTTGATCTCGGCCTGCGCTGGGAATTGAAGCCGCAGCCGAGTTCTAAAGATCTGCCGATCCTCCGGCCGAATCAACCTTTCACGATCGGCGCGGCTCCGACGAATACTCTTCGTTGGGAAGAGGGTGATCTGTTCAAGAATGACTTCAACAATTATTCACCGTCAGTTGGGTTCGCGTGGGATCCGTTCAGCAGCGGCAAAACGTCGATTCGAGCCAATTACCGTCTCTCATACGATCGGTTCCCATCGCAGGTATTCGCAAATAGTGTTTACCAGAGTGCTCCGGGAAATACGTTCTCGGCATCCGCGAGTGGGATCGGCCAGCAGAACCTGCTGCTAAGAAATGGCCTGCCGAACTTGTTCCCGTCACAGACCCCGGATCAACTTCGTCAACCGCCGGCATTTTCCACGTCGAGCATCACTTTGGTGGATCCGGACACCCAGTTCCCGGAAAATCACCAGTGGTTCGTTGGAGTACAGCGAGAACTTTGGTGGAATAATGTGCTTGAGGTGAATTATATCGGGCGCCGCGGCGTTCACCTTTTCGGAGGCTACGATTCAAATCAGGTAAACATCTTTGCTAAAGACCCGCGTTGCCCGGAGAACTTCCTGCAGGCATTTAATACTCTCCGCGAAAGCTCAACAGCGAACTCCTGCTTGATCAATCTGTTATTTACCGGCGACCCGGCAAATAACGCAGGTACTACCACCTTCCGTGGGATCGGCGCAGTAAACACGGCTCTCTCAAACTCCAGTACCGGCGGAAGCGTTGCGACGGCGGCGTTGGCGGTTTCGCAGCACACCACCTCCGGTGCACAAACTATCGGCCGCGCAGTCGGGTTCAACAACCCGTTCTTCTTTCAGCGCTATCCGCAGTTTACGGGTGCCGTAAATGTGCTTGACAGTAATGATGTCTCGCGGTACAACGGGCTCGAGTTTATCGTGAAACGTAGATTCAGCGAAGGATTTGGTTATCAGGTTGGATATACGTGGTCTGTTTCAAAAGACACACGTTCATTCGATCCCGCCTTTACGACCGTTTCACGAGCTAACAACCAGTCGGCATCAAGCACACCATTCGATATAAATAATCGACACGGAAATTATGCGTGGTCGGATTTCGATCGCCGACATGTGCTTCAGGCAACGTATGTTGCCGAACTGCCGTTCGGTCGCGGAAAGTGGTTTGGATCGGATGTACCGCGAGCTGTGGATTGGGTAATCGGCGGATGGCAGCTATCCGGCACGTTCAACTGGGCCTCTGGTAGGCCGTTTACGGTTTACTCTGGACTGAACACTCTCAGCAACGTAAACCAGTCTTTTGCGAACTGCGACAATTGTCCTCGGGACATGGGCAGATTGGTCGATCGCAACAGCCTTGGCTGGCACTGGTTCAGTGAAGAGGACGCTGCGAGATTTTCACAGCCTGCGCCGGGAGAGCTTGGCAATACCGGGCGAAACTATTTCATCGGGCCGCGACAGTTCCAGACGGATATGTCGCTGTCGAAGAAGTTTCGATTCTCGGAACGCTATAGCGTTGATCTACGTGTCGACGCAAGAAACCTAACCAATAATGCTTCGTTCGGTATCCCGACCGCGACATATACCTCGAGTATTTTCGGTCGAATCGGTACAAGCGTAACGAGCTTTTCCAGAAGGATCCAACTTTCCGGTAAGTTCAACTTCTAACTTAAAGGCATGGAAACGAAAATCTCCGCGAGACCGCCTAGTCTCGCGGAGATTTTTTTATTCGGCCGGTGCAACTTGGTTCGGGGAGGCGGCATCCTTATTATCAGGGAGCTAGGAGTTTAGCCGATCTGATCATTCGAGCCACTGGCAAAGCTAATAGTCTTTCTAATTCCTCCTGTTTCTTACCTGCCTCGCCGGTGACGTGAACCGGCGAGTTTTTTGTGCCTGAAATTGGAGCTCAATTAGCGTTTATCAGGTCGTTGCGGGCTCGCAGTTGAGTGCGCAATTATTGACGGGGAGTCCGATCAGCTACTTCGCTGTGATACGGGCTTTCGAGGCAATCGAAGCGAGTCTGCCGGCTCGAGGCAGCGCTTCCGTTGCCTTGGCGGTTTGTTCATCATCGTCGTTTAATATCTGTTCCGCGACCACTGTTCCGTACGCGGCAACCGCCAGGTTGTATCTAAGCCGCGTCCGGACATAACCCACATGATTCCGAGTCCGTTCGGCAGTGTATCGGTCGCGGTCAAATCTCGCCGCGTAGTCGATGAATGCGTCCAGCATCATGTCAGACACGGCGAATTCGCTATTCTCGATGCGATAAGTGCCTTTAACGGCCTTTGCCGATCCCGGCACTTCAAGCCCCGAGATCCTGCCATTTACCGCGTCGCGGACAAAAAAGAATAGCGGATCGAGTAGCGAGAGTTCGTCGTCGGTTTCCTCGCGACGGGCAACCACTTCATCCGGCTGGATCCCGTCGCCCCCAAAAACCGGCCTGTTTGTTACTGTTCTGGCTTCCGAGCGGCGCATACTTGCTGCCGGCCCGTCATTGCGATGGGCAAAATAATCGTACAAGTTGCCATTCGAGTAATCACGCTGTATCGACCGGCCGGACGGCGTATAATAGCGTGCGGTCGTCAGCGTCAAGCCGGCCGAGAGCGGCAGGTCGAATACGGTCTGTACGAGACCCTTGCCAAACGTTTTTTCGCCAACGATGAGTGCGCGATCGTAGTCCTGAAGAGCTCCCGCAACAATTTCGGATGCGGAGGCCGTGTTTTCGCCAACGAGAACGACGATTGGCATCGTCTCAGGGTTTTTGTTCGCCGATTTCCAAACGCGGTTATCAATAGCGAATCGTCCGCGTTGGCTGACTATTACTCGTCCCGCCGGAATGAACCGTTCGGCCAGCTTGACCGCCTGGTCAAGGATCCCGCCTGGATTTTCACGGAGATCAAGGATGAGCGAACTCATTCCCTGACGCTTCAGATCTTTCATTGCCGCGTCAAATTCGGTTATGGTCGTATAGTTAAATCCGTTCGCGAGGTCAATATAACCGATCCCGGGCCGAAGTATATAGTGGTCCCGGATCGAAGGCTGCGGTACGCGGTCGCGTCGTATTTCGATGACCTGTTTCTTAAGGTCCATCGCCCTTTCGATCTTGAGCTTCACGATCGTTCCTCGTCGCCCCCGCACTAGATCCCGAACGACGTCCGAAGTCTCGCCGCTACCCGATTTTCCGTTTATTTCGAGGATACGGTCACCGAACTTCAATCCGACACGTGCGGCAGGCGAATTCGGCTGCGTGGCGAGAACATAGGTGTCAATTTCCCCGTTACGCTCAAAATTCGCGATCGTCGCCCCGATACCGTAATATTCGCTTTGCTGTTCGTCCAGAAGTTCCTGGAATTCGGCTGGATCGAAATAGCTGGAATGTGGGTCGAGCGATTTGAGCATCGCTGAGATCGCAGAACGTGTCAATTCGGAATTTGTGCGGGGCGTTATCGAGACATAGTTCTTATTGATGATCTCGAGCGCTTCTGAGACGTCTCCGATAACCTTTCGGGTGCTGCGGTCGGCAGACGTGACAGAAAGCGCGGGCTGTCCTCCTCCCGACGCCGAGAAGGAGTAACCCGGTGCGATCCTGAATCCTTCGTTTTCGGGCAGTTGAAACGTATCCCGTCCTTCCTGTTTCTGTGAAAACGAAACTGTCGCGCCGAGAACGGCGATCATGCTTATGACGCAAATTGCTTTATGCATTAGTTCGAACGCGCAAACGCCGGCCTAATCCCCGACGGCTCTATGAAACTATTCAATGTTGCGATAATACTCGTAATTGCCGCAGATTTCCAGATGATTTTTACTGCGTGTTGGTATTGGAAATTATCCTGCGTTTGCGTAAAATCACTCTATGTCGAAACTGGACAATAATCGCCTGGCTGAAAAGCTTCAAAAGCTTATCCAAACCGTGGATGTCGCGAATGTGCTCACTGAACCGCTGACGCGTTCGCTCGAGCATTTGCTACAGGTATCCGCATCTGAACTCGATTCCGGCGACGCCTCCGTTCTGATTCGCGACGGCGGAGAGGGCGGCCTGAAGTTCCTGACGGCGATCGGAGAAGTATCGGAACAATTACTCGACCTAAGGATCCCGGCAGGAAAGGGCATCGCGGGATTTGTGATGTCTTCGGGCCAGCCGATGGCGGTCGCTGACGCGGGTGAAGAAGCTAGTTTTTATGCGGAGGTAGATAAGGCGACGGGATATTCGACTCAGACCATCCTTGCGACTCCGCTGCGTTACAAGGACGAGATAATCGGTGTTTTGGAGTACATTAACCGCCGAGGAAACCCGCCGTTCGCGCCTTTCACGCCGGATGAAATGGATAAAGCGGCATTGTTCGCCGAGGCGATCGCGTCGCTTGTAAATGCCTACGAATCAGCCAAGATATTCAGAGAACTGGGCGCCAAACTCGTCGGCGCAAATGACGATCCCGAGGCCGATGAGATCCGTGAGTGGCTAACGGAGCTGCGTGATTCTGTTGGGCACCGAGAGATGATGGAACTCGCGGTTCTTGTTCGCGACATCTCGAGCCGCGGTGACGCCGAGAGAAGAGTGTGCCGGGAGATTCTCGAGGCCGTAAGTCGCTTTTCCGAAAGTCGCGATGAAACATCCTTTTTGAATTACTGAACTTCAGTAAAATTTCAATCCGATAAACCGACCCTTTTTAGCGCAGTTTTCGTATGACCGCCGTTACAGGTTACGAATCATCACAGTTCTCATCGATGACGACGTATTTCCAGATAGACGACGCCTGGAGATCGGCGACAGGTAAAGGGGTGAGTGTGGCGATCATCGACAGCGGCATCGACACTGGGCATCCGGATCTATTCGGTAAGGTGCGTGACTCCGTCGAGGCCCGCGCTGAGAACAAGCGAATTGTTTTTGACCCTGGCGATTCGGGCGATTCGGCGGGTCACGGAACGGCATGCGCTGGGATCATTGCGAAGATCGCACCCGATGCAGAGCTGTATAGTATCAAGGTCTTAGGCGCGGGTGGCCTTGGCGACGGACTGGCATTTCTGGCGGGCCTGGAATATGCGATCAAGAACCGCTACCGGGTCATAAACCTCAGTCTTGGGACGACGAAACCTCAGTTTTTCGCGCCGCTTCATGACCTACTCGATCGGGCGTACCAGGCCGGGTGTATTGTTGTCGCAGCTGCGAATAATCTTCCGCAGCCGAGTTTTCCGTCGGTGTTTTCGTCGTCTCTGATCTCCGTGTTCAAGAATGATGGGACGGATCCATTGAAGTTCGGATTTCATTACGGGCAGGTGATCGAACTGGCGGCCCCGGGGGTCAACGTAAGAACGGCATGGCTGAACGGCGGCTACCGGAATCTCACCGGAAATAGTTTTGCGTGTCCGCACATTGCGGGGATCGTGGCGCTTTTGCTCGAGAAACATCCCGATCTCACTCCTTTCCAGGTAAAATCCGCGCTTTACGCGATCGCAAAGGAAAATCAGCCTGAGAGAACCGCCTAGTGCGGCCGGCTCCAAAAATCGTTTTCATTGCTTTTTTCCCACCAAAGTGGTTTGATTTATTCAGTTATATAGTTATGACGGAAGGATTCAAACTTGCTCCATTGCAGATAGAGGAATATCGGCTTCAAAACGGACTTCACATCGTGCTGAATCGCGATGATGCAGCTCCCGTCGTCGCCGTTGCGGTGTACTACAACGTAGGTTCCCGGAACGAACGCGAGGGCCGTACCGGCTTTGCCCATCTGTTCGAACATATGATGTTCCAAGGGTCTGAAAATGTCCCGAAAGCGGGCCATTTCCAGTACATTATGAAGGCTGGCGGTACGATGAACGGCACCACGTCCAGTGAACGTACGAACTATTTCGAAACGCTGCCGGCAAATCAACTTCCGCTTGCCTTATGGCTCGAATCCGATCGAATGCGGTCGCTGGCCGTGACCCAGGAAAATCTGGACAATCAGCGTGATGCGGTGAAAGAAGAGAAGCGGCTTCGATACGACAATCAGCCTTACGGGCAGATTTTCGACCTCATTGGCGAAATGGTATACAGGAATTTTGCGAATTCGCATTCGACCATCGGATCGATGGAGGACCTGGACGCTGCAACGGTCGAGGACGTGCAGGACTTTTTCCGGGTCTATTACGCTCCGAACAATGCCGTCGTTGTTATCTCCGGCTCGTTCGAACCCGACACGGCAAAACAACTGGTCGAATCGTATTTCGGCGATATTCCGGGCCAACCCGCGCCGCCCGAGCTGGACGTTTCCGAACCGAGCGAGGTCGCCGCGACGTATCGGGAGTGGGAAGATAAGTTGGCGCCTTTTCCCGCATTCCTGATCGGCTGGAAAGTGCCGGCGCGGCGGACGCCCGAGTTCAACGCGTTGTATCTTGCGGGTAAGATCTTGTACGACGGAGACAGCTCGCGCCTGTATCAAAAATTGGTCAAAGGCGATGAATCGGTTATACAGCTCTTTGGGTTTACGGATGAACGTCGCGGACCGTCCGGAATGTATATCGGAGCAATCCCGAAACCGGAAAAAGACCTGAGCCGCATTCGCGACACAATAATGTACGAAATAGCGGACCTTGCCAAGTACGGCCCGGGCCCGGCCGAAATGCAGAAGATCTATAACCAATTAATAAACGACGCAGTCCGGATGCGGCAGTCGTCAATGACGCGGGCCCAGCAGATCGCCGAGTTCGCCTTATATGACGGCGATCCGATGCTGGTAAACACTGAACTTGAAGCGCTGCTGGAAGTGAATGCCGATCAAATAAGGGATGCCGTTCAGAACTATCTAAACACGGAGAATCGCTCGCTGTTAGACGTAAAGCCTTTAGCGAAAGCCTAAGAATGGCCCCCTCATTTTATATGACACAGTCTATACGAAAAACCGCACCCGAGCCGCTCGCCCCGATCTCCTTCGCGATCCCGCCGTCATCGGAAGCGACCTTAAAAAACGGCCTCCGCATAGTGGTATTTGAAGACCACCGGCTGCCGCTCGTTAGTTACAGGCTCATGATGCGCACCGGCGACAGGAATGACCCAAAAGGCTGGGACGGGCTCGCGTCGGCGGTTACGTCATTGCTGACAGAGGGAACTCGAAGCTATTCCAGTAAGCAACTTGCCGAGGAGATCGAAAAGATCGGCGCGACCGTATCGGCCAGTACATCGGAAGACTTCACGATAATCGCTGCGTCTGCACTATCGCTTTATAATTCGGAAGTCCTCAGACTGCTGGAAGAGATCGTACTAACGCCAACATTTCCGGAAAACGAACTGGATCTCTACAAGAGGAACGCGGTCGAGCATCTGAAATTTCAGCGGTCGCAGCCAGGATTTCTCGCAGGCGAGCAAACGGCCCGACTCTTGTACGGAACACACCCGTATGCGCGGATCACTCCGACCGCCGAGGACATCGAGCGGCTTAGCCGAAGGCCGCTGGTGGACTTTCACGCCGAAACATTCGTTCCGAATATCTCGACATTGATCGTTGTAGGAGATGTCAACACCGCCGATATCGTGAGTGATATAGATTCACACCTTGGTAAATGGCAGCGCCGCGACAAGCACGAGCCTGCTTTTGATGCCTTGCCGGAGCGGAGCATCCGCACGCTGACGATCGTCGACCGTCCCGGCTCGGCACAGTCTAATATCGTGATCGCGAATCCGGGCATCAAGCGGAACCACGCGGATTACTTTCCGATGCTGGTGATGAACCAAGTACTCGGCGCGGGAGCATCTTCGCGTATATTTATGAACCTCCGCGAAGAAAAGGGATATACGTATGGAGCGTATACTCGCTTCGACGCCAAGCAGCTCGCCGGTGATTTTGAAGCGACCGCCGAGGTCAGGTCGGCCGTGACCAGTGATTCGCTTAAAGAATTCTTTTATGAACTTGAGCGCATTCGCACAGAAAAGGTCTCAGAGGACGAACTCGCGGACGCGAAGAATTTTCTAACCGGAGTATTTCCGCTCCGTGCCGAAACTCAGGAAGGCCTCACAAACCTGCTTGTTACGCAGTATCTATATGATCTGCCCTCAGACTATCTTCAAACCTATCGAGATAAGGTTTCTGCGATCACAGCGGATCAGGTTCAGGAGGCTGCAAGAAAATATGTACTGCCTGATCTTGCAGCGATCGTGATCGTCGGCGATGCAGAGGAAATATTGGTCCAGGCGATCAACTACGCTGAACATATTGAAATATTCGACACGGAAGGTAATCCCAAGGAACTGCTTGATTATGCCGAGCCAAAAGGTGACGCCGTAAGCGTAGACGGGAAATGGGACCTTTCAATCGATATGCAAGGACAGAAACTAAGCGTTACCATGAGGCTAAATCAGGACGGAGAGACGGTTGGTGGTACGATCCAGACGATGCTTGGCGAGGGTAAGATTGAAAGCGGAAAAGTCCAAGGCAGTAAAATGACCGCCGCTGCTAAGACAGAGATCCAGGGCGAATCCGTGGAATTCGCCATCGTTGGTACAGTCGACGGGAACAGTATGGCCGGAACTATCACCGCCCCAATGATCCCGCAACCGCTTTCATTTACGGGAATTCGCCAAGCCTGATACTTTTTGTTCAGATAATTTGATGATCACTTTTTATTAGGAGAGGCGAATGGGAGTTTTGAGTTGTGAGTGAGGTGTGCTACTTCATGGAGAAAGCAGGACGGGTCGTTTCACAACTCAAAACGTCTTGTCGGCGACGGAATTCTTAACTCGCTCTGCGTGCCGGATTGCCGGCCGGAGCATCGGCGTTCTTCTGAAGCTCCTGCAGATGCTGGATCAAAGCCGACGCTGCCTTTTTCGAGAGTTCATCGGTTCGACTATGCATTACGGATTCGCAGACCTCATCCGGATCGACCCCGATCTCGCGCGAGATCGCACGGATCATTCCAAGTTGTTTTGCCGTTACCAGGTCTGCCAGGCTCTTCGCTACCGGATTGGAAGGGAATTCCTCGGCCGATTCGCTTACGACGGACCCCTCTCGTTCGATCGCATCCGATTCTTTTTTGTATAAGTCCCGGGCGATGCCAAATTTAACTGCCGCCCGCTTCAAAGCATCGTGTTCGGCCTTCTTGATGCCCATTTCGCTCTGCGCCAGGCCTGTTCCGATCCCTTCGCGGGTAACACCGTCGATCGTAATGGCGACCGTAACAGTCATAATGTCCCCGATCTGCCGAATGTCCTTGACGGTATGTGCCCAGTTCGGCGCCGTTTCGTCGAGAATGTCCGCAACCGTGTGCCATTCGACATAATCGACCATCTGCACGTTGCCGTTTCGGTCGCGCCACCCTTCACGCTGTTTGACCAGATTCGGGTCGACGTGTTTTCTAAGCTCCCGTAAAGTCGTCGAAAAATCGAGCACGTTGTTATGCGTTTCCACCATACCGTCGTTCTCAGCCTGCAGTTCGCTGATCGTTTCCTGTGAATTATTTCGTTTCATAGTAATTTCTCCTTTTGTGTTCGCGAGCCGAGCTTTCTCCGGCCCCTGTTCGCCGCGAACATCTGTTCGCGACTCAGTTGCGTGTTCATTCACCGGATCCTGTTTGCCCCTTTCGGCGGTTCTGGTAACCGGTTCGGTATTTTTTGCGGCGATGGCAAATTTCACCGCGAGGATATGTTCGCAGCGAAATCCGGATTGAGCGGATTCGAATTCGGCACATGTACACCGGACGGCTCCGTTATCATCACGTCTTACAATGTAAGACTTTTGCTGACCGCGAAGGCTTGGTGTAAGTACGCGAAAATGATCACCCTCTCGGTCGACCAAACCCATTCCTGCAATGGACTTTCCCCGCTTTTCTCTCCATTCTATCGTCCTTGCTTCCGAGGTATTTGCTTCCATCGTATAACTCCTTTGAAAAACTTCAGATGACCGCAGGAGTTAATTCCGGGCGTGTCATCTATGAAACAGTGTACCAGCAAAATTAATTCGTTGCAAGAGTGAAACGCGGTGTTGCAATTAAAATTCTTATGTGTTATGTTTTACCCATGAAATGCAGTGTCCATCGGTGACACGTAGAATTCATGGAGGTGAAGATAAGAAATGGCATATAGAAATGACAATTTAATTAACACGATCGAACTCGGCCGGGCGATCAAACGGCGCCGTGAAGAATTGGGATTCAGCCTGCGTGATGTTGCTGATGAAACAGGCGTTTCGGCTTCCACGCTGTCGCGGATCGAAAACGGAACCGGTAAACCTGACGCTGACAATATTGCTCGGCTCACCGGTTGGCTTGACATGCCGGTCGACCGTGTTATGAACAGCCACGCCTCGAACGATGTCGAACCGGTTATATATTATCCGCACGAAGCTACGCCGGAGATCGTGGAGGCGCATTTACGTGCCGACAAGAAATTGACACCAGAAACGGCGAAAGCTTTGTCGGAGCTTTTCCGCGTTGCATATCAGCAATTCAGCAAACCGGGCAAGAAATAGTCCTTTTTTGAATTAGAAAATTAAGAGAGAACACTCTGATCGAATATGAAAGCGATTGAAAACGATATTTTGCCTGTCGAAACGGCCGCGAGTTCGGGTTTTGCGGTCGATACAACGTTTGTTCTGTTCTTTATGGCGATCGAATTTGGCAGGACATCCGGCACCGCGACGGTGGACGGGTTCCTCCTGCTGGCCACATTGCTGATGTTGCTGGTCGTTCCGTATTTTCTTCCGTCGGAATATGAAAAGCCGGCGTTCGGCTCATGGCTTATGGGCCGTGGCCTTATAGCGGGGTTTGGCGCATCGCTCGGCGTTCTTTTCGATCGTTCGCTCGGGATAGTGTTTCCGGAGCTTTTCCGCTTTCTGCCGATGACGCTGCTTATTGCCGCTGCGATGGCAAGCTGCATTATTCAATTCTATGGGGTATCAAAGTTTCGTTTAGCAAAGTAGGCAAAGGGAGTTAAACGAAGTACGGTCCGCGTCTATCTCGGGAATAGGCGCGGACCTTTTTATTTTTAGGGCCGTCAAGCAACCGCTGCTTCTGCCGGTTGCAGGACCTCGTGGATCCGGTGAGCCTGTTCGTAAAGTTCCGCATACTGCTGCGGCGTCAGTGCCTGTGCACCGTCGCACAACGCCTCTTCAGGACACGGATGCACCTCAATGATCAGGCCGTCGGCCCCTGCTGCAACTCCGGCCCGTGCCATTGCATTGACCATATAATTGTGGCCTGTTGCGTGTGACGGATCGACAATGATCGGCAAATGGGTAAGCCGGTGAACGGCGGGAACAACAGAGAGATCGAGGGTGTTTCTGGCATGGTCGGCAAAGGTCCGAATGCCGCGTTCGCATAGGATCACATCATAATTTCTTTCGGCCATGATATATTCGGCCGCAAGGAGGAATTCGTCCAGCGTTGCGGACATTCCGCGTTTAAGGAGAACCGGCTTGCGGGCCTGTCCGGCGTACTTAAGCAGCGAAAAATTCTGCATATTGCGGGCGCCGATCTGTATACAGTCGCCGTATTTTACGACAAGGTCGATGCCGCGTTCGTCCATCGCTTCGGTAATTATATTCAAGCCGAATTCTTCCCGGACATCTGCCAAGATCTTCAACCCTTCCTCGCCCATTCCCTGGAAAGCGTATGGCGATGTCCTCGGTTTGAAGGCGCCGCCGCGAAAAAATCTGGCACCGCTTTTTGCGACGGTTTCAGCAACCGCAAACACTTGTTTGCGATTTTCGATGGCGCAAGGACCCGCAATGATGGCAAGGTTACCCCCGCCTATTGGCGCATTACCTACCTTAACGACGGACGTTTCCAAGCGTAGATCGCGCGAGATCAATTTGTATGGTTTTGTTACGCGGATCGCTTCGGCAACGCCGGGCAGATTTTCAAAATGTGCCGGATCGACCGACCCGCGATTTCCGGTGACGCCGACCGCCGTCCGTGTCTCGCCCGGCATTGCGTGGCCGCGAAAGCCGAGCGATTCAATTACCTCTATCACTCTCGTAACGTCCGATTCAGTCGCGTCGGGACGCATTACTATCAACATAATTAACTCACAAAGTCTAAACTTTAAATTTCACCGCGTGTTTTTGCAAACTCAGGCAGGAGGGCGCGGACAAACGATTGGACACGCTCGACTGCGTCGTCTGCGTCCACGGTTCGTTCGATCTCGGATACAATGGCCGATCCGACTACCGCTGCATCGGCATACCGCCACACATTTTCAACCTGTTCCCTTGTCGAAATTCCAAACCCTACGGCGATCGGCAAGTCCGTAAATTGGCGTGCGCGTTCGACCAAAATTTGAGCGTCCGAGCTCATTTTCTCATTTGCTCCGGTGACGCCGGCCCGCGAGACTGCGTAAATAAAGCCCGTTGGGGCTGAACATATTGACCGGAGCCGCGTATCCGTCGTTGTCGGTGCGATCAGCGAGATCATAGCCAGCCCTGCGTCACGAAACGGGTGTCGAACCCGCTCGAGTTCACTTCCAACCGCGTCCGTCACCAGCAAACCGTCGATTCCGGCTTCGGCGGCTTCGCCGGGCAGCCGATCGAGACCGAATGCGAGCAGGGGATTCAGATAGCTGAACAGGACGATCGGCACGTTGCTTGTTAAACGGACCTCTCGGACGAGATCCAGCGTTTTCGAAAGGCTTGTGCCGGCCGAAAGTGCTCGCTGGGAAGACCGTTGGATCGTGGGGCCATCGGCCACCGGGTCGGAAAACGCAACACCGAGTTCGATAACGTCGGCACCCATTTCGGCTAGTTTGAGCGCTATCTTAACAGATGTCGAATGGTCGGGATCGCCCGCGGTGATGAATGGAATAAACCCTTTTCGGCCGTTATTCCGCAGATCGGTGAACTTATCGCTTATCCTGCTCATGATATTGCCTCAGGCAGCAGGCCTATCGCCTGCTGAACATCTTTATCCCCCCGGCCGGACAGATTTACGATCATTATCGATCCTCGATCCATTTCGGGGGCACTTTTCATCGCAAATGCGATCGCGTGGGACGATTCGAGGGCCGGGATTATACCTTCGGTCCGCGAAAGAAAACTAAATGCCTTTAATGCTTCGTCGTCGGTGGCGGCCGCGTATTTAACGCGCCCTATGTCGTGTAAATACGCATGTTCGGGCCCGACCGAGGCATAATCGAGCCCGGCTGATACCGAATGGGTCGCAGCGATCTGGCCGTTGGCGTCCTGCAGCAGATAGCTCCGGGTACCTTGCAGCACTCCGGGCGTCCCGCCGTTCAAGAAACGGGCCGCATGTTCGCCGAGTGAATCGCCGATGCCGGCGGCTTCGACGCCGGTCATCGTCACGCTTGTATCGCCCAGAAACGCGTGAAACAATCCGATCGCATTTGATCCGCCGCCGACACAGGCGACGAGCTGATCGGGAAGCCGTCCTGCCTTTTGAAGGATCTGGCCTCGGGCCTCGCGGCCGATAACGCTTTGGAAGTCGCGCACCATTAGCGGATAGGGATGCGGGCCAAGGGCCGAACCGAGCAGATAGTACGTATCGCCGATATTCGTCACCCAATCACGCAGGGCCTCATTGATCGCATCCTTCAGCGTGCGCGAACCGGAATCGACACCGCGGACATCCGCACCAAGCAGCCGCATCCGAAAGACATTCAACTCCTGGCGGCGCATATCTTCTGTACCCATGTAGACCACACATTCGAGCCCGAAAAGAGCACACGCGGTCGCGGTGGCAACGCCGTGCTGTCCGGCGCCGGTTTCGGCGATTACGCGGCGTTTGCCCATTCGGCGGGCTAGCAGGATCTGACCGAGGCAATTATTTATCTTGTGAGCACCGGTATGATTCAAGTCTTCACGCTTTAGAAAGATCTTTGCTCCGCCCAGCCGTTCCGTCATTCGCTCTGCGAAAAACAGAGGTGTCGGCCTGCCGGAATAATCCCTGTGAAGTGCGTCAAGTTCGGCGTGGAAATCCGGATCTTCACGAACGGCAAAGTATGCCTCGGCCAATTCGTCCAGCGGTGCTACGAGAGTCTCGGGTACAAATCGCCCGCCGTGATCGCCCCAATATCCGTCTTCGTTAGGTTCGTAATTCATATATTTCTTACAGCCTTTATAAACGCCGCGAGTTTTGAGGGGTGCTTTCGTCCGGGCGATGATTCCAATCCGCTGCACGCATCGACGGCGAAAGGTTTTACCGCCTCGATCGCATTGACGACGTTCGACTCCGTTAGACCGCCGGCCAGGTACAGCTGCTTCACCCGGCCGCGGATCTTGTTTGCGATCGTCCAGTCAAATGTTTCGCCCGTTCCGCCAAATCCGGCTAAGGAATGCGCATCCAACAATATCGCGTCGGCAGGGAACTGTTCGGCAGCCATCGCATCGAACTCCGTCGAAACACGAAATGCCTTGATAACTGGTGCTCCCGTTCGAGACTTCAGTTCCTTTGCAAGCTGCGGCGATTCGTCGCCGTGAAGTTGAATCGCATCCAAGCCAGCAAACGTCAAAATATGTGCGATCTCGTCGATCTCCGCATTCACGAACACGCCGACCTTCACAAGCTTTTCGGGCATATTCTCCGAAATATATCGGGCTGTTTCCGGTTCAATATACCTTGGGCTTCCCTTGAAAAAATTCAGCCCGATCGCGTCGGCGCCAAAGCGTACCGCCGCAAGTGCGTCTTCGAAATTAGTAATGCCGCAGATCTTGATAAAAGTCATAAAGCTCGTAAATTCCTGATCTCAGCAGCGGGATCAGAGCTCCGCATCAGACTCTCGCCGATCAAGAAGCCGTCATATCCCGCGGCGAAAAGCTCCGCCACTTCAGCCGTTGTGCTCAATCCGCTTTCAGTTACCATAAGGACGTCGTCGGGCCGATCCTGTTGAAGGCTTCGCGAAACGTCCAGTGAGACCTCGAATGTGCGGAGGTTTCGGTTATTAACGCCGATGATCCGCGCTCCGGCGTCCGCCGCGATCTTTAGCTCGTCTGCATTATGAACTTCGACGAGCGCGTCGAGCCCCAGGCGGTGCACTGACTTCAGAAGCTCCTTCAGAGCTTCTGAAGTCAGTGCCGCAACGATAAGCAGCACTGCGTCCGCTCCGATCGCCGCGGATTCATAGATCTGATAATCGTCGAAAATAAAATCCTTCCGCAGGATCGGAATAGCGACTGTATCTCGCACTGTTTCCAGGTCCGGGATGGAACCTCGGAAATGGTCTTCTTCGGTCAAGACTGAAATGGCCGCCGCGCCGCCGTGTACGTAAGATTTCGCCATGGCGGCAATATCGACTTCGCCATTTATTAGGCCCTTCGAAGGTGACGCGCGTTTTATCTCCGCGATTATGTTGGGACCGTCATTTCGAGTTAGAGCTTTTTGTAGACGATGATCCTCCGCAGACGAACGGCGTCTTCCGGCTGCCGAAATTAATTGCCAGATGTTTATAAATCGCTTTGCAGTTTCGACCCGCCGCCGCTTTTTGTTGAGTATTTGTCCAAGTAAATCGCCGCTCATCTACCTGAAGCCTCCGCCAGTTGGTTTAATTTGAATAGAGCCTTTCCACTCCTGATAC
>JAEZIT010000119.1 GCA_023436495.1 Acidobacteriota bacterium
AATCGCGCCCGCCGATCACCGTCGAAAAACGAATCGCCAGCGGCGTCTTCTTGCCTTTCTCCGCAAAGACCTTCGCCCGCGTGTATTTCGTCGCCGGCTCGTCGCCGATCATGCCGTCCGCCTCAAATTCGCCGTAGCAAACAAACCCGCGCGCGTGCACCACACGCTCCGGGATCCGCTCGCGGTCGAAATGGCTGATCTTCTCAAGAAAATGATAATTCTCCAGCGTCGCCGGCCCCCGGCTCCCGACCGTCCGCTGCGATTGATTGTCCGATACCGGATGCCCCTGCCGCGTGGTTAACGTATTGTCCTGCTTCGTCTTCTTTTTGTCGTCATTCTTATCTGCCATTCCTTACCTCCAAGCTCTCCTGGTCCGGGGCGTGTTCGCCCGCTTTTAACAATGCTCTCAACTCTAAATTTCCCTCGGTATCTATGATCGTGCCCGCCGTGCTAACCACGTTCGGCCGCATTTGCAAATTCCTCGAGCACTTCTCTCTACTGCGACGGCCTCACGTCACGGTCTGGCCGCCGTCAATGACTTGCTTCGTGCCCGTAATAAACTGGCTGTCATCGCTTCCCAGAAAGAGAACGAGCTTGCCGATCTCCTCAGGCTTGGCGTAGCGACCCAACGGTATCAATTTTTCGAGGTTCTTTTTCGCTTCCTCCGCTTGTCCGGGCGAGAATCCTTCTTCCAAAGAGCGCATCATCCGGTTGTCGACCGGCGACGGATGGACCGTGTTGACGCGAATGCCGCGCGGAGCGGCTTCAAGTGCGACCGCGCGCATTATGCCCACGACAGCGTGTTTGCTCGTGATATACGCGCTCAGGTCCGGGCTGGCGATGAGACCCGACACGGAGGAGGTGATAATGATGCTGCCGCCGTCGTTCATTTGCGGCAGCACGTACTTACAGCCGAGCCACACCCCGCGAACGTTGACCGCCATCACCTGATCGAACTTCTCCTCGGGATATTCCGCTATCGGCTTCACTATGCCCTCGATACCCGCGTTGTTGAAGAAAATGTCGATCTTGCCGAACGCTTCGACCGTTTTGGCGACGTAATTCTTGACGTCTTCCGACTTCGTTACGTCGGCCGCGCACGTCAAAACTTTCTCGCCGCCGCCCAATTCCTCGGCGGCTTTTTGCAGAGCGTCATCTTTGAGGTCAACCAAAACCACCTTCGCTCCCTCGTCCAGGAACAGTTTCGCTGTGGTTTTACCAATGCTGCCAGCACCACCTGTAATGACGGCCGTCTTATTTTCCAATCGTGCCATATTTGATCTCCTGTAATTTTATCTAATGTAATGCCCGCTCACTCCCGGTCCGCGAAGACGTAGGGCAACGATCCCTGCGGCGAAACGCAGATCTCGGAAGTCAACGTGGCCATTGCCAACGCCACGCCAGGGCGTCCCGCTCGCTTGCCGCGACAGCGTGCTCAAAATCGGTAGATCGCCGCGATGCCTGTCTGCGTAGGCATTCGTTCGGCCGGCACGATCACGATCTCACCCCCTTGTTTCAGTACAAGTTCTCCCAGATCATCCAGCAAGTCATCGACGGAGGGATCGGACAAGTCGTCGTAGGTGATCTCGCCCGTCGAGTCGTTCAGGTGTCCGGGGATCTCGCGGCCAGCATCGATCAACAGCGTTGCAACCCGCCCGGCGACGGCACTTCGGGCGATCCGTGCCAGGTCCTCGTCGGCGAGATCTTTGGCCCTACCCGCCTCAAAGCTCTCGATCAGCTCATCAAGCCGTCTCAGATAGTGCGGTTGAAAGGTATGCCATGCCCGTTCACGCAATTCGTCAACGGACAACGCGTTCGGATGGATGTCGATTCCCTCATCGACCAAGAACGGGTTGCGGCTGACTCGCCGAAAAATAGCTTGATTCTCTGGCAGTGCAGCCAGCAGCAGCGGCCGCCCGGAGGGACGCGAGTACTGCTCCAGAATCGCGGTATCCGCGGCGCGAAAGAACCTTTCGGCACTGGCGTCCTCGATCTCCGACTTGGATCCCTTACCATAAAGGATCTTGCTTGAGGTACCGGCGCGCGGCGTGTGCGTCGAGAAATGCCGCTCGCGGTCTTCATCGCTTAGCAGCTCCTCACTTGTGCGAGGAAATCCCGAGGGTAACTCGACCTCGTCAAGCTGATCGCGGTTGCCCTCAAAAAGCCTCAACTCCTGTCGCTCCAATCCCAATACGAAAAAGGTGTCCGAGGACTGAAGGATCCGAAATAGTGGCTTCAGATGAAAGCTGTCGGCAACCACCGCCAATTCCGGAACGGGACGCTGGAAACGGTAAACGCGAAAGAGATCGGGAGCAGCCAGTACGGCCAGTCCGTCCAGCGTCCGGGTCCACCAGAAATCCGTGTCCGCGGCAAGACGCTCGAACGGTTCCAGCATTGGCCGCGTATCGATCGCGGATCGGTCCCGCCGCAGCGACTCTTCCAGCCGGTTCAGCAGATTACGAAACCGGATCGGGTCCTGCTGTTTATCGGGATAGGCCCGATGTGTCGGCTGGTAGAGCGACAAACACGGCGGTTTGGCGCCTTCAAAAAGTCCGGCGTTATAATCATTGGCGAGCAGATCCATAATACTCATTCCTCCTTAGTGATCTGATTGCAGTTGAGCCGCTTATACAGCCAAACCCGTCTGCCGCGATCGTGCCTCTGCACCTGTTCACCGGTCACCAATAGACAATTCCAGAGCCACGAAGCCCGGCCCTCATGAAACTGCATACCGATTGTCGCGTGAAAAATATCCGGAAAGGCAACTCTATCGTAGACAAGGAGTCACGACAGTCATTTGAATGACATATAAACCCGCAAATGCAAGCAATTCCAACGGATTCGCGGATAACGCCGTGCACCGGCCAATTAATTTAGGAGCGGGAAGATCGCGGTTGTTAAGTAAATGATTACGCCATGGTGTCGAATGCAATAACATCCCAAATCGAGCCCATCTTGCGGACACACTCCCTACCGGTCGTGTTTCTGCCTGATTGCTTCGAGCACCTTTTGGCCTCTGGGCGATAGTCGATAGCCGGGCCGCAGGCTCTCCGTCAAACCTAACGCCTTTAGTTTCCGCACCCAAGGTTTGAAGGTCGGGATCGTGAGGCCGATCTGTTCGGCGAGGATGGCGGCGTGGGTATTCGGCTGGTCGTGGATCATCTGCAAATACTGCTGCGTCCACGGGCCGCGCTTGCTGCCGGTGTCCAGTTTTTGCAGCTTCCCGATTATTTCGGCGAGTTCGCTGTTACTAAGATCGTCGTTCGACCGCAAAGCCTTTCGCGGGTCCTCGCCGGCCCATCGGACGCTGATGCGATACAGTTCCAGGCCGTCTCCGGCAGGCGGCATCGAATCAAGCAGTTCCTGCCGCGATCCAAAACCCGCTGCGGCCGCATCCTTAGCGGTTATTTTGCCTTCTTTAACAATTTCAACCGCGTCGATGCCGATCACGCCGCGCTGTGTCATCTGCGTGCCGCCGGCTTTTACGCCGGCGCGCTTCCACCGGCGAAAGATCAGCGAGATAGTGCCGGCCTTGATTTCATCCAGGACCTTGTTTTTTATCAGCATTGAATCGTGTCGCGGAGAGCGTTGATCAACCGCCGCTGACGGCGTTGAATATATGGATCTCTTCGTCGACGATCCGCGTCCCGAGGCCCTCCAGCCTCTTCGCGCTGTCGCCGTTAACGAAGATGTTCACGTGCGTCCGTATCTCGCCCTGCTCATTCATTACGCGGTCGCGAAGCGCGGGATGTCGCTTCCATAGTTCATCGAGCGCGTCACCGAGCGTCCGATGCTCGCCCTCAAGGCCGACCTCGGTCTCCCCGCCCGAGAACGGCTTGAGATGCCCGCTGAGATATACCGTCAATGACATCGTTCTAGAGCGTATAAGCTTTTACGCAGCAGATCTCCGGCAGCGAACCTTCGATCATCTTCCACGAATCGCCGTCGTCGTGCGAAGCGAACAGCTTTCCGTTCTTCGTACCGAAAAACACGTCGTTGCCCGTGGATGCGACCGCATCGCGTAATATCACTTCATACGCATTTTTCTGCGGCAGGCCTTTTGTCAGCGGCTCCCAGTTTTTTCCCTCGTCGCGGCTGCGATAAACGCGCAGCTTGCCTTCGCATGTGAACCGCTGCCCGTCCGCCTGCAGCGGCACTATGAACACAGACCCGGCCTCGCTCACCGTTAGCCCGAACCCAAAATTCGACGGCAATCCGTTCTCGATCTCTTCCCACGTCACAGCGCCGTCCTTGCTGCGGTACACACCATGATGGTTCTGCAGAAAAAAGAGCTTTTTCTTTTTCGGATGCCGCGCTATCTTGTGCACGCATTGGCCGAATTCGGGAAATTTGTCCGGCATGAAATACGCAGAAACGCCCGTATTCGTCACGTTCCATTTCTCGCCGCCGTCCGCGGATTGGTAAACGCCGCCGGTCGAAATTGCGATCTTGATGTCCTTCGGGTTTTTGGGATCTGTGACGATCGTGTGCAGGCACAGCCCGCCAAATCCCGGCTGCCACTGCTTTCGGTGCGGGTGTTTCCAAAGCCCTTTGTTCAACGCCCAGGTCTCGCCGCGGTCGTGCGATTCGAACAGCGCCGCCGGCGCCACGCCCACGTAAAGCGAATCGTTCGAGCCGCCCGCCGCGATCTGCCAGATGTTCTCAAGCGAGAGTTTCGTGTGCTTCGGCAATTTTATGCGCCGGTTGTCGGGCTGGTCCCAGGTCTTGCCCATGTCCGTGCTCTTGCACAGCTCGGCGCCGAAATGCCAGCTTGCCGGCGCGGCCCACATCTCGTTTCGGCCTTTGCGCTGGTCCAGGAATGCCGAATATACCGCAACGCCCGGAAAGTGCGGCCCGTCCAGCGACCACTTGCCATTGCCGCCGCGAAGAATGAACAGCCCTTTCGCCGTGCCGACCATCAACAAAGTTTCTGTCATATACCGTTCCTCAAAACCAGCTCGATTTCTTCTTCGACGACCCGCCGAAAATACTTCCCAGCACGCCGCGGACGATCGTGTTCCCGATCTGCCGTCCGATCGACGAACTCGCCGACCTTGCCACGCTCTTCGTTATCGATTCCACCAGCGTGTCCGGGGCCCGTGCGGCCGCGCGTTCGGCCTTCGCCTGCTTTTCGGCGTCCTTGGCGGCCTGGTTCGCGGCATCGGCCTCGGCCTGCGCCGTCATGCGGGCTTCGGTCTTCGCTTTTAGGATCTCGAACGCCGATTCGCGGTCGACCGCCTGTTCGTATTGGCCCGCGACAAGCGAAGAATTTATCAGCTGCTGCCGCTGTTCCGGCGTGATCGGCCCGATCTGGCTGACCGGCGGGACGACGAACGCTCGCTCGACCATGCTCGGCACGCCCTTTTCGTCCAGCAGCGATATCAGCACCTCGCCAACGCCGAGCTCCGTGATCGTCTTTCCCGTGTCGAGCTCCGGATTGCTCCGGAACGTCTCGGCCGCGACCTGCACGGCCTTTTGCTCACGCGGAGTATAGGCGCGCAGCGCGTGCTGAACGCGGTTGCCCAATTGCGCCAGCACCTTGTCCGGAATGTCCGCCGGGCTCTGCGTGACAAAATAAACGCCGACGCCTTTCGAACGGATCAGACGCACGACCTGTTCTATCTTTTCCACAAGCGCCGCCGGCGCGTCCGTGAACAGCAAATGGGCCTCGTCGAAAAAGAACACGAGCTTCGGTTTATCAAGGTCGCCAGCCTCCGGCAGCTCCTCGAACAGCTCCGACAATATCCACAGCAGGAACGTCGAATAGACCTTCGGCGAATTGATCAGGTCGTCGGCGGCAAGCAGGTTCAGCACACCCTTTCCGCCGATCGTCTGCATGAAATCCTCAAGCTTGACCGCCGGTTCGCCGAAAAAAAGCGCTCCGTTCTGCTGTTCGATCTGCAGCAGGCCGCGCTGGATCGCTCCGACGCTGGCCTTCGAAACGTTGCCGTATTTGATCGTAAATTCGTCCGCATTTTCGCCGACGAATTGCAGCAGCGCCTGCAGGTCCTTCAGGTCCAGCAGCATCAGGCCGTTCTCGTCCGCGATCTTGAACGCAAGCGTCAGCACGCCTTCCTGCGTGTCGTTCAACTGCAGCAGACGTGCCAGCAGCAGCGGCCCCATTTCTGACACCGTTGCGCGCAGCGGATGGCCCTGCTTTCCGAAAACGTCCCACAGTGTCGCCGGGCTTCCCTCGAACGCCACGCCGTCCGCGCCGAGCATTTTCCGCCGCTCCTCTATCTTCGGGTTCTGTCCGCCGGGCTGCGTAATGCCGGTCAGGTCGCCTTTGATGTCCGCCATGAAAACGGGTACGCCGCGCTGGCTGAATCCTTCCGCTATCCGCTGCAGCGTCACGGTCTTGCCTGTTCCGGTCGCTCCCGTTATAACGCCGTGCCGGTTTGCCATCTGCGCCAGCAGCAGAAATTCCGCCGCATCCTTTTTCGCAACTAATATCGGTTCTGCCATATATACTCTCTTTCGTTTTACTTCTAGCCCGCGGATTTTTCGTGATCGAAAGGCTTGTCGCAATTGAACATCCAGTTGATGCCGTATTTGTCCGTCAGCATTCCGAAACGTTCGGCCCAATGCGTTTCCTGCATCGGCATTGTTACCGTTCCGCCTTCTGCCATTCGTTCGAAATATCGCTCGGCCTGTGCGGCATCGCTTGTGCCGACCGCCAGTGAAATGTTGCTGCCCGAAGGATTTTCGCCATGCATGTTGTCGCACGCCATAATATGCGAATCGCCCACCTTCAGCGTGCAATGCAGGATCTTATCGCCGTTTCCGTCCTCTTCCATGGGCGAACCCTCATACTTGCCCATATAAAGTATCTCGCCGTCCATGCATTCTTTATAAAAATTGATCGCCTCTTCACAGTTCCCCGTAAAAGCGATGTAGGGTTTAACTCCGATCATTAACTCTCTCCTCAAAGATCTAATTTGCTAACACTTCTCGTATTTCCAATTCCGCCGCTTGCCTTCCGCCAGCCATTCCAGCGTCGTAGCCAGCCGCTTATCGCGCGTCGCCTGCGTTTTCGCTTCTTCGATCCACACGATATATTCTTTTCGCTGGCTGTAGCTGAAATTCTCGAACGTCGCCCGAGCGGCTTTGTCCGCCTTCAGGGCTTTTTCCAGATCCGCCGGCACCGTTAATTCCTTTTTCTCCGCCGGCGCTTTTTTCGGTGCCTTCACGCCGTCTTCATTCAGCTTCATCGCCATTTTGATCATGGCGATTATCGCCTTGTCGCTCGGCAGGTCTTTCAGCGACTCTATCCTTCCGAAGCTGCCCATCGCGTTCTTTTCGGGAAACTCGGCGTTCTCCATCAGCGACTGCTTCCAGAAACCGAACGCGCAGTGCTGCTTGAACGAAGCGATGTTGCACATCGGCCCTTTGTAATAAAATGCCGGCATGCTCCATTTGATCTCTTCCGTCACGTCGGGGCACGCCTTATGTATCAGTTTTCTCAGGTGCGTAAGTATCGGTTTTGCGAAATCAGCGGATTTTTCAATATACGCGTCTACTCTCGGGTCGGTGGCGGGCATATTCGGCTCCTGGGTTTGGTGATCTGCAGCAATTTTGACCTCTGGATTATAACCGATTTTCCTTTCGTACCACCAATTTTTAAACTCCTGTCTTCCCGTCACAGAATGGTCACCAGGACCTCGCGTTCGCGCGGGCCGTCAAATTCGCACAGATAGATCCCTTGCCATCGCCCGAGCATCAATCTGCCATTCTCGAACGGCACTGTCACGGTCGGCCCGACCAGCGAAGATTTGATATGCGCGTCCGAGTTTTGTTCGAAATGCCTGAAATCCGCGTGGTCCTGCGGGATCAGCTTCCGCAAAAATCCCAGCATGTCGCTCTTGACGTCCGGGTCGGCATTCTCATTGATCGTCAGGCCGCACGTCGTATGCCGTACGAACAACACGCAGACGCCGGTCGCCTTTCCCGAATCCTGAACGATGCTGCCTATCTTGCCGCTGATATCGATCATCTCTTCCCGCTCGTTCGAGCGGACGGTTATCTTCTTATTTTCGGCTAACGCTCCCATATTTATTGACCAATATACCAGACCGCGGCAAAGCCTTTACAGCCCGTCGCTCATTCCTGTTAAACTTGATGTACTTATACTTACCAACCAGGGAGAGGAGAACAAGGAATGAAAAGAACCGACCACAAGCTCTTTTGGGTCATTGCGGCCATGTTTATTTTCGCGTCTGCGGCCGTAGCGCAGAACCGTTTCGAAGGCTATTCGTTCACGCTCGCCGCCGGCAGCGACGGCGCCTGCCCGATGAGATATCTTCCGCCAAACGGCGATCAGAACGGCGTGGACGTATATCTGGCGGGCACGAACCAGCAGACGCCCGCCACCGGCATTACGGCATGCGGCGGCAGCCGCGCACAGGGCAATCGCGTTTCCCCGAACACCTCCGGGCAATGGTGTTTTCAGGGCGGCGAAAAAATGTATGACGTAAAGCTCCGGAACGGCACAACCTATTTGTGGTATTCCCTGGATCAAAATTCCGGCCGCTACAACGTAAAGGATTTCCGGCCCGTGCGGCGCGTCGGGTCCAATCCCGCGACGTACGAATTCTCCGAACCCGCCGATTATTCCGCCACGATCAAAAACGCCATGGCGTTCATCGCTGCGCGGCAGGGCGGCACGCTCTTCTTTCCGGACGGCGATTACATCGTCGGGACCACCAACGGCAACACCCGCGACGCGCGTTACGATGCGATAACGGTGCCGTCCGGGATCGTGATCGAAGGTTCGAGCCCGAATTATTCGATCGCCGGGACAAATCTTCCGATCAAAACCTCGGCCTCGCGCATTCGGCTCAGGAACGAGGACCAAACCATCTTCCGCATCGGCGGCTGCACCAACAACGTGGTCATCCGTAATATCGAGCTCCTCGGCAATACCGCCCTCTACGGCGAACAGCGCCGGAATAATCGCGGAAACTACGGCATCGAAGGGCTCGGGCAATGGTCGCTGAATCCGTATGCACCGAATTCCAGCCAGGTCTTCCGGTTCGAGAATATCTCGTTCCAGAATTTCGACCGCGCGATCTTTGTCCACAACACCAACGACGCCAACTGCAAATCCACGGTACAGTCATGCTTTGCGTGGCAATTCGATTACGTAAAGGTCGATCACGGCGTTTTCATTAATAACAACAACGGCATTTGGGTGGACACCTATAATTCCGACTGGAAGATCACGAATTCGTTCTTCGGCTATTCCGCGCAGAACGCTCCCGGTGACGGCATACGCATTCAAAAGGCAGGCACGATGCTGATCGAACAGACCTTCGGCGGCGGGTACGATTACGCTTCGAATATCGGCGGCACGTTCATATATATCGACACCATCGGATCGCTGACGATCATAAATTCAAGCTCCGAACGCGGAAAACGCAGCCTGTACATGAACCCGCTCGGCGCAACCTCGAACCTGATGATAAACACGATCGGATCGCACTTTGCCGACAAGATCGAACTGAACGGCCGGATCAATTACGTATCGACCGGAAACCTATACGCCGCGAATACGTTCCAGGCCGACCCGTCGGTTCTGGTCACATCGACCGGCGACCGGTTTTGCTGGGACCAGCTCCTGCTGCCGGGCACCTGCAAGAACGAGGCCGGCATTCATGAATCCCAACCCGGCTTTGGCAATGCCCGCGTTATGTTCCGCACCGGACGCCTCGGCGAGGTCCGCGGTGCCAATACGATCAACCGCCAGCCGAACCTCTTCGGCTATGACGTCGAGATCAAGGACGGGCTGATGCAGTACGATCCCGATACGACCTTCGCCGACATAACCCATTACGCCTCCGAAACCGAAGGCGGCCAACGCGTAAAGGACGGCGCGATCGTCTATTGCAAAGACTGCCGCCGCGATGCATCCGGCCTCTGCTCCCAAGGTCGCGCCGGCACCGACGGCGCATTCGCCAAACGCATCAACAACCGCTGGCGCTGCGACTAACCAAAAAGGCCGAAACACAACCGGCAGGGAGAGTGTCCCAACCAGGCACTCTCCCTAACCAAAAAGGCAGAAACACGACCGGCAGGGAGTGTGCCCCAACCAGGCACTCTCCCTTACTCCGTCCCTCCCTCACTCCACTCGTTCTTCCTTCGCGTCCTCCGCGGCTTTGCGTGAAAACCTTGCCGAAGCCCTCACGCAGCAACGGCGAATCACCCACCGCAAGTCAGAACCACCTCGCGTGAGCGGGTGGGTTCTTCCGCTTGCCGAAGCCCGCACGAAGTAAGGGCGAAACACTCACCATTGACCCGATTCAATCCCTTTGCGACCTCCGCGTCTTTGCGTGAAAACTTGCCGAAGCCCGCACGCAGTAAGGGCGAATCACTCAACCAACCCCAAATGTACGACGGACCGCTTTAATGTAAGGCGGACCGCTGGTCCGCCAACCCCGCAGCCCATCGTCTCGCAAAACACATCCACACACCGCAAACCCCTACATCGCGGACCACCGGTCCGCGCTACATCTCGCCCAGCCTCATAGAGGCGTCCCGATTGTAGAACCGCATATCCAACTAACAACCCTAGCTCCGTAGGAGCGACCCGTTTGTAGAACCGCATTCCCAATTAATGACCCAAGCTCCGTAGGAGCGACCCGTTCCCGCACCGCCCAAACCAACGGACCGCTCCTACGGAGCTACGAAAACTTTCCAATCCATTGCTACAAACGGGCCGCTCCTAACGGAGCTCAAAACAAACGCCCTCTTCCTTTGCGTCCTCTGCGTGAAAACCTTGCCGAAGCCCGCACGCAGTAAGGGCGAAACACTCACCGCGATCGAAATTAGATCGCCCCGGGCTTTCCTCCCATAAATTGCCACGGGCTTCAGCCCGTGGTCACCGCCCAAAAAATACCCCGGCTTTAGCCGAACCACTCCGAAAAACAATCATCCTTCCGGCTTAGCCCAAATTGGGCTAAAGCCCGGCCAATGTTGATCCTCTATCCCCGAGCTAAAGCTCAGGGCAACTTATAAAACCGCGCCAACCATGATCCATTTTCCCCCCACTCCCACTCCCCCACTCCCTTAC
>JAEZIT010000013.1 GCA_023436495.1 Acidobacteriota bacterium
CGCGAAGATTATATGCGAAAGGTCCGCGCCGACGCGGAAATGTTTCTTGCCGATGATTCGGTGAATAAACGCCGCCATGGCCTGTTCAACAAGATCGCCAAAATCGACGACTCCCTTTTTGATGTCACGACCTACCAAAAAGGCGGCGTTGTGCTTCACATGCTTCGCGAAGAGGTCGGACCTGAGGCGTTCGGGAAGGCGGTGAATATCTATTTGAATCGCCACAAATTCGGCAATGTCGAAACGCCGGACCTGCAAAACGCAATGGAAGAGGCAAGCGGCAGGGACCTGAAGTGGTTCTTTGAACAATGGGTCTATGGCGCCGGGCATCCGAAACTCGATGTGAAGCGTGTTTATAATGCTCAAACAAAAACACTTCGTTTGACGGTCACGCAAACCCAGAAACTCGACGGCATCACGCCGGCCGCGTTCGTTCTGCCGATCCAGATAAAGGTTAAAACAAATGGCGGCGAGACGACTGAAGACGTCAAGATCAGCAAGCGGTCGGAAGTATTTTCCTTCAAAGTAGCGGGACGGCCAACTGCGGTAGCTGTTGATCCAGCTGAAAAGATACCCCTCAAGACGGTAATGGTAAATCCGTTAACATTAGGAAAATAAAAAAAGTTCCGCGTCGTTAAACGCGGAACTTTTCCCTTTGAGAAGACCGGATGTCTGCTTGATTTGTTGAGAAAGCAGCGCGCGAAGCACACACAAAATCGCGCCTTGAACGGCAAAACTCTGGCTGTAACTTCTTTGCCACACCTACGAGGTTAGCTGACGGGCTAGGAACGAAAGATTATCCCCGCGTCCTTTCAACACAACGCTTCGCCCCTGTCCGGCAATCGCTTGTCGGACGATTTGGGTCCCCCGCGTAAAGTTCATATTGAACTCCACTTCGGTGATCAACTTTTCAACATCTGACAATTTAGCATAGAACTTGCCGAATTTCAAGGCATTTTTCAGCAAATTAACGTGCTGTATATATTTGATACAGCATAATATAGACCGCCACGCCGGTGACCGACACATACAGCCAAACCGGGAACACCAGACGGGCAATTTTTCGGTGTTGTTCGTACCTGCCCTTCAGACCGCGCCAAAGGGTCAGAATGACGAACGGGCCGACCAGAGCCGCGAGGATCGTATGCGAGGTTAAAATGGTAAAATAGATCGGACGCGCGATTCCTTCGCCAGTGAATTTCGTCGGCCCGAGCCCGAAATAATATGTTCGAAACGCATGGTGCGTGAGATATGAGATCAGAAAAAGGGCGGACAACGTGGCCGCTGTCAGCATGGCCCTGCGATGCCGCTGGATCTCGCGCCGCTGAATAAAATAAAACCCGGTGATAAGGCAGACCCCGCTCGCTCCGTTCAGGGCTGCGTTCAGGTGCGGGAATACGCCAAGTAATTCCATAATCAAAGAGCAGCTATTTCCAAAACGCCAGCAGGCTCAGCAATACGATCCACAGCCCGCCCATGAAATGCCAGTACCAACCTACGGAACGCGCCAGGTATTTCGTCCGGATGATCTGATATTCACTTGAAACCGGGTTCCACGACCGCAATACGATCGCCCCGAGAGCGATCACGCCCCCTAAAACATGTATCGCATGGATCGCCGTCAGAATATAGAAAAACCCTGCGTAGGGATTCGCATAGACGTAAAATCCGCGGTTCACAAGTTCGAGCCAGACAATCAACTGGGACGCAATGAACGCAGCACCGAGTGCGGTCGTTGCTATCAGGAATTTTTTGGCTTTAGGCTGATCCTCCGCGTAAATGCTGCGTTCTGCGATCACGTACGTAATGCTGCTCGCGATAATGATAGCGGTGCTGAACCAGACCTGAATGGGCAGTGCGAACGGCGACCACTCCAATGCCCCGTTCGTTGCGATGACAATATAGGCACCGATCAGACCGCCGAACGTCATCAGCACCACAAGGAGCAGAAAGAATGTAAGTACCTTGGCCTTATCGCCCGGATGCCCTTCTTCTTCATGGTGCGCCGCTCCGCGGGACCCGAAATCATCGCTTCCGCCGCCGCCTCCTCCGTCTCCGCCATTACCGCCTCTGCCGCGCGGACCGCCGCCTCCGCCGCTGGTAAACCCGGAGCGTCGCTGGCGTCTCTTTTTCGGCGTACTAATTGTTTCTGCAGTTCCGACTTCCATAAATACGACTAGTGATCAAGAACTAAAAGTAGAAACAGGAGAGGAAGATAAATGACCGAAACTAACAAAAGTTTACGTGCCGCACGCATCGTACGGAGCCGCGCGGCCTGTATGCTCGCCCAAAGGAACCAAATACCCAAAACGGCAGCGCCGATCAGGTATATCACTCCGGCAAACTGAAGAAAGAACGGCGCAAGGCTTACCGGAACCAGCATTATCGTAAATAGCAAAATCTGCCTCGCGGTAAGTCGCCCTTCTGGCTCGACCACTGGCAGCATCAATATTCCGGCCTTCGCATACTGTTCCCTGTACATCCATGCGATCGCAAGAAAATGCGGGAACTGCCACAAAAACTGGATAACGAACAGCGACCACGCCGCCAGCGTTATCTCGTTCGCGGCGGCCGTCCATCCCATCAAGGGCGGCAGAGCTCCCGGAAGTGCCCCGATCGCCGTCGAAGCCGACGTCCGCGTTTTCAGCGGCGTATAGACCAGAACGTACCCGACGATAACGACCAGCCCGAGCAAGGCCGTTAACGGGTTCACCAATACCAAGAGGTATATCTCCGCTACAACGGTCTGGAGCAACCCAAACATCAGAGCCTCGTTTGGTGTTACTCGGTCGGTTGGCAGCGGACGAGTCGCCGTCCGCTCCATCAAAACATCAATTCGGCGTTCTATATATTGATTCAGCGTGGCCACGCCGAATGCCAGCAGCGTAATGCCGATCAACGTGTTTACAAACAACACTACGTCGAATGCTCCGGCCGTGCCAAGATAAAATCCTGCGGCCGACGTCAGCACTAGCAAGAAAGCTATGCGCGGTTTCGTCAGCTCAAAATATGCCGCTAATTTTTCGCGAAGGCCGATCGATCTTTGCTGCTCGATCTCTGCCGCTGCTATATCCATTTCCTTACTCTGTATACGGTTTATCGCTCCCTTAAGAATAACGGTTGCACCCCGATTTTCCAAATCTGCATACGCGTCCCAAACTACTTTTAGAACAAAGGCTTTCTAATCTGGTAGGGGATGACAAACCGCATTTGGTGCGATATTATCTCCATAAGAAAAATGTCTGCAGCAGAAGAGACCATACCGGTCGAAGAGATTCGAAAACGTAAAAGTACGCCGATCTTGAACAGAATTCTGGATTTTCTCAGCACTGTTCGTTTCGGGGTAATATTGTTGTGTGTCCTCGTCGTCCTGTCGATCATCGGCATGCTGATAATGCAGCAGAACGTCCAGGGATTCGAAGCGTATTACGCCTCGCTGACGCCGGCCGAAAAGATGGTGTTCGGCTACCTTGGGATCTTCGATATATACCACAGCTGGTATTTCAACCTGATCCTTCTCGTGCTTTCGCTGAACATCGTTTTAGCTTCGATCGATCGGTTCCCATCGGCATGGAGCTATATCGCTGAACCTAAACTAAAAGCAACGCGCGATTGGCTTCTGAACCGAAAGGAAAACCGCGTGATTTCCGTAACGGCCGGCAGCGAGGCCGAACTCGCGGAAAAGGTAAAGGCCGTGTTCGCATCCAACGGCTTCAAACCGCGCGTCACCGAATCGACTTCAAAAGAATATGCCGTTGACGAAAACGGAGCGAAGGATTTCTCCCGGCTTGTTGAACGAACGACTCTGACCGTCTTCGGCGAACGCGGTAAATGGAACCGTCTCGGAGCGTACCTGGTCCACGTCGCGCTGCTTACTCTTTTCCTGGGTCATTTCGTCGCCCTTCAGACGGGCTTCGACGCCGACGTCATGATGAAGCCCGGCGAAGTTACCGATCAGATCCAGATGATCCGGTTCGACCTTGACCGAAAAGAGAAATTCAACGTCCAGATACCATTCTCGATGGAATGTACGGACATTCAGCAAAAGCTTATCGACCCAGCCGGATCGATCGACGTCACCAACACGATGGATTGGCGCACGCAGATGAAGATCAACGACCCGGAATACGGTGAGATGATCGCGGACGTCAGCATGAACAAACCGCTGAGCTATCGCGGCTATAGGTTTTTCCAGGCGCAGACCATTCCCGTGGGCAACGCCCGCAAGATCTCGCTCGACCTTATCCCCCAGGATGGCGGCGAGACGGTACGCGTGGACATCGACCGCGGCAAGACCGTGACATTGCCGAACGGCACGGCAGTCGAATATAAAGAATTTCTTCCCGATTTTACGCTTGGCCAAAACGGCCAGCCCGACACAAAATCCGGCGATTATAACAATCCGGTGGCGCTGCTTAACGTCGCTCCCGAGGGCGGCGAAAAGACCCGCGTATACGCTTTCGCGTCGAAACTGCCCGACAACGCGCCGATCAACGCTCCCAAGGCCGGCTATCGCTGGCGTCTTGTCGAATTTGAAAAATCGCCCATGGCCCACGTTCTTTCCATCAAGTACGACCCGTATAACGGTGCGTTCATCGCGTGGTATTTCGGCGGGTTCGGCTTGATGGGTGCGCTGGTATTCGTATTTTTCATTGCTCATAAACGCGTCTGGGCGATGATCGAGAAAACCGGCGAAGATCAATACGACATCGTCCTTGCCGGCGACACAAACCGAAATCATACGGCTTTCGAAGACAATTTCAACAAGATCGTCGACGAAGTTGACACAGACCCGAGGTAGACATAATGGAAAATGCACAGAAACTACATGTTGAGGCAATTTCGAGCGGCAAAAGTGCCGGCACCGGCTCATCCCAATTTGTATCATATCTCCCGGCGATCTTAGCGATCGGCGGAGCTTTCCTGATGCTCGGGTTGCGGCTTCAGGTCGGCACCGGGTTCATTTCCGACGGAGCGATGATGATGATCGCTCTTGCGTGCTACATATTAGCGGCTCTGTTCCAGCTCACGAATCTTTACGCACCGTCGTCGATGGCGCAAAAGATCGGGCTCTGGAGCGCTGTCATCGGCGTTTTCTTCAATCTTGCTAGTTGGCTTGTCCGCTGGGTAAACGCATACGACCGCGAGATCGCAATGCTCCGAGCGGGCGGCAACGACGAAACGCCGTGGGTCTTCCGTTATGTTCCCTTCGCCAATCTATATGATCTAAGCCTTGCTTTCGCCTTCGGGGCCGGTATCGCGACGCTCCTTCTCGCACGCAGGAAGAGTTTCCAGGTCCTGAGCGCCTTCACGCTTCCGCTTGCGGCACTTATTCTCGTACTTGCCCGATTCATCGGTGATGAATTCGTAGACCTGCCGCCGGTGCTCGATTCCTATTGGCGGCCGATCCACGTCGGGGTCGCTTCGCTAAGTTACGGCGTCGCTCTCGTGTGCTTTGCCGTGGCCGTTATCTATCTGCTCAAGGACAAGGCAAAAGTCGAGGCCATGGCGATCTGGTCGAGCATTTTCGGGATCGGCGTCGTTGCAACGGTCAGCAAATTCTCCGTCCTGACCGAATTCGTCTATCGTGCGGGCCTTTTTGTTCCGAATCCCGGCGGCGGAAAGCCTTTTTCGGCTCCTTTCCGGCTCGATCTGCCATACGTCGGGCCGACGCTTGCCATCAGTGCGTTGCTTCTGGTCGGCGTTATCATCGCATTCGGCATCTACCTGAACAAATCGAGCGAGGGCGCGAAAAAAGCCGGCCATATGCTGTTAAAGCTGGCCTTCGTCGCACAGGTCATCGGCATCGTATTTCTCGTCACGGGCGTGAAATCGACGGCCGAGGTAGGTCCTCGTCTGCAGGCACAGCTCGACGCTAACCCGATCCAGTATTCCATTGCCGGCAACGCAATTGCCGAACGCCAGAACCTGACCGCGCAGGAACTTGCCGGGATCACGCCGCTTCAGATCGAACAGGCGGGCCGGTCCTACGCGCAGACGAACGGCCCGAAGATGTTCATGAGCCTGAACACAAATCCGGTCGAGCTCGCGGCTCTTATAACCGCCGCCGTCGGGACCTTCTTCGTGCTGTTGTTCGGGTTCCGTACCGAAAAGCTCCGTGAACGCCTGCCGAGCCTTGAATCGCTCGACAATCTAATGTACAAAACGGCGTGTCTCGCCTTCGCGGGCTTGGCAATGCTTCTGATCACAGGTGCTATCTGGGCTAACGAATCGTGGGGCAGGCCTTGGGGATTCGATTCAAAAGAGACGGGAGCTCTCGTCGCGTGGCTGACCTATGCGGCTTTTCTCCACACGCGAATCTCGCGCGGATGGTCTGGCAGAAGCTCGGCATATTTCGCCATTATTGGCTTCCTGCTCGTGATCTTCACGTATCTCGGCGTTAGCTACCTGCTGCCCGGGTTGCACAGCTACGCATAATTTGATCGGTTATCAGGATCGGCGGCCGGCGAAGAATTTACAGCCTGTCGCCTTGTTTTTTCCAAAGCAGAAACATTTCATCACGGGTATTATCGGTTTGGTCGTCGGCCTTGCCGCCGGATTCTTTTTCGCTAATAACATCAACCGCGGAGCGCTCACCGCCGGAACTCCAACCGCCGGGGCGGCGCCGAATTCACCGATGGCGGCTATGCCCGGAGCGCCGGGTGACGGTGCTATGATGGCGGATGTCGCGGAAGTGCTCGAGCGTGCAAAGAATGACCCGAACAATTTCGAAGCCCAAGCCGAAGCCGGCGACATGTATTCCCAGATCGGCCGTTTCGATAAGGCGCTCGAATTCCTGGTCCGCGCCGCCGAGATAAAACCTGACGATTTTAACGCGAACGTCGCCCTCGCCAACGCTTATTTCGACACACGCCAGTTCGAGAACGCCGAAAAATACTACACCAAGGCGCTGACGATCAAACCGGACGATATAAACGCCCGCACCGACCTCGGCACGACCTTCGTCGAACGAGACCCTGCTGATTACGAACGCGGATTAAAGGAATTCAACGAAGTTCTGAAGATCGATCCAAACCACGCCCCGACAATCTACAATATGGGCGTCGCGTATTTCCGCAGCGGCGATCGCGAAAGCGCTGCCAAAGCCCTGGCGACGCTGGAAAGCTCCAATCCGCAGAGCCCTTTGACCGAGCGGCTCCGCCAAAACATAACTCAGAAATAGATCATTCGATCGTGACCTTCGACACCTCGACCATCTGATAGCGGCCGACGGTACCGTCTTTAGAGACGACCGTCAGCACGCCGCGGTCGACGCTGAATCGAAGGACTTCAGGAAGCGGCCGCTCGATCTTTCCGCCGTTCTTGAACATTATCACCAGACGGACGTTCGCGAGCGGGTCCGCGGGCTTTTCTTCCGGGGCCTTAGCGGGTTCGGGGGGCTTTTCGCGTCCGGCAGCCGGCTTCGGCGTTGCCGCAGGAAGCGTCCGACGTGTGCGGGCGGTCGTTCTGCGGGACGGTGTCGTCGTCTTCGGCGGCAAGTTGTCGGAAACTACCACCTCGGCCTTTTTCTCCGGCTGCGGCTTTTCTGTTTCCGCCGGTTTTGCTGCCGCGACCTCGGGCTTGTCGCGGTCTTCAGCGCTCTTAATTTCATCGTCAACAGGCGCGTCCGCCACTGCCGCGGCGGCCGGCGAAGGCGTCGGCTTTGGTACGACCGCGACGATCGTTCCGACGGAGTTTACCTTTATACCGGAATCGTTCTCCGCACGGACAGAAGGCAGTTCCGGCCTGTTCTCGTCTGTTTCCGTCGAAGCCGCAAAACTACCGGCGAATTTTATCCGGTAAGTCGCCGGATCGTCGCCGGGCGTACGTCCCTGCACCCTCAGGATCAACTTCTCCGGTTTCCTGAGATAAATTACCCGACCAGTCTCATTCTGCGAAGAATCGGCGAATACCACGACCTTTGTAAGCGACCGCAGCCCATCGGCGGCAAATATATCGACGTCGCCGTTCAAATTTTCCGTGACGATGTTGATAAACACATCGCCCTGCGTGCCGTCGAAAGTGTAATAATGCGTCGTCAGCCGCGGATCGCCGATATCGCGTGCGGCGATCGTACCATTGATCTCGTTCGAAGTGACAGGCGTCGGAAACGCCTGATCGCTTGACTGCGCGACGGCCGCGGACACCGAAAGAGCGATAACCACCGAGGCGCAAACTGCGTACAGGTTCGCGATTTTGGAAAGGAATTTGAGCATAAGCACTCGAGCGATCTCTTCTCTGCTTTTGATTCTAACAGGCTTTCGACAGCTCCAACAACAAAAATGGCCGGGCATTAGTTGCCGGCCATTTTCGAACTGGTTTGTGTGGTTGTCGGGCCTATTCGCCGCTCGCGGCCTTCGCTGCCTGTGCCTTGTCGCCAAGAATCTCGATCGCCTTCTTCAGCTGCAGGTCTTCCTGAGCCGGTTTGGGTTTTTCAACGCCCGGCGTAGGCGATGCAGACGGCTGCGGATCCTGTTTTTCCTGATCCTGTTTGTCGATGAGCTCCTCAACCTCGAGCGGTTCCGGCGTGTCGGGCCGCTTGACCTCGACCGACGGTTTCACGCCCATCGATGCACGGTCTTCGCCAAGGAACGGATGCCCCGCGGCCGATGCCCATTTTGCGGTCGTCAGCAGCAGGCCGTCGCCGCTCTTAAGCGTGAACAGCTGTTGTTCCGTGCCCGCCCCGAAGCTGCGTTCGCCCACGACCTCACCGCGTTTACGGTCGAGCAGCGCGGCGGCAACTACTTCACCTGCACCGGCGGTACCGAGGTCGATCAAGGCGGCTACCTTGCCATCGTAAATATGCTTCGCCGGGTCGGCGGTAAATGTCTTGATCACCTGGTTATCCCGCCCGATCACCTTCGCCAAATCGCCGTCACGGATGAACAGGTTTGCAGCGGCCGCGGCCTCTTCGATCGTTCCCGTTGCGACACCGCGCAGGTCCAGGACGATCTTCTGAATTCCCTGTTTGAAAAGATTTTCTACCTGCGAACGGATATCGTTCGCTTCGCCGGATTCCAGGCTGTAAACTTTTATGATCCCGACACGGCTTGCGTCTATTCTCGATTCGACCGCCGGGGTTTTGAATGTCCCGCGCGTCACGGTCAGTGTCTGCGGCTTTTCGCCGGCACGCAGCACCCGAAGCTTCACCGTCGAACCCGGTGCACCTAGCAGCAGCTGCCTTGCGTCATACAGCGAAATATCGCGTGTCGCTTTCGTGTCGATATATTCAATGACGTCGCCGGCCTTTAATCCCGCTTTCTCGGCGGGCGATCCCTTCGTTACCGAAACGGTATAAAGGTACGCCGATACCTGTGAAAACTCAGCCCCGACGCCGGCACGGCTATTTTGCGTCTTGTTCACCTGATAATCCTTGACCTGCTGGGCCGTCAAAAACGACGAATACGGGTCGAGCCCGCCGGCCAATCCGCGAAGCGCCCCAGTCCGGACCTTTTCCATGTCCGGATCGTCAACATAATCGTTCTGAATATGCTGCAGCACTGATTCGACAATGCGGAGCTGGGCACCGGGGTCGTTAATGGGCTGCTGCGCCTGTGTCGTCAGCACGTCGCCCATGAACGGAAGGCCGCCGATCACGGCATATATAGCGATCACTCCCGAAACCGCCAGTATCCAAAGCTTTCCGCGAATTGACATAAATTACCTCATTTCCAAAAGAGTTGACGTACAATATACGCTAAATATACTGAAATTGTTCAGCCGCCAATGCTTAACAATTATCCGTTATTGACACCGACACGTGCAAGAAGAACATACACCTAATGGCCCCGAAAATACAGAGGATCTCTCACAGATCGCCGACGGCCGCATCGTCGCCCTAGATATTGGCACGAAAAACATCGGCGTAGCGGTCAGCGACGAACTCCGCATAACCGCCAGGCCGCTCCGTGCAATAACGCGGACAAGCTGGAAAACCCTGCTTGTAAGTGTCAAACAAATACTCGCCGAATTTGATGCCAAAGCGCTCGTCATCGGTTTGCCGTATAACTTTGACGGCACCGAAAGCGAAATGTCCGCTGATGCCCGCGACATCCACCGCAAATTCACGCTTTCCCTGTCGATCCCGGTCTATTTCCAAGACGAACGCGTCTCCTCATACGAGGCCCGCGGCCGCCTATGGAAACAGGGCCTTGATAACAAAGAAGTTATGCGGCGAAAGGACAGCGAATCCGCGGCCGTGATCCTGGGCGATTTCCTCGACCGCATACCTCAGCCACGCTAAACTGCCTGACCTATTTCCAACTGCGCTAATTTCTTATCAACTGCGACTGCTTGTTATAAATCGCCGCGGGCTTCAGCCCGCGGATAACGGCCCCAAAAACTTCCCGGCCTTAGCCGAAACTTATTACGATCCGAATTTCTCCAATCGATTCACCTTTCCACCGGCACCAGCTTAAGCACCGATCTCTCCGCTTCCTTCACCGCCTTTTCACTAAACGGAAAGACCGCCGGTGCGCCGCTGCGCCAGGCCTCAAACTGGTCTTTATAGTGTTCCGACCTGGCGTCGCCGCTCTGTCCCATGGGGATCACATGCCGTGTCGCGTCCCAATTCCCGGGACTCGCGATATGCCGCATTGAAACGAACGAACCAACGTTCGGCGATTGACCGCTGCCCGCGATCGGCTCGGAAGGTGTGGCGAATTGCGCACCTATGAACGGGACGCTTGCCAGCGGGTGTGGGAATCTCGACTTTGTCACCGCGCCCCAGGTCCATTTAGCCGGGTCCGGCCCGAGCCGTTTCGGGTCCGAAAGGCTCTTCTGCGTATCCGTATCACATGTCATCATCAGCTCGCCGAATGACGCAAAACCCCGCGGCAGCCATCGTTTCAGGTCCTCCGCGACCGCCCGGTCCAATATCCGTTCGCGGATCATCGCCATCGACGCCGGCGTATTGTCCGTCGCGATCCATGCCGCAACGCAATTCCGGATCTCGTTCGCAAGCAGCGCGCCTGTCGATTCCGGCGTCATCCGCCCGTCCCAATTCTTCAGCACCGCCAGCGTATGCGCCGAAGCCGCCGACGCCTTTACTATTGCTTTGGCCAGGTTATTATGCGGAATGCTGAACGCGTCATGCTGAAAATCGCGGGCGTCGTCCAGCGTGACCTTAGGATCTGCTTTCAACAGCTCATAGAGCCTCCGAGCCCGCCAGGGCATCGCTGCGTCACGCCCGAGCTGCGGATATTTATAAGAAGTCCCGATTATCCGCTGATTTGCCGTGACGATAAATCCTTCCGTTGGGTTATAAAGGTGCGGCAGCTCTTCAAATGGAATGTACCCCGTCCAATCGCCGTCCGTCCCTGAACCCGAATACGGCACGTCGCCTTCGCCGGTGCGGCGTATGGGCACTTTCCCGGCGGCATACCACCCGATGTTGCCTTTGACATCGGCATAAACAAAATTCTGCATCGAACCGCCATACGTCCGCAGTGCCTTCGTGAACGTATCCCAGGACGCCGCCCGATTTAGCAGGAAAAATGCCTCGAACTCGTTGTTCTCCGGATCCAGCGCCGTCCATCGCAGTGAATATTTCTTTCCGTACTCTTCCACGACGATCGGACCGTTCCTTGTCTCGACCACCTCGAACGCAACCGCTTCGGTTTCCGTTTTTAAAGGATTCGTTCGAACGTTTATTATTTCCTTTCGGATCTTCGGCGCCTGCGGACCGCTCGCCGTCTTGTATTTACCTTCCGCGTCAAACGCCTCTTCGTACAGGTCTTGTACGTCCGGGCCCACGTTCGTCGCACCCCAGGCGATATTCGCGTTATGCCCGAGCACGATGCCCGGAACGCCCGGGAAGGTCACGCCCGAAACGCGCATCGTCGGTGTCGATAAATGCGTAAGGTACCAGATGCCGGGCGTCGCCGGCAGCAAATGCGGGTCGTTCGCCAGCATCGCCTTCCCATCCGCCGTCCGCTTGCCTGAGATCACCCAATTATTGCTCGCCGCCAATTCCTCGGCGTAAAACCCGATCCGCTGCAGCGACCGTTCCCGAACCGCTTCGTCGCGGGCCGCGGCCTCCAGCAGATCGTCAGATACCGTCAAACCAACGGCCGTAGCTGCGGTCTTCGCCTCCGCATCGTCCTTTCCGAACAACACCACGTCGTAGGGCGTCACGCGGTTCGTAAGGTCCCGATACTTATCGGCCGGCATTTTCTTCAGCGACGCCAGCATCAGGTCCTGTCGCCACGTCGAACTCAGTGCGTCGGCCAGGATCTTCCCGATCACCATCGTGTCTTCCGGCTTCCACTCCCGCGGGCGGTATTGCAGGATCTTGAATTCCAGCGGTAACGTTTTTTCATCCAGCGTCGATATATACGCATTTACACCGCGGGCATACGCATCAAGCGCTCCCCGAAGCTCCGGCTGCAGATACGCAAGGCTTTCCTCGGCGATCTTCGCAAATCCAAACCGCCGCCAGCGTTTGTCTTCCTCAAGCGTTTGCTTGCCGAATATCTCGGCTGTCTCGCCCCGTGCCACCCGCCGCAGCAGGTCCATCTGCCACAGTCGGTCGCTCGCCGTCGTATAACCTTGCGCAAAATAGAGGTCTGCGTCATTTGCGGCCTCGATATACGGAATGGAGCGCGCGTCGCGGCGGATCGTCACCGCCGACTTCAACCCGTCTGTCCTGACTTCGGACGATTGGCCGACGATCACAAATGCCAAAAAGAGCGTACTAATAACGGTCACGAGCGGACGAAAGACTTTTTTCATATCGGTAATATCTCGGTAATTGCTGTGATGATTGTACTTCGGCACGGCGTTTGCTGAATTTCCCGGCGCAATGGCATTTTATATCAAGTAGGGATCATTTTCGACAAATTGGAGGAATGCATGAAAAAAACACTTACCGTATTGGTTCTGATGATCGCGAACGTGTTCATCTTTCTACCCGCTGACGCCACGGCCCAGCGCGGCGACAGGTCCATGACACGCCAGCGCGGCGACCGCTCATACACGCGGCAGCGAAGCAGCCGCCGCGGCTCGCTTTGGCAGCCTGAACAGCGCCGTCGTCGCGTTATGCGTCATCGCCGCAATCAAAACACATACGGCTATCGCAACTACGGCCAGTACCGCCGGACCCAGGTCGGCAATCGCCGATATCGCATGGTCCGCCGCCCCTATTGGGATGGCGGCGTCCGCCGTTATCGCTTGGTTCGCGTTTATTACTAAAATCAGTACGATTGAATTGCCGACGAGGGTGTCTAACAAGCCTCTTTTTGTGTCTTCATTCTGTGCACTCTGTGTTAGAAAAAACCACAGGGTCCGCGCACGATGCACACAGATCGGAACCGGCTTCTTAGACATCCTCTTTTTATTCAGACGCCAAAACTCTCAACGACAAGCCTTATCTCTGTCATCTCGTCCATCGCGTACCGTACGCCTTCGCGCCCGAACCCGGATTCCTTTGAACCGCCGTATGGCATATTATCCACACGAAATATCGGCGCGTCGTTTATTATGATACCGCCGTATTCGAGGTTCTCCGTCGCAAACCGCGCGTTTTCCGTGCTTCGCGTAAATACGCCCGCCTGCAGCCCGTATTTTCCGTGATTGGCCATATCGACCGCGTCCCGAAAGTCCGAAAATCGTTCGACGACCGCTATCGGTGCGAACACCTCTTCCGAAACGGCCTTCATTTCCGGATCGGTATTTGTCAAAACGATCGGCCGGAGCATCGCTCCCTCCCTTTCGCCGCGATAGAGAGCTTCGGCGCCGTTCGCCAATGCCTCGTTCGCCCAACCTTCCGCTCGCTCCGCCGCCGCTTCGTCGATCATCACCGAAAGCTGCGTAGCCTCATCCAGCGGATCGCCGACCTTCAAACTCTTCGCGCCGCCAACAAACCCGGCGGTCCAATCGTCCCACAGCGAATCGTGTACATACACCCGCTGCACCGATATACAGACCTGCCCCGAATAAGCGAACGCGCCTGTAACGCACCGCCCGATCGACAATTCCATATCTGCCGTTTCGTCCACGATCACCGGAGCGTTTCCGCCGAGCTCCAAACAGGTCGGCCGTTTTCCAGCCTTTTGTTTCAGGTCCCAGCCGACCGCAGCGCTTCCCGTAAAAGACAGCATCGAAACCCGTTCGTCCGACAGCACAGTATCCATGTATTTCACGTCCATCGGCACGACCTGCAGCGCCGCCGCCGGCAGCCCGCTTTCCATGAACACTTCGCCCAGCAGCAGCGACGTCAGCGGCGTTCGCGGGCTCGGTTTAATAACGATAGCGTTGCCCGAAGCCAACGCCGGCGCGACCTTGTGCGCGACCAGGTTCAGCGGGAAATTGAACGGCGTTATTCCATATATCACTCCCCGCGGCACCCGCATCGTCCGCGCCGTTTTTCCGCGACCGGGCGGCTGTGTGTCCACGGGGATCATCTCGCCGGCGAAGCGCTCGGCCTCGCCCGACGCATATGAAAATGTCGCTATACCGCGTTCTACCTCGCCGCGGGCATAGATCATCGGCTTTGCTGCTTCCGTCGCGATCGCCCGCACAAATTCTTCTTTCCTCCGCTCGATCCCGTCCGCGATCCGCCGAAGCCCCTTTGCCGTCTCGAACCTCGGCATCCGCCGCATCTCCTTCGCTGCGGCGTCCGCCGCCGCTATGGCTTCTTCCGTTTCTCCCGGGCCCGCCGAACCGACCGTCGCAAGCACCTCGCCGCCATACGGCGCACGCACCTCGAAACTCTCGCTCATCTCGCGCCATTCTCCGCTGATCAATATTGGCCGCTGTTTCATATCGTCAAATTTTGCCAAAGCAATTTCTTATACGTTAAACTCTTAAAGCTTTACAATCAACGAATTTTGGAGGACAACGGATGACATCCCTAAAACTTTCGGCGCTCGTCATGTGTGCCGCGCTCTTTGCAATGGCCTGCGGACAGGCGTCGAACACCAGCACCACCACCGCCAATGCTCCCGCGGCGAACAAACCGGCCGGCAACACAACCGCGACAACGCCGTCACCGGCCGCCACGGTCGAAACCGCCGCCATGGGCAAACAGCTCTACACGCAATATTGCTCAAAATGCCACAAGGACGACGGAACCGGCGGCCCGACCGAGATCGAAGGCAAGAAGATTAAGCCAGACAACCTGACCAGCGATAAGATCAAGGCATTCTCCGACGAAAAGATCGCAGGCTACATCAAGGATGGCGTCCCCGACGAAGGCATGCCCGCATTCAAGGACCGCCTCTCAGAAGAGCAGATCGCCGCCGTCATCGGCTACATCCGCACCGAACTCCAGAAATAACAATTCGGGGGCGAATGCGTTTAAGTCGGAGCATGATAAATAGTAATTCAGCCCCGAGTTTGCAATCTTCGCTCCCCGAATTTAGAATCTTTACCAGGATGCACCCTTAGCTCAGTTGAATAGAGCGTCTGACTTCGGATCAGAAGGTCGCAGGTTTGAGTCCTGCAGGGTGTACCATCTCTTTTTTCTTGTCTTCTCCGTTCGTACCGAGGTCAACCTCTTTTTTTTTCTTTTCTCGTTTCGTGCCGTTCGTGTGATTCGTGGTCGAACCTCATCTCTTCCTGTTCTCTTTGCAGACGCGCACACGCAGTGAGCACGTAACACGCCAGCCGGACAGCCACCTAGCCCACTTTCACATGCCCGCACGACCCAAGAGCTCATTGCTCACCGAAAGCTCGGATCTTCTAACTCTGCTTTGACACCTTTGCGTCCTTCACGTGAGTTTCTTTTTCTTTAGCCCCCGCGCAACCCTGCTACGAACGCGCACAATAAGAACACAAAACGCTCAACAATGTAAGAACAACGGCCGGAAAAACAAAGGTGATCGTTCTCAACGCTCACTTCCTGTCGAAGGTTTCGCCCATTCCGAAACACAGTCTTTTTGCCCTTTCGATTCCGATCGATGTGATGTATCGCCCGTCGATATAGTAACGAATCTCCGCCGACTTACTCGCGGAGGGCCGTACGCCGTACACAATATTCTTATCCGTAATATCGTAGAATCTGCCGAAGAATTCGATCGATTGTTTCACCATAGAAAGCGTCTGTTTCGCGTTGGGCCGACCCGAATAAAGCCCGATGATGAACACAGTGGTGTCTGCATTACCTGACCGCCGATGCTCATTCGCCACCAACGATAAATTTAGAGATACCATTTCGCAGTTGTCGGCAGCCCGAACGGTTTGCCCTCCCTCGACCGCCGCAACGAGTCCGATTATGCTTATTAAGACAGCTATGCATTTCATACCTAAACCCTAATCCACGCGACGAATTCGCGGTACGCTAGGTCGCCTTACCCGCCCAAGAACGTATATTCAACGATCGTCGATGATTCATTTTTCTCCTATACGAGCATCGGGATTTACGAATCCCACTTTGCTATGTCGGGTCCAACCGAGCTTGTCTTGCAGCGAAATCGCTTACGTTGTTCTACGGTACTCATGAAACAGATACTTTGAACCAATTCGGCATCGTCATCAGATCGCGTGGTTACCCAAACACTTCCTGCCGTATTTGTGTAGTGATATGTATTGCTATAATGCGTACTTTTCGTACGAGCATAATCATTCTTTT
>JAEZIT010000070.1 GCA_023436495.1 Acidobacteriota bacterium
AGGCAGGAGATGGCGATCGCCGCGGCTCCGATGCCGGCGAGCATGCCGTCGAATTGGGACATGAAATCGTCGGCTGTTTTGATGTCGAAATTATTGGGCTCGCCGAATTTTACTTCGCGCCGCTGACGGAGAATGCTTTCGATCTCCTGAACCGCTTCTTTCTGCATACCGTTCTTCGCCTGTGCGATGTGGAGCACGGCGTCGCGGGTCGGTGCGACCTTTCGGGCGGTGCGAAACGGCATGAAAATCTTGCGGTCCTCTTCGTTCTCGCCGAAAAATCCCGCCTGGCGTTTTTCGATCACGCCGACAATTTCCCAGGTCGTGCCGTTCATTCGGATGACCTTGCCGACGGCTTCTTCGGGTTTGCCGTCAAAGAGCGCTTCGACGGCGTTGACGCCCACGACCAGGACGTTCCGGCGTTCGTAATTGTCCATTTCGGTCAGCCAGCGGCCTTCGCGCATGACAAGATTGGTGATGCCCGCGTAATTCGGCGTGACGCCGTCCGTCAGCGCCCAGCGGTAATTCTTGTCCTTATAGATCATGTTGTCGTCGAAGCCCGTGCCCCAAGAACCGATGTTGACGGCGACGGTCGCTATGTCGTTGACGGCGGTCGATTGCGCGAGGATGGCGTTGGCGTCGTCGAGCGTGAGCGCTTTGCGATTGCGTTCGTCACGGTTGCTCGGGCCAAAGCCGGTAGAGAGGTGGAAGAGATAGATGTTGTTCGTGCCGTATTCTTCGAACATCGCCACGATCGATTGGCGCATTCCGGTCAGGATCGACGCGACGACAATGGCCGTCAAAATGCCGACGACGATGCCGAGGATCGTCAGGAACGAACGGAATTTGTGCGCGACGACGCTGTCGTACGCCATTTTGAGGACTTCGGTCGGTAGTGATGCTGTTAACTTCATACTAATTTTTACCGCGGAGACACAGAGACGCAGAGAGTAACAGAATTTATTGAACTGAAATTCGAACCTCTCATATCCTATCTTCCCCTTAAATCTGCTTCATCGTGGTGACCCTAAGACTGAGTCAGCGCGACGATCGGGTCGAGGCGCGACGCTTTCCATGCCGGATAGAGCCCGGCGACAATTCCGATGATGCTGGAGACGCTTACCGAAACGATCACGTAAAATAACGTGATGGTCATGGTCATATCCAATAAATAGCCGACGATCTGGGTCGCGCCGACGGCGAGCAGAAGGCCCAGAATGCCGCCAACCACGCACAGCAGCGCCGATTCGATCAGGAACTGCATCAAGATCTGTTTTCGGGTGGCGCCGATGGCCTTGCGAAGGCCGACCTCGAACGTGCGTTCGGTCACGGAGACGAGCATGATGTTCATCACGACGATGCCGCCGACGACGAGGATGATCATCGTGATCGGGATGACGACCGCGGCGATCGCGCCGGTGACCTGATCCATCGTCGAATTAAATTCATCGACGTTCACAAGCGAAAAGGTATCGTCTTCGCTGCCGATGAGCTGGCGTTTGTTTCGCAGAATCTGCCGGGCTTCTTCGATGGCGTCGTGAAACGTTTCGTCCTGTATCGTCTTTCCGTGAACCTGTACGCCGCCGGTGCGGGTGAATATCTGGTTGTGCAGCGTTACGGGAATATAGACGTGACGGTCCTGTGATTGGCCGAAGAACGAGCCGCGTTTTTGTTCGACGCCGATGATCTGGACGGGAACGCCGCGGACCTTGATGACCTTGCCGATCGGGTTAGTGAATTCGAAGAATTTTTCGGCGACGTCGTTTCCGATAACGGCTACTTTAGCGGAACGGGTGACCTCTTCAGCGGAGAAAAAGCGGCCGGCGGACATCGACTTGTCTTCGACCTCGGACATGTTGTCGGTGACGCCGATGATGCGCGTGGCGGGCATTTCGATCGTGCCTTCCTGCAGATCGGCGTTGCCGTTCATCTGCGCTCCGACAAACGAGCAGAGCTTGCAGTTATCGCGGATAAATTCGAACTCTTCCCAGGTGACGTCCTTATTGCGGCGGTTTCGGCGTTCGTATTCTTCGTCGGACATATCGCCGACGTTTGCCATTCGCGTGATCATGAAATGGTTCGAGCCGAGGACCTTAGAGACCTGGCCGACGACGTAGGTCTTGAGGCCGCTGATCGAAGCTCCGACAACGACGACCGCCGCGACGCCGATGATGATGCCGATCAGCGTAAGGAACGCGCGGAGCTTGTGTTCGAGGATCGATTTAAGCGCGATGGCGAATGCGTCGGTATAGAATGAGTAGAGCTGTTTCATAAAGCCGTGAACCGGGTTTCGGCCCTTGTTACCCTCAGCGTCCCGGAGTCTCTGAGGTTCGAAAGAGTTTTGACCACGAAATACACGAAATAAGTAGAAAACGATCAGAGCTCGAAGGTCGATCTCTGTGCCTTCGAATCAAAATTAAAGATCAAATTCCCCCAAGTGCCTGAGTGGTAGAACGGTTTTCGGACGGAAAAGGTTCAAAAAAACTTGGATGGATGGAATTGCCAATGAAAACGGGTGCCGTGTTATACTTTTGCTTTGTTTTAATCAGTTAAATATTCAGGAGAATTACTTTGAGCGTCTTAGTAGATAAGAACACGCGCCTGATCGTTCAGGGCATAACGGGCAAAGAGGGAACGTTTCACACTCTGCAAATGATCGATTACGGCACGAACGTCGTAGGCGGCGTCACGCCGGGAAAAGGCGGCACCACCCACGAAGGCGTACCGGTGTTTAACACGGTCGCCGACGCGGTCAAGGAAACGGGAGCGAATGCTTCGGTAATCTATGTGCCACCGCCGTTTGCGGCCGATGCGATCATGGAAGCCGCGGACGCCGGGCTGCCGCTGGTGGTCTGCATCACGGAGGGAATTCCGGTCGCTGATATGGTAAAGGCGAAGGCGTTCCTGGATGGCCGTCGTGCGGCGGGCGTCCGGACGCGGATGATCGGGCCGAACTGCCCGGGTATCATCTCGCCCGGAAAATGCAAGATCGGCATCATGCCGGGGCACATTCATAAGGAAGGCCGCGTGGGCGTGGTGTCGCGTTCGGGCACGCTGACGTATGAGGCGGTCGGACAATTGACGGCGCTGGGGTTGGGGCAGTCGACGGCGATCGGCATCGGCGGCGATCCGATCATCGGAACGACGCACACGGACGCTCTCGAATTATTCCAGGCGGACGATGAAACGGACGCGATCGTGATGATCGGCGAGATCGGCGGCACCGCGGAAGAAGAAGCAGCGGCGTACGCAAAAGAAAACGTGACGAAGCCGATCGTGGCGTTCATCGCAGGGCAGACGGCGCCTCCGGGACGCCGAATGGGCCACGCCGGCGCGATCATTTCGGGCGGAAAGGGAACCGCAGCCGAGAAAATGAGCGCTCTCGAAGCGGCCGGGATCCGAGTCGTTCAGTCGCCGGCGGACATCGGCGAAGCGGTCGCGGACCTGCTTGGGTCAAAGGCCGCGGCGTAGGCCTGCATCATTAAAGCGGCGGTGCGTATGAATGAAAGGATAACTGTCGATCCGAATATCCATTTTGGCAAGCCTGTAATAGCTGGCACGCGGATAACCGTGCAGGACGTTCTGGAACTCATAAATGAGGGCATTGCGTTTGGATCGATCATTGACGATTATTACCCTGACCTTTCGATTGAAGATATAAAGGCTTGTATGGATTACGCGATCGCGTTGATCTCGGCTGAGGATATTAAGGTAGCTGCGTGAGGCTTCTTCTCGATCAGGACGTTTATGAATCGACGGCGCGTTTCCTCGCCGAAAAGGGGCATGATGTGGTGCGCGTTCGGGAATTGGGGATGGCGACGGCATCCGATGAGGATAATCTCCGAAAGGCAATCGAACTCGACAGGATCTTTTTGACGCGAGACCGGGATTACGGAAATCTTGTGTTTGTTAAGAAGATCTGCGCAGGCGTTATTTACCTGCGAATTCTGCCGACTGACCAAAATACTGTCCATATCGAACTTAGCCGGGTTTTGGATAGCTACGAATCCGCTGAACTAAAGAGTTTATTTGTGGTGGTTGAGTCGGGAAGGCATCGTCTTCGAAGAATTGAGGGCGGGGAAAGTTCCTGATGTGGATACTGGTCGAGCCAATTGACTGCGCTTTGGCACAGTCAACCGTGGCTGCGGCTGACGGTATTGAAACGACCTGATCGATCTCTGACTCAATACATGTTCGTCTCAAAGTTTTTATGAAAGAGGCGGAAAGATAGAAGTTTTGTCTACGAAAGAAGAAACTAAGAAAAGAAAGAAAAGTGAAAGCGTTCAAATTTATTTCAATTAAGGAAAAATAATCATTAATGAGCACATTAACATTTGGAATCATCAAGCCGGACGCTGTTGCGGCCGGGAATTCGGGTAAGATCATCGATCGTATTTTGGGTGCGGGGTTCAAGATCCGCGGGATGAAGCTGATCCATCAGTCGAAGAAGCAGGCTGAAGGATTTTACGCGGTGCATGCGGGTAAGGGCTTTTATGAAGAGCTGACGGAGTTTATGTCGAGCGGGCCTTGCGTCGTGCTGGCGTTGGAGAAGGAGAACGCTGTGAAGTCGTGGCGCGACCTGATGGGAGCGACGAATCCGGCGGAAGCGGCAGAAGGCACGCTGAGAAAGGAATTTGCTGCGTCGATCGGCGAGAATGCGGTCCACGGGTCGGATTCGGACGAAAATGCGGCGATCGAGATCAGTTATTTCTTCTCAAAACTTGAATTAGTTTGGTGTTAAATGTATAAAAGTTCAGAGTTCGAATCACGGTTTGGGCTCTGAACTTTGCGCCTGGCATTTTTGGCGCTTTCAAACGGCACGTGTTAGGCGTGCGATCGGAACATTGCCAAAAAGGACGAATATTTATCGATGAAAAGATGCCCGACTTGTCAGAAAACATTTGACGATTCAATGCGGTTTTGCCAGGTGGACGGAACGCCGCTCGTCGCGGACGAGCCGGTTGATCCGTACAAGACGATGGTCGCACGGCCGGAAGACATAGCGGCGGCCATTCCGCAGGACAAAGCGGGCAGCAATGACGATATTCTGCAGCTTCCGGACGAACAGGATTCGGTCAAGACGATGTATGCTTCGGAAGATGAGATCCGAAGGGAAATGGGCGATGAACAGGTCATCGACATTCCGCCCCTGTCGGAGCCGGCACCGGAGCCTCCAAAATTCAGCGAGCCAAGTTTGAGCCCGCCGAGCTTTGGGGAGATGTCCACTTCATCGCCGTTCGACGCGGCGGAACCGCATACAGGTCTGCCGGAAACGCCGACGTCGCCATCGATACCTTCGCCCTTCGGTGAACCGAAG
>JAEZIT010000138.1 GCA_023436495.1 Acidobacteriota bacterium
TCTATTTCTGTTCGCGCGTGGCCAAAAGCGGCGATGAATCGCAGCCGTTCATCACATTTCCCGAAGGCAATGGGCGGTTTGTAAACCATTTTTCGAATGCGATCGGCGACAAAATGGAAAGATCGCATGCCGTGGTTTCGATCGTGCCGCATGACAATAGCGTGGATGTCGTTTCTCTAAATGGGAATGAACTGCGCGGGTTCAAATGTGAAAATGTGATATTTGCTTCGCCGATTTTCACTGCGCCGTATGTCATTCGCGGATTTCCCGACAATTCGCCGTTTAATGCCGGCGAATTCCAGCACAACGCATGGTTCGTTGCGAATCTCTTTCTCAAAGACCGCCCCAAACCGCGGTTTAATCGCGATTTCCCGCTCGCCTGGGACAATGTTCTGTACGAAAGCCCGTCGCTCGGTTATGTGAATGCGACGCACCAAAAGGGCATCGACTATGGGCCGACCGTCTGGACCTATTATTATCCGATGTGCCATGAAGAGAACGCTCGGACAAAGCTCTTCAATTACGAATGGCGCGACCTTGCGGATGTTTGCCTGGCCGACCTTGCGCGTGCGCACCCTGAAGTGTATGACCTGACGACGCGAATAGATATAATGCGTTGGGGCCATGCGATGATAAGCCCGCGTCCCGGTTTTATCTGGAGCGGCATCCGTGAAAAGGCCATGCAGCCGTACAGGAATATACATTTCGCTCACACCGATCTGAGCGGCGTCGCCCTGTTCGAGGAGGCGTTTTATCATGGCTTGCGCGCCGCCGAGGAAATAATTACGGCCGGGTCGAGAAAACGTTGAGAAAGAGTGGAAGTAGTCAACGACAATCTTGGGAATTACCGGCCGAAAGACCCGGCATCGCCCCGGCTCTCTGATTCAAATCTCTGGCTCTTTTCGAGAAACGTCGACCTTGGTGCATTTTTAGGCAGCGCGGTTTTATCGCTTTTGCTCCTCGCTCTTGGCTGGCAGCTCGGCATTCTTAACGACGAATCCCCCGACTGGACGTGGGTCACAGCCGTTCTCCTGATCGACGTAGCGCATGTCTGGTCGACCAGCTTTCGGGTTTATTTCGACGTCGAAGAATTCAAGCGCCGAAAATGGCTTTACGTACTCGTGCCGCTTTTCGGTTACGCCGTCGGCGTCGCGCTTTATTCCGAAGGCGCGCTGACCTTCTGGCGTGCGCTTGCGATCGCGGCGGTCTTTCATTTTGTCAGACAGCAATACGGCTGGGTCGCGCTGTACCGGCGAAAGCTGAATGAGACCGCGCGATGGACGTGGTGGATCGATGCGGCGGCGGTATATCTCGCAACTATATATCCGCTTGCGTTCTGGATGACCAGCCTGCCGCGAAACTTCAACTGGTTCGTGGAGAACGACTTCTTCCTGTTGCCGGATTTTGTCGACGACGTCCTCTTTCCGGTTTATGCCATTGCCCTATCTGCCTATTTTGCGAAGTCGGCCTATCTCTATTTCAGCGACGGCTTTCTTAATCCGGGCAAGGACATCGTCGTTGCGACGACCGCCGTCTGCTGGTACGTCGGCATCGTCGCATTCAATTCGGATTATGCATTCACGGTCACGAACGTGATCATCCACGGCGTGCCTTATTTTGCACTGATATATTTCTACGCGCGGTCGCGCCGCGAATCTGCGGGCCGCGTTTACCGCACGCTCTCGCAGAACTGGCTGATATTTCTGGCGACGCTGTGGGCGCTTGCTTACGTCGAAGAGCTTTTCTGGAGCCGCGGCGTCTGGCACGAACGCAACTGGCTGTTCGGCGGCAATTGGGACTGGAACGAATGGGCAGTTTATCTCGTGCCTCTGCTCGCGGTACCGCAACTGACGCATTACATACTCGACGGCTTCATCTGGCGCCGCGGGAATAGGAGAATTTTCTAACAGGGATGGATAGGATAGAAAGGATAATGCAAAAGAACGGTTTAGAGCAGTTCTTTGTATCCACTTCATCTCCTTCATCCCTGTAAATACCTAATTACAGAATTATCTTTGATAGGGAGGAAGTCGATAAAAAAGTTAACGCATTCTTATCCTTTCTATCCTATCCATCCCTGTCAATAATTCTTCCGTATATGTTATGTTTTCTGACATGAGGATCTACGAGAACCGGGTTAGGCCATTGCTTCTGTACGCACTTGTCGGCGGCTTGATGTTTATCACGGCTTGCAGGGCGACGGGCGGCGATGGCAAGGTCGAGATCTTCGGACCGGTAGACGAGACCGCTGCCGCCGGCGAGTTGGTCGTACAGGCGAACGAAGACCTAAAGAAGATCAAAGTCCTTTACGAAAACAACGAGGGCAAGCGTGAAGAGCTGAAGAAAGCGATGGAATCGAACGACGCCGAAACCGTCAAAAAGATCTCGAACGACGTCGTCTATCTCATAAACGACGGGGCGTCGTTCGGCGAGAATGCCGTCAAGAAGATCCAGCAGGCGCAGGAAATGCAGATAAACGAAGACTATCGCGAATATCTGCGGTTAAAGGAAGAAAGCCTGAAACGCGAAATGGAAGCGTTTGAAAATTACCGAAAGGCGGCGCAAGCGCTTCGCGATAATTACGATCCCAAAAACAGTCAGCTGCGCGAAAAAGTGAAAGAAGAATTTAAACAAAGAAGCGAGAATTATCGAAAGATAATGGAAGAGGCGAGGGATTACAGCAATCGTGCGAACGAATTAAGAAAGGAAACACTAAAGAAGCAGCAGGGATAGGAAACGGCAAAAAGGAACGGCAGGCACGAGCACTCGAAAGCTCCTGCCTGCCGATTCGCGTGTGTCTCTATTAAAGTACGCGCGGGCTTGTCATAATTCGCACACCCGGTGCGACGACGGCCGGTGAGATAGGAAGAGCCGGCCTTACCATACGGAACGATTCCGGTGCTCCGTCCATTCGATCGAGCATCGGGCCAATGTCGCGGTTGACCGTTTCGGGCGTCACGCTTATCGTCTGACGATTCCGGTCACGAACGATCGTCAGCGTTACATTGCCTTCTTTCTTGTCATTCACGGCGCGTATCAGATCGAGATCTCCGGATACCGCTTTGCCGTCCACCTCGACGATCACGTCTCCGGCCTTCAGTCCCGCCTTGAAAGCCGGCGAATTTTCACGAACGTTATTGATCAAAAGGCCTTTCCCGTCCGTCACACCGAAATGCTCGCCGAGCTGTTTGGTCATCGGCGAAACGCTTATGCCTATTTGCCGGTTGCCGAATCCTCGCCACACGAAAACATCGCCTGGAGCGTCCGGTGCATTCGGAACACGCGGTGCGGAGCCGATCGGCGGCACGCCCGGCATATCCGGGAAGTCAAACGTCCCCTGCGGGACGCGAATGCGGAAATTGCCGTCCTCAAATTTCGGAGCGGGCCGCTTTCCGACAGTAACCGTGAACTCGCGTTCGCTGCCGCCGCGCAGGACCTTGATCCTCGCCTGGTGGTCGGGCGCGACCTCGCCGATCAGCCGCGTGAGCTTACGGACGCTGGTGATCGCTTCGCCGTTAAATTCCACCACGACGTCGCCGTTCTGCAGGCCTGCCGCCGCCGCCGGAGATCCTTCGACCACTTTCTCAACCGCCGCGCCGCGAACGTAGCGAAGTCCGTATTTAGCAAAGTTCTCCTTTGTTACGTCCACGGTCTGAATACCAAGATAGCCGCCATCACTGTCAAAGAACATCGAAAATGCCCTCGTCTCCGGTGCGGCCGGCGGGACCGGTGTTTGAGCATAAGCTGCTGCCGCAGTGGAAGATGAAAGCAAAATAAAAGCAAATAATTTGCGATACATAAATACCTCCGATTTGCGTTATGAATAAAATTGGGTTCCGGAGCCTTTTACGCTCCTAATATGCAATTTGTTGCGGAGCGAGCGGGATTTGGTTGCTTTTTCGACTATTTTGCGAGCTTTATCAGCCGTTCGGCGGCCGCTTCCAGCGTTTCGTCCTTCTTACAGAAACAGAAGCGGACCATTTGCGACCCCAGCGCAGAGTCGTGATAAAACGACGAGCCGGGAACGACGGCCACTCCGATCTCGCGAATAAGATGCTTGGTAAATTCGATATCATTCGCGAAACCGAAATTCGAAATGTCGGCCATTACGTAGTACGCGCCTTCCGGATGATCGCAATTAAAACCGGCATCTTTCAGCACCGGCACGATCATATCGCGTTTGCGCAGGTATTCGCGCTGCAGCTCATCGTAATAGCTCGGCGGCAGGCTCATGGCATATGTTCCGGCGTGCTGGAGCGGATTCGCGGCCCCAACTGTAAGGAAATCATGGACTTTGCGGATCGCCGATGTAATGTCCGGCGGAGCGATACAGTATCCGACGCGCCATCCCGTCACCGAATATGTTTTAGATAGTGAATTAACGACCACCGTGCGATCGCGCATGCCGCTGATATTTGCCATGCACGTGTGCGAAAGCGGGTCCGCATCCGCCGCCCGTCCGAAGATTATGTGTTCATAGATCTCGTCCGTAAAGCAAAGCGCGTTGAATTCCTGGCACAGATCGGCAATGAACTCCAGTTCTTCTTTTGAGAATACTTTACCCGTCGGGTTGTTCGGATTGCAGATGATGATGGCTTTGGTTCGGCTATTAAAAGCCGCGCGAAGTTCGTCGCGGTCAAATATAAATCCGTTATCGGTTCGATATAGCGGGACATGCCGCGGCACGGCATCGGACAATATCGCATCCGGTGCGTAGTTTTCGTAGAACGGTTCGAAAACGATCACTTCTTCGCCGGGATCGACCGTCGCCATCATCGCCGCGATCATTCCCTCGGTCGAGCCGCAAGTCACCGTTATTTCGGTCTCCGGATCGAGGTCTAGCCCCAAAAACCACATCGACTTCTTGGCGATCGCATCGCGGAAACTCTTTACGCCCCACGTGATTGCGTACTGGTTATGATCGTCGGCGATCGCCTCCATCGCCTTTTGTTTAATATCCTCAGGCGCCGCAAAGTCCGGAAAACCCTGCCCAAGGTTTACCGCGCCGTATTTCAAGGCCTCGCGTGTCATTTCGCGAATGACCGATTCGGTAAAACTCGCGGCTTTCCGGGAAATGCGATTTTTTGAGATCCGGCTTTCCATCATAATTAAGATCAGGCTGATTTTAGCACGGAATTACTCATACCCGTTGGGGTGATCCCGGTGCCAGTTCCACGCGCTTTCGACGATTTTTTCGAGTTCCGGCGATTGCGGATTCCACCCGAGCACCTCGCGAGCTTTCTTAGCGTCGGCTACGAGCTCTGCCGGGTCGCCCGCTCGTCGCGGCGCGTCGACCGCCTCTATCGGTTTTCCGGTAACTCTTCGCGCTGTGTCGATGACCTCTTTAACAGAATATCCGTTACCATTGCCGAGGTTTATAAACTCCGACCTGCCTCCTTTCCGCAGGTGTTCGAGCGCAAGCAAGTGCGCCTGGCTTAGATCCGAGATATGGATGTAATCGCGCACCGCCGTCCCGTCCGGCGTTGGATAATCGTTGCCGAAGATAGACACATGCGGGATCTTGCCCATCGCGGCATACAGGACCAGCGGGATCAGATGTGTTTCGGGCTGATGGTCCTCGCCGCAGCGTTGCGTCGCGCCGCTGGCGTTAAAATAACGAAGCGCAACATATTTCAAACCGTACGCCTTATCGCACGCCTCAAGGGCCCGTTCGACCATGAATTTCGACCATCCGTACGGGTTAACCGGCCATTGCGGATGCTTCTCGTCAATCGGCACGTACTGCGGATCGCCGTAAGTTGCACACGTTGATGAAAATATAAAATTCTTGACGTTACCTTTGATCAGCAACCCGAGCAGCGCCAGCGTTTCCGTAAAATTGTTCTCGAAGTATTTCTGCGGATCTTCGACGGATTCACCCACGTATGCATACGCCGAAAAATGCATGCACGCTTCGATGGTATGTGCGTCCAGAATATCGCCGATAAATTTCTTATCCCCGATATTCCCTTCATAAAAATGTACACCGTCCGCAACTGCTTCACGATGGCCGTAAACCAAATTGTCCACGACGACGACTTCCTCGCCTTTGTTCTTAAGATCCTCGACCGCTACGCTCCCGATATATCCGGCGCCGCCCGTTACTAAAATTGCCATACCTATAATCTATTCGCTGAGGTTCGAAATTCAAAGCTAATTCTCTTATGTATCAACACCGTACGGATCCACTCCGGGATTCCAGATCAAAAACGCGCTGTTTTAATAGGACTTTCGTAATTCCTGCATTTGTTCGCTTTAGCAGTCTCTTATCCGAGAGGTATGCCAATTGCTTATATTAATGATTCCGTTTGGTAATAGAACGTACAGATACAGTGTTGCCCTATCCGACAAACTGTAATACAGGAAAATTATGATCAAAAGCTCTAATAAACATGCTCCGGTAATACTGCTGCTCGAAGGCGGTGCTCGTAAGAACAATGAATCGATCATTCGTTGGATCAAGAACAACAGGTTTGCGTTTCAGATCGCAGACGACATTATCGAACTTCTCGAGGACATGGCGGATTTTACCGTACGTGACCGGCCGGATGTGTTCGTGCTCGAGGTCGATTGCCTTTCTGACGAGCTGAATACGATAAAACAGTTCGTTCAAACACCTGACGGAGGCGTCCAAATTCCTATCTTCGCTTTGTCGGGCACCAATACGTCCGCACAGCTCGGCGATTGCTTTATCGGAGACCTTTCGCAGGTAACGAGCCAGCTCAATCACGTAATTCCAAAACACAAGCCCGTGCACCAGACAGCGTTATAGACCAAAGGCTGCGGCTGGCCGCTGACCGTGTAATGTTTGATACGTCAACTTCAGAATCAGTTTCCACGTATCGAAATCCGGTTTACGGCCGTTCGTTTCCGGATCCGTACGTATTAAAGTTCTGCGGCGAATATTTCGCCTTTTGCACCGGGCATTGGACAGATGGCCGCGTCTTCGGCGTCTTACGATCGAACGACCTCGTAAATTGGACCGAAGCGGGCGGGGCGATGGAACCGCTCGCCGGCGACGATCCGTACTACTGGGCGCCTGAGGTCACTTATCACAACGGAAAATTTTATCTCTACTACAGCGTAGGCAACGAAGTGCTCATGCACTTGCGCGTCGCGGTCTCGTCGCGGCCTGATGGCGGCTATGTCGATTCCGGAGTCCGCCTCACGACGGAAGACTTTTCGATCGACGCCCACGTTTTTACGGATGACGACGGCCGGCGTTATATGTTCTACGCGACCGATTTTCTCGAGCACAGTCACATCGGCACCGGAACCGTGGTCGATGAGATGGTCGATTGGTTCACGCTTGCCGGGAAACCGCGGCCGGTAACACGTGCAAAATACGATTGGCAGGTTTACGACCCGCACCGTATCGAAAAGGGCGGCGTTCGCTGGCACACCGTCGAAGGGCCGTTCATTCTGAAACGTAAAGGCCTGTATTACGAGATGTTCAGCGGCGGCAATTGGCAGAACACGACCTATGGCGTCAGCTTTGCTTTATCTGATCGGATAATGCGTGACGACGAATGGGAACAGGTCGCCGACGGCGAATCGGTCCTGCCTGTCCTGCGCACGATTCCGGATCGAATAATCGGACCCGGGCATAACAGCGTCGTTCGCGGCCCCGACAACCGCGAATTATATTGCATCTATCATAATTGGACCGAACACGGC
>JAEZIT010000012.1 GCA_023436495.1 Acidobacteriota bacterium
TCCGAACGACCACGGCGGGAAGTGATGGAACATACCAATTTCTTGAGATAGAGCCGGCACGGTACAACATTGTGGCCAGTGCCGCGAATTTCACTGAAACGAGATTGGTCGACGTTACGGTCGAGCCAAACCGCAACTTGGTTCTGGACATCGCACTGACTGTGGCGGGCGTCGCAGGCGAGGTGACGGTGACGGCAGGCGTCGAATTGGTCGACCGCGAAACGCCAACCCTGGGAACGACGGTCGATCGGAGAAGGGTCGAAGGTCTTCCGCTCAACGGCCGCAACGTTCTCGACCTTGCTCTGCTGCAGCCGGGCGTGACGCGGTCGGAAGGTGCGTTCGGCAACGGTACAGGTTTTCGCGTTAACGGGCAGCGCGGCGTTGAGAACAACGTTACTCTCGATGGCGGAAACAACAACGAGGTTGCGGTAGGAGGCACAATCGGTGCACAGCCGCGGCCGGACGCGATCCAGGAATTCCGTTTGCTCACGTCGAACTTCGAGGCGGAATTCGGCCGAAACACGGGTGCTATAGTCAACGTTGTGACCAAATCGGGAACTAACGAATTTCACGGGAATGCAAGATTCTTTTTCCGACCGACCGAACTTTCGGCGGCAAGGTTCCTTGATAAAGCACTGCCGCCGGCAGGCGCGACAGCTGATACCGATCTTCGTCGCAGATTCGAACGAAAGGAATTCGGCTTTAATATTGGCGGGCCGATATATTTCCTGAATTTCGGTGAAGGCGTGCCAATGATCTACAAGGGAAAGGACAGGAGCTTCTTCTTCGTGGATTTTGAACGCCGATGGCAGAACATCGGACAAACCCGGTCACTGCCGAGCCTGCCGACCGCTGCCGAACGGAACGGCGTATTCAGCACCACTATCCTCGACCCGGTAACCGGGGCTCCGTTTCCCAATAACACCATCCCCGCCAACAGGATCTCGCCGATCGCCCGGTTTTATCTGCAGTTTTTGCCTGAGACAACGGCCGGATCTGCCGCGCAGGTGAGCGCGAACGAGATAACCGAAAACAATTACTTCACTACACGGCTGGACCACAATATCACTCAGAATCACATCTTGAACTTTACGTTCAATTACTTTGATTCGGACGTGTTCTCGCCATTCGCTTTCGGTGGTGCGGATGTGCCGGGATTTGGTGCTTCGGATCTTCGGAAGACCAGAAATTACGTCGGAAGGTATACTTGGGTGATCAATTCGAACCTCGTAAATTCGTTCCTGATCAATTATTCCAAGAATAAACAGCCCGGCGTTGCTCCCGTCAATCGCACGACACCGGCAGAGATCGGGTTTACGTCGAATTTTGTCGCCAACGGTGAATTTGCCGGGCCGCCGTCGATCGTGCTGTTCGATCGTGACATCACGCTGGGAAATTCCATTCAAGGCCCACAGCGACGAATTACCGAGAACATTCAGTTTCAGGACTCGCTGAGCTGGGTGTTCGGTGACCATCGAATGAAATTCGGCGGTGATTGGACAAAATACAGACAGGCTACTGATTTCCTATTCGTCAACCAGGGCATTCTGACATTCTCGGCCATTGACCTGGTTGGCTCCACAAATACGACCGGCGACGATTTTGCTGATTTTCTCATCGGCAACAGCCCGGCGGCCGTTCAGTTTGGCGCGGCAGGAATTCGCGCATATCGTCAGACAGCCGCTGCCTTCTTTGCCCAGGATACCTGGCGGGCTACAAATAATTTAACCCTGTCTTTCGGCGTTCGTTACGAATACAATTCACCGTTAACGGACAAACTGAATAGGGTGGCCTTTTATCGGCCCGGTGCGATCTCGACACTGCTAACTACCGGGCAGTTGAGGACGGAGAATGGAGTCCCGATCGTTGTACCGGCCGGCGGACGGGCGCCGAGAGGCCTTGTATATGTAGGCGATCCGGACCCGGTACTAGGCGGCACTGTACCGGCCGGCGGAATCCAGCTGGATAAAAACAATTGGGCTCCCAGGGTTGGGTTTGCCTATGCTCTTAACGGCGGAAAGGGGCTGCTCAGGAGCATTCTTGGCGAAAATCAGACAGTTATACGCGGCGGTATTGGAATGTACTACGGCGCGATCATCGGCGATACTGCACTGCAGCAGTTGTCGGCACCGGGATTCAACGGAACGAACTTCTTCCAGTTCCCGGCAAGCGGCACGCTGGCAGACCCGTTCGCTCCCGATCCGTTCCCGGTTTTCGGCGGTGACCAGGGGGCTGTGCCAAACCCGTTCGCGGCAAATCAGTTCACGATCACGGCTCCGCTTGGCCAAATGTCGCAGCCGATCGATCCGAACATAGAAACTCCGGAAACTCTTCAGTTCAATCTCACATTCGAGCGTGCGTTCCTACGGGATTACGTGCTTGGGCTAAGCTATGTCGGCAATCGCTCGCATAAGCTATACGTTCGGGAAGCGGTAAATCCGGCGGTTGGAACGTTCATTCCGGCATCGCTGAGGCCGGGTGGGATTCCGTTGCTCAATACGGTGGAATTTGGGCCGATCCCGAATATCACCACTGCAAATTCGAATTCGCGGAGACTGAATGACGATATTCGAATCGCTTTAAACCAATTGACGACGGGCGGTAATTCGCAGTACGACGCCTTTGAAGCAAATTTTCAAAAGCGGTTTAGTCCGGATGGGCTTCAATTCCAACTGGCATACACGTTCTCGAAATCGCTTTCGGATGCCGACTCTCAGCGAGGACAGCTTGACCTGGTCGACAGACGGGCCGGCTGGGGGCGTTCCGAAGAGGATGTGCCGCACCGGTTCGTGGCGAGCTTTATTTACGAATTGCCTTTCTTCAAACGAACGAGCGGAGTTATTAATAGACTGCTTGACGGATGGAGTATAGGCGGCATCTATTCATACCAATCGGGCCGTGTTGTCAGTGTCCTCAATCCGTTCGATACGGACGGTTCGGGCGGCGCGGTGATCAATTTCGCGGACATTGGGTCCGAGGCGTTCCAGGCTCTCGATCCCCGCGATAACGACCGTCTTGGGTTTAACCCTGGAGCTTTTCGTTCGTTTAGTTGCAGTGTGCCTGTAACGAGCGTTGCGACCGGAAACACGATCAATGTTTTAGGCATACCATCGGCGGAATGTCCAAACGGATTCCGGCGCGGCACACAGGGCAGAAATCAGTTCCGGCTGGATAATCCCATCAACAATTGGGACGCGATCGTGACGAAAAAGACGAGGCTGTTCAGCGAATCAAACTATCTTGAATTACGATTCGAGGCGTTCAATTTACTGAACACACCACAGTTCACGACGATCAACCTGAATATGACGAGTCCGGATTTCGGCAGATACACTGAGACTCGCGAGGCTCGTGTCATTCAGCTTGGAGCGAGAATAACGTTCTAGGCAGTTTCTTGTTTGCTTCCTGTCTTTAATTTCCCTCCGGGGCAACCCGGAGGGCTTTTTCATTTCCGCTGAAAATAGTTCATTATCTAACCCTGGTGTTGCCGAATATTAAATGGGACTGTCATTGACCAACCTGATTATTCTTGCCTTGCTGTTTTTTGCGACCAGTGCGATCGGGGTCGTGACGGGCAGCAATTCCCTGATCACGGTGCCGGCGATGTTCGAATTCGGCATCGATGAAAAGAGAGCAGTTGCGACGAACATGTTCGGATTGGTGTTCATGGCGATCGGGGGCACAATACCGTTTCTGCGGCAGGGATCGATCGATAAGAAGCGAGTGGCCCCTCTTGTGGTCCTGACCATCATCAGCAGCGCGATCGGAGCGGCGCTCGTCGGCCTCATTACGAATCAGGGTATTAAGATAATGGTATCGGCCGCTATGATCGCGATCGCGGTATTTACACTGGTAAAACGAGATTCCCGTGCCGTCGAGGGCCACGCGATATCCGGACGTGCGTTGATGCTGACGTATTTGCTTACTTTCCTTTTAGGCATTTACGGCGGGCTTTACAGCGGCGGGTACGTGACCGTGCTTACGACGGTCCTCGTGGCATTTTTCGGGATGTCATTCACGGAATCGGTAGCGGCGACAAAACTGATCAATGTCTTCTCATCACTGATCGCGACGATCGTATTCGCATGGCAGGGCCTTATCGATTACGGCCTTGGCATCATTCTGGCAGTAACGATGTTCGCGGGCGGGTATGTCGGCGCCCATTATACGACCAGGCTGAACGAAAAGTGGATCAAGCGGATTTTCCTCTCGACCGTCTTCCTGCTGGCACTCAAAATGCTTTGGGACCTAGTCAAGTGATCACAGAGATTCCTCAGGCTTTCCGCTGGCGGCAGGTTTTGCGGCCGGTGTCTGTGCGGGCTTGGGCTTAGCCGCGGGTGTAGCCGCAGGCTTTTCCGGTGTCGGCGATGCGGCGGGCTTCGAGGGCTCGGCAGCCGGTTGCGAATTCGCATCTGCGCCCGCTTTCGGCGATGGTGTCGGCTTAACAGCCGTATTGGTATTGGCCGGGACCGGCACGAGTATCACTCCGCCTTCCGCGGGCATGAACTGGCTGGGGCTATTCGGATCGATCGTGATCACTTGGCCGCCCGGGCCGATATATGTAGGCGGGCCGCCAGCCGGCGGAGCTCCACCGTTTGCCCAAGGATTATATCCGTCACCGCCCGGCAGGGTTCCCGGTGGAACCGCCATATTGGAATTTGAGATCGTCTCCGCCGACATTCCCTGCATATTCGCGAGGCTTTCTTCCTGAACGCCGGTCGCCGGATTTATTGGCTGGACGGGCTGCCCATTCGCGTCCGTCGCCAGTTGGGTGGTCGGATTGGTCTGCTTGCTGGACGTCGCGTAGATCAAAGCGGCAGCAAGGATCGCAATTCCCGCGAGGACGACAAAAGCCGTTTTCCAGATATTATTCCCGGACGGCGCCGCCGTCGCAGCGGCCGCCGCATCCGTCATCGTACGGTCGAGCTCGAACGCAAATTCCTGCGCGGTCTGCTGGCGTGCGGCCGGATCTTTTGCCAAAGCCTTTATCAACACGGTTTCCAGCGAGGGCGGAAGGTCCTGCCGGAACGCTGACAGCGGCGGAGGCGGTTCTTCGAGATGCTTAAAGACAATGGCGCTTGGCGAATCGCCGGAAAAGGGTACTTCCCCCGCGAGCATTTCATAGAGAACAATGCCGAGGCTGTAAATATCTGAACGTTCATCGGCGGAATAACGTCCCGACGCCTGTTCGGGTGAGAGATACGCCAGATTGCGGCCGGGATCCGTGTCGTCACGGCCGGCGGAATATTCGGCCGAAAATTCGTAAACCTTTATACGGTCAACATCGGCGGACGTCCTGTTGACAAGAATATTATTCGAAGTGATGCCGCCATGTACGACCTTGTGGGCGTGCGCTGCCGCGAGAGCGAACGCAGTCCGTTTTGCTATGTTAACGGCTCGGGCGGCGCCGAGGCGGCCTTCGCCGCGGATGATATCCTTTAGTGTCGTCCCCGGAAAATCCTCGTAAATAATGTAAGGCTGGCCTGCGCTGTCGGTCCCAAAATCGGTGACGTTCAGGATGTTGGGATCGTTAAGCCGCGCGGATGAACGGGCTTCGACTTCAAATGCGCGGATGCTGGGTTCGTCCGCGATCAGTTCCGGCAGCAGCAGCTTGATCGTCACGCGTTTGTCCATGGGGATATGGCGTCCCCGGAATAACAGTCCGTTATCGCTTATCCGAAGAAATGATTCGATCCGGTACTTGTCGGCGATAGTTTGTCCTACAAATTGGTCAGCCATTTGTATTTAGAACGTTACGAATATCTATTGGTTGCAAATATTCAGGCAGCGAAGAGTCTTTTATCACATATCCGCGCCAATTAAAATGCGGACGAGATTCCGTAAAACCTCGCCCGCACCAAAGTTCTCGCAAACCGATACTAGGCGGTCGGACGCAGAACAACGAATACGATAACCAGCGCGAACAGCACGAGCGACTCGATCAGCGCGAGGCCGATGATCATCATCGTCTGAACGGTACCGGCCGCTCCGGGGTTGCGGGCAGCGCCCTCAACGGCGGAAGCACCGATCTTGCCCTGAGCAAGGCCGCCGAGGCCCGCAGCGATACCGAAGCCGAGGCCCGCAGCAAGCGCCTTGTAAGCCTGAACGGTCGAATCATTGTCAGCAGCACCCGCACCCTGTGCCATGGCCGGAATGGCCGAAAGAGCAAGAGCGAGAAGCGAAAAGAATACGATCTTGAATTTTCTCATTGTTATATCTCCTGAAATTTATCTTTTGTCTAAATTGCGAAGATTTTTCGAAATGAAATCTGCACGGGCCGCGGGTGGTATTATTTCGCCTCACTTCCGGTATGCACTCGATTTCTACTCTCGTTGGAGTCGAGGCTCCTGATGCGTGCGGGCATATCCGCTATAAAATGCGAGCCGGGCAGTTAATTTTCAAAAACCTTCAAAAAACTTTAATTAAACGTGCGCAGTCGTGATCGCCTCGCCCGTGACCGGCGAATGTTCGCCGCCGTGCGTATGTTCGTGCGGGCCGTGCGAAACTTCACTTAGATAGATCGTCGACAACAGCGTGAACACCAGCGTTTGAACGAATGCAACGAATACTGCCAGCGGCATGAGCACGACGGGCAGCAAGATCTGAGTGTACGGCGGGAACAAATTGGCGATCTGCGCCGTGATCTGTTCATCCGCGAACAAGTTTGCGAAAAGGCGGAGCCCGAGCGTCAGCGGGCGAATTGAGTTACTGACGAGCTCAATACCAAAGATAAGCGGCGTGATGAATATCATCATCATCAGCGGCAGTTTGGGCCCGGCAAGATGCGCAACGTGATTGAACACTCCGTTTTCTTTGATACCAACGTAGTTGTAGTAAACGAACGATGCGATACCCAGCGCAAACGTTACACTGACATGTGCGGTCGGCGACATGAACAGCGGGAACAAACCGAGCAGGTTAGATACGAGGACGAGAATGGCGAATGTTGCAACGACCGGAAAATATTTAAATCCGTGTTCGCCAACTACATCGACGACCAATCCCTTGATCGCTAGAAAGCCCGCTTCGAGCGTTAGCTGGCCGCTACTCGGATCGTCTTCGGACAACTTGCCTTTGAACAGCGAAACGATGATCACGGTCAGGATCGCCGCAATGACGAACATGATCGTGTACCACGGAATCGCGTTTTCCGCGGTGTACGGGCCGAATGCGCTTTCGGCGTTCGTGCCGAAATATCCGAGAAATTTGTCCCACAACGGCTTGGTGTACGCTACTTGAAAATCATGGACCGGGCCGCCAAGGTAATGATTAATGAATTCCACGATCAGCGGCGTATGATGGCCGCCTTCTGCAAATAAGAACATTATTAAAAATCCCTCTTAGAAGAGTTTGAAAATATTCGTATAGATCCTTCAACAACAACGGCGATTGCGAAGCTCGCCAAGCCGAGTATCACCGCGATCACCGGCACTGCGTTCGATATATAAACTATCGTCAGAACGACGCCGATCGCAACGTAGCGGAGAATGTACCGTGCGGCAATAAAACCGGGGTTTTCTCCTGAAGCAGCTTTTCCGATCAACGCCGCCAGCGAGCGTTCGAGCCAATAATAATTCGCGAACGCCAATGCACCGCCGAAAAGAACTCCAACGCCGAACCGAGCCGAAATGACAAGTGCCGCGGCAATACTTCCGACGATCGCAACTGCCGCCATTCCGATAAGCAGCCGGCGATTGGTTATCGGTTGCGGCGCCGTTTGTTCTGCTGTTACAAGTTCGGAATTCTCGCCCATTGCGAAACTTAAAGTTTACAAGGGAAACCGCCGAATTTCAAAAGCCGCGAGACGGTTGTCGGTGGTTCCGAGGCGCAGATCAAAGGCGATCATCGTCGCCCTTTAAAGTATGGATATGGGATTTGTGTTGGGATTGCTTAAAAATTTGGGCGTTAATGCGGAAAAACTGGATAAAACCGATGATCGACCCGAGCACGATCCCTGCGACGAGGCCCCACGGCGAACTGCCCAAAACGAGATCGGCAAACCAGCCGATTACGAGCATAAAGACCACGGAACCGAACAGCGCGATCGAGGCCGACCACGCAAGGCCTGATCTTCGAACGGTTTCTCCCATACTCTCCGGTGTGAAGGGGAGCGGAGCGAATTCCTGGGAATCGTCTGAAGTCGGCGGTTCGGGAGCCGTTTTCACAGGTTCATCCTCGGTAAGATACCCTTCGTCGTCATTTAGCGGGTCGTTCGTCATATCGCTTATGCGTAAACGGCGCTATTTTATAGGAAATCCCGCCAAAGACGAAGCTAGTTTACGGGGGCGTTCTGCAGCAGCTTTAATAACTGATCCTGGATATCAGGATTCGTCAGCAGCTTGTTGTGGCCTTCGCACTGAAATATCTCGCCCGAGATCGGCAGGACGTTCTTTGTTCCGGCGGCCGCTGCACTCTCCATTGTAAGCGACCGTTTTGTTACAACGCTGTCGCCGACGCTGTAGATCAGCGGCTTAAGCTGTTCGCTCGTAACCTTTTCGCCGCTCGCGCTTGTATATGAGTTTGCTTCGAAAAGCGTTCGCCAACGGTTCTTTTTATCGTCCCGCACCAACACTACGCCGTTCAAGGTGTCTTTACAATCGGCTCCCATTATATAAAACGAAACCGGGATCTTCTCGCTGCGATTAGCGTCAAGAGCCGCATGGAAGCGTTTTGCCCGAGCGAGTACGGCGTTGAAATATGCCCTGGCATTTCGCTGCTCGACGGGCGACATCTTTTTGGTGAAGTTGTCGTCAAGCCAGATGCTCCAACCATAAGCTTCCCACGTTTTCGGGCTGTATAGATCGATCTGGAGCGGTTTCAGGCTCTCGTCATACGAAAGGAACGAACCATTATGCGGCAAAAGCTGAAAAATGGCCGGGATAGTAAATACGTCGAATCGGTTGATATTTTGAATGAATGGCAGGTTAAGCCCGCCGCCGACATATGAAAACCCGTTGAGGAGGGCATTCAGCGCGGTGACCGAGCCTTCGTTCGGCGTACCGACAAGAAAGATCCTGTCCAGGTGCTTCGAACCGGCCCACGTGGGATTTGCGCCCGGTGCCGGCAGGTCCGCATTTCCATACATCGCCGCATAACGCGCGATCAGCCCGCCCATGGAATGCGCCACGACGTTGAATTTCAGGTCCGGTTTGCCTAGCTTCCGTTTTAGTGCTTCAATTTGGCGGACGAGAAGCCTGGCGTTTTCGACGTTGTCACGCCGCCAATCATACGGAAACACGTAGAATGTGTCCTGATAACCGTCCTTCGGCGGCGCGAGCCATTTTCCTTCCTTATAGCCTCCGCGTTTTTCCAGCGAGTCGATCAAGCGTTCGTAAATTTCTGTCTCCGGCAGGAATTTGAAAAATTGAACGCTGCGGATTATGTCCTTTGTGACAAGATTGTCGCGGTTTCGGGCAAGATTCGGCGAGATCGGCAGACGCAGGTCGTCATCCTTGGCACGTCTCGATTTGAACCAGACCTCTTCGCCGGTCTTGCTGTTGACCAGGTCCGATCCGGTAAGGCCGGGAATAATTATTATCGGCGCTTTTCCGGTGGATGCAGGCGCCGTCGCCTGAGCTGCCGTCTGCAGAATGGGCGCGGCGAAAATGACAAAAAACACAAATAGCCGGTATGCGCGGAAGTTTTTCATTAAGCTCTATGATGCAGGTTTCGTATGACCGAATGCCTGCAAAAGCTGATTTATCATAATGATAGCAATTCTTACGGCCTCGGCTTTTTACTTTTGAGCTGCCCGGAAACACCCAATACTTCCGTTTCAACTGCCGATCGCAGGATATATTCGGTGCCGCGCCAGCGTATCTTTCGTGAGGCCGCGGCGGTGAGGCAGTTCAAAAAGAATAGCGGCGTAGCGAGCAGCCACAGGGTATTTTGCGGGATCGATTGCCGTTTCAGATCGGCTTTATATTGCGGGAGCACGAGCCGTACGGCGAGAAGCCGCAGGTAAGCTTTGCCAATGCTGAACGCAGAGACGGCGACAAAAGTGACGGCGGACACCCAAAATGATGCCGAACTGCTGTTTACCGCCAAAAGGTTCAGCAGGCTCCAAACCATTACGACCGTGAAAAGCCCGGAGCCGAACATCGACAGTCGCCAGAGACGCGGCGCATAGACGCGGGTGATCTTTATCTGACGCGTCGTAAATTCCAACAATTCGAGGAGCGTGCAATCTTCGACGGAAGCCGTAAGTGCTTGCGGTACAAAGTATATCGGCATCTCGGCTTCCCGAAGCACGCGGGTGATGGTGAAATCGTCCGAAAGCGTCCCATGCCACCGTTCGCGAATCTTCAGCCTTTCAAACACTCCGCGGCGGATAGCGGTCGAACCGCCCCAACAGAAGTTGGAACGTAGGTTCGGCCCGAGTGCTGACGCGATCGAGGCGTTCCAAGCAGAGCGAAGTTCAGACGCGAATCCCGGGCGTTTGGAAATGAACCAACGATAGCCTGTCGCCGCGCCAGTAGTTTCATCCGCGAGCGGCGAAACAAGATCCCGAAGCCAATTCCCCGATGGCCGTGCATCCGAATCGACGAAGACGAGAACCTCTGATCTCGGCGAGATATGCAGAACCGCCTCGCGTAAATTCTCGACCTTTTGGCTGGAAACTACCGATTTTCCTGCCGTAACTACCTTTGAGTTAATGGCGGCGCTTCGTGAAACTTGCTCGATGACCGGCATGGCTGCGTCTTGCGGATCATCAACAACGAATATTATCTCGTATTCCGGATAATCCTGCACAAGCAGTGCGGAAAGATTCGCCGCAAGCCCGTCGTCCAAGCCCTTGCACGGTGCGATAATCGAAGCGAACGGCGTATATTCCGACACGGGTTCGGAGAGTTTTGTGCGGAAATAACGGAGATAGTCGATGCCGCCGCGAAAGGATTTGTAGCTTACAAAAACAAGCATCGCAGCGAGGAGGACGTAGACGATGATCATTCGGTATTCACCAATCCCGCGAGTGCTGCAATTGTCCGGTCTGACGATCCGCGGTTGGCTTCGATCACCGCGGCGGCATTTCTGCCAAGGGACTCGCGTTCCGATCGATCGCTGAGCAGGCGTTCGAATATGGAACTCAATTCAGCTGCGTATTCGGCATCGCTGTTCTGGCGAGCGATCTGGATGATCGCGTTCTCGGCGAGGAGTTTGTCGATCACGGCGCGAAAATTTGATGTATGCGGGCCGGTGACGACGGCCTTGCCGGCCGCTGCCGGTTCCAGCACGCTTTGGCCGCCGTGCGGGATCAGCGACCCACCGACAAAGACGACATCGGCGAGCTGATATACGGCGCGGAGTTCGCCGATGCTGTCGAGAATTATGACATCGGAATTCCGGTCGTCGGACATCAACGACGCCGACCGCCGCGCGGCCAAAAACCCATTTTCCGCGGCGAGCTCGGCTACGGCGTCGAATCGTTCCGGATGACGCGGGACGATCATAAGACGTGGTTTCTTAGCTGCCTGTCCACTTATTTGCGCAAATGCATTGAGGATCAACTTTTCTTCCGGCGAATGTGTGCTTGCGGCGATTATCAGCGGGCGGCTGCCGTCAAAACCGAAGCGTTCGCGAATATGTTCGGATACTGCTGATTCGGCGGGATCGATGACTAGGTCGAATTTGATATTGCCTGTGACGGCTATCTTAGCCGGCTCCATTCCCAGGCCGCGTATCGCCCGAGCATCGCTTTCACCTTGCATCAATGCAAGGTCTACATCTCCGAGAGTGCGGGTAATAAAGCTCCTGGCCAAAAGATATCGATGAGTTGACCGCTCTGAAAGGCGGCCGTTGACGATGGCGATCTTGGATCCGGCAAGCTTTGCTTCGCGAATGAAACGCGGCCAGATCTCTGTTTCCATTAACAGAACGACAGACGGGTTAAATGTCTGTAAAGCCCTGCGTACGCTGAATTTCCAATCAAAAGGGAAGTAAATGACGGCGGCAGCTTTATCAGCGAAGATGTTGCGGGCCAGTTCCTGGCCGGTCTTTGTCGTGGTAGAAACGATGAGGCGATGCGAGGGGAAATTCGCGATAAGCCTATCGACCAATGGCCGCGCGGCGTTGGTCTCGCCGACCGAAACACAGTGCAGCCAGATGACGGAACGGCCGTCGGCCGGAAATTCGGGGTAGTTTCCCAGGCGCTGGCGAAAGCCCGATACATATTTCTCACGCCGCAGCACGAACAGCGGCAGCATCAAGACGAACGCTATCGTTAGAACCAGGCTGTAAAGGAGAAACATGTTTCAGGTTACAGGTTTCAGGCCTCAGGCTGGTTACTTGAAACTTGAAACCTGAAACTCGAAACCGATGCTATTTTACGCGTTCCATGTACCGGGCTTCGGTCGGGTTGACGCGGATCTTTTCGCCTTCAACAATGAACGGCGGGACCTGAAGCGTTACTCCATTTTCGAGCGTGGCGGGTTTGTTCGAATTGGAAGCGGTCGCTCCTTTCAACACTGGTTCGGTCGTAACGACCGTTAGTTCCATCGAACCGGGAAGTGCGACGCCGATCGGCGAACCGTTATAGAATTCGACCTCGATCTTCAGGCCGGGCATCAGCCACTGTGCCGCATCGCCGAGTTCGTCCTCGGTTAACGCGACCTGCTCGTAATTCTCGGTATTCATGAAGTGATGGTGCGAGCCGTCCGAATAGAGATATTCCATCTTGTGCTGTTCGAGCGTCACTTTCTCCAGCGTGTCATTCGACCGGAAGCGGAATTCGAAGGAGTTTCCCGTCAACAGGTTGCGAAGCCGGGCCTGGACCATCGCCCGCAGGTTGCCGGGCGTGTGGTGGTGAAATTCCATCACCTTTACCGGCGCGCCTTCGTGGAGGATCACCATCCCTTTTCTTATATCGTTTGCTGAAATTGCCATAAAACTTGAGTAATTCTCCGTGTGTTAAAAGATGTCCAAAAATCGAAAAGAGAAAGTTTAATAAAAAACCGCCAAAAGTAAAAGCCCGAGCCGCCAAGCGAAGTGCGGGGCAGGCTCGGGATCAATTGTGAAAATGATGTGACGGGCACCGGGCCTGTCAATGTTTACGTCTGTTAGCTCTTCTTGAAAGGCAGCGGCGGTGGTTCCTCGCCTTCCTTTGGGTAATCGCGGTTTATGCTGTCATAAATACCGATGATCTGTTCGACCCAGTTCTTTGCCTCTGCGTTCGAAGGGTCGTATTTTACGGCTTTGCGATAGTCGCCGATGGCGGCCGCGTATTGGCGGGCGTCGGTCAACGCTACGCCGCGCTTGAAAAAGGCTTCGGAAAGCGCTTTCTTGGCGGCTTCGTCGGAAGGCTTTGCCTTTACCGTTTTTTCCGCGACGGCGATGGCCGCGTCAAATTCGGTAGTGTCTATCGGTTCGCCGCTTTGCGTCCATTTAGATTTGCCGCCGGTGGACGTTGGGGCGGCGTCACGCATCGGCGGATTCAGGTTTTCGGTCGTATGGCTGGCGACGGTCTGCAGTTTTTCCGAGCGCTCCGGCGCGGCTGGGGCATTCGAATTTTGCTGAACCACCGTCGGAGCGTTGTTACAGGCAACAAAGGCGAGCGAGACGATCGCTGCAAATAGTTTTTTCATAAAATTTGTTCGCGCATCCCGCGCGGGTTCGGTCATTTATTATCGAGGTACGGCCGAGCCTGAACGATATAGATCCGGCCGTTCATTATTCCCCATTCGATATCCTGTTCCTTCTTTCCGAACACCTTTTGAATAGTTACTGCCGCTTTTGCCAGACTGCGGGCCTGAAGATCGGTCAGGACACGGCCGCTCGCGTTCGCACATTTATCGGCCGTCGAGCGAAGGTCACCGTTCACGTCGAATTCCAGCGAATTTTCCTGCTGCGAAAGCGTCATAACCACGACGGAATTCGATTTCGGATTGAAAAGAAGCTGTTCCGGAATGCCTGCGTTATCGACGACTTTAGAACCGTGGCCGCAAACGGCACTTATATAAACGGCATCGCTATTTTGCTCGTCGAATGGGTCCTTTGTGATCATCACGCCGCCTTTTGTCATATTTATTCCGACCTGGATAAGAGCGGACATATAGACATCCGTCTGGCTCACATAATTGCGGACGCGGGCGTCGTACGCCTCGAATTTCCACAATGACGCCCATACCTTCTTGACGGCTTCGATCAATTTATCGGCCTCGCGGACGTTCGGAACGCTGGAATATAGGCCCGCTCCGCTGAAATTCGGCAGGTCCTCGGAATTCGATGAGCTGCGTACGAAAACAGGCCGCCCGCCGAGTTGAGTGCGCCATTTCAGCAGGATCTGGCGGCGGAGAGCCGGATCGAATTTACCGTTTTGGATCGACGCTCGGAGCTCTTCGAGTTTCTGCCGGCGGTACCGCGGATTGTGAATGAAATCGTTGTCGTCGAGCAGCGTGTGTATCGTCTTGTCGATGCCGTTGTCGCGAATAAATTTGTCGTACCAATGGAACGGTATCGTAAAGCCGTCCGGGACGATCACCCCCGGGACACGGCTATTCATCATTTCGCCGAGGTTGGCAGATTTCGAGCCGAACGAAACGCTGTCTGCGGCACGCATCTGCCGCAAGCCCGTGAGCCGCGTGGTCTTCAGATTGACGGGCGGCACCTGCTGGTCCGGCGAGACGAACTGCGTACGTATATCGTCTAGCGACGCGCGCTCGAGCTTGTAATCGGTCAAGGTCGCATCTAGCTTGTAAACAAATGTATCGAATTCCTTGAAGAGCTTATCGGCGTCCTTGATGTAGACGTTCGGGATATTCCAGCCTTTTGCAAGGATATTTATATGCGACAGCGGCGTGGACGGCTTGGCGACGATGATACCGCGCACCGGCGGCAGGCTGGCGGGCAGTTCCTTTAACACGAGAATCTCGTTGTCGCCGATCTCGACCGTGTCATCGAGCTTCTCAATGATGTGTATCCTGCCGACGGCCGTGCCTGTATTTAGCGCGAGATATTCCTGATTCTTGCTGATGTCGCTCTGCAGAACGCGGTCGAAGCCGAGGCTGGCCGAGACATCCTCCTGCCGAAGCGAATTCGGCTTAAATGCCACCGGAGCGAAGAATGTGCTGTTTATCTTTGCATGCGCGATCTTGAGATGGACGGCGGACGCGAGGTCGCCTTCCCAGAGTTCCCATGTGAATTTCTCGACCGGTTTCTGCCAGGCGATCGTGCCGACGATGAAGCGGCGATCCTCGTCGATATAAATAGGTTTGAATACATCGGCCCCGCGCGGAACAAGATAATTCGCGAGAAGAAAGTCTTTGTGAAACCGATACTTCTGCGAATTGACGTAATATATCCGGTTGTTCTCGCGCCGGTCGATTATGAACATCAGATGGGGAAGCGCGTAGGGCGTATTCTGATGATAAGTGCGCGCGATCGAATCGAAATCTTCCTGGGAATCGACCTCGGGCAGCGAATTCTTTTTACTGTCCGGATCGGTCTTTACCAGAGACGCCGGCTCGCGGGAAGCGGTCGGCTTTCGAGCCATCTGCGCGGCGGCCTCCCCGAAAAGTCCCAGTAAAAAGACAAGTGCGGTCAGCGCACCGCAAATTTTGAATAACGTTTTCTTCAAGCTCCTACTCCGATCTCATTTCGCCGCTCAAACGTCTTTGTTCTCAATTCGTCCAGCCGTTTCAGATTATCGACCGTAACATTAAGGTCTCGGTAGATGCCGTCGGCGATGGTATAGATCAGCCCGTGGATCTCCAACCGCTGGCCGCGCGCCCAGGCGTCCTGGACGACGGTGGTTTCGCCTACGCTGACGACCTGTTCGATGACGTTGATCATGCATAATTTGTCCAGGCGGGCGTCGTAGCCGTCTTCACGGTCGAGCTCGGACCGGTATTTATGGATCAGGTCCTGGATCGCACGCAGCCAATTGTCGATAAGTCCAAGGCGTGTGTCGTCGAGTGCGGCCTTTACGCCCCCGCAGCCGTAATGGCCGCAGACGATTATGTGCTTGACCTGAAGCACTTCGACCGCGAACTGCATAACCGACAGGCAATTCATGTCGGAATGGTTGACGAGGTTGGCGACGTTGCGGTGGACGAACATCTCGCCGGGCAGCAGGCCAAAGCTCGTCGCGGGCGTGATTCGGCTGTCCGAACACCCGATCCAGAGCATTTCAGGCCGCTGGAGTTCAGACAAGCGGGCCAGGAATTCCGGATCACTGTTCTTAATATTTTCGGCCCACTTTTTATTGGCCGCTAAAAGATCTTCCAGTTTGCTCACAGATTTTTTCCTCGAAACCTTTATTCTATCGTTTATAACGGTTTGCGTAAAATATCTTCGACTGCATCGCAGGCTATCTTTGTTCCGTTTTCCAGACGGACGACCTCGGCCGCCTCTCCCGCTGCTGCGGCGTAAGAGCTGTCGTTCAGGATCTTATCCAGTTTCCGCGCGGCCGCTTCGGCGTTGTACTCATCACGCGTTAGGCTTTCAGCCACGCCGGCACGGCGGCAGCGTGCTGCATTGTCCGGCTGATCGTGGCCGAAAGGCACAATCAATTGCGGTACACCCGCCCGAAGAGCCTGTCCGGTCGTTCCCGCACCGCCTTGGTGGACAACGCACGCCGCGCGGTTAAACACTTGCGAATATGGCGCGTAGCCAAAACCGACGATCGTGTCGTCGAGGCCCCGCGGCGGCTCGCTGAATGGCCCGTAGATCATCACGGCACGCCTGCCGAGGAGCCGGGCGGCCTCAACGCTTTGGTCAAAAAAATCACGGGCATCAAGCACCGCGGCCGACCCGAGCGTGAATACAATGGCCGGCGGCTCGTCGTCCAGAAACGCCTGCAATTCCGGCGGCATGTCGTGATTCAAATGTTCGTCGAAGAAACAAAAGCCCGGCTGGATCGTCGCGGTCGGCCAATCGGGCTGCGGCTTGGCGAGCACCTTTGAGAAAAGAACGAGATGGAGGTCGTCCGAATATTTGCCATAGAAGATCGGATCGTGTTCTTCGTCAAGACCGAGCGATCGCCGAAATTCCTTATAAGGCTCATACCAGCGCTTCATGGTGCCGCGCGCGAAGTTTAGCGCAGCTTTATGAAAGTACGGCCCGAGAAACCTGAGAGAGCCCATCCACGGAGCCTGCGGCGGAACGGACGGGTCGGATGTCGAGAAAAGCGAGAGCGGCATGAGGCTGGTCGACACCCATCTAATATCGGTAGTCTCTACAACCGACCTCGCGGCGTATACGACCTCTCCGGTGATCAACAGGTCGGCATTCAGATCGTCGATGGCATGCAGAATGTCGTCATACATCTGCCGGATGCCCGGCATGATCAGGCCGCGAATGATCCGCTCAGGGCCCATTTTTGCATCCACCAATTCGCTGGCAATGTGCCTGTCGTTAGGATCGAGATGCGGGGCCATCGGGTAGAATTTCAGCCCGAGCGATTCGATCTTTTCGCGGTAGAATTCCATCGCCGCGATCGCGACATCATGTCCGCGTTTAGAGAGTTCAAGCCCGATCGCGATCTTTGGGTGAAGATCGCCCAGCGAACCAAAAGTTGCCAAAACTATCCTTGCCATGGAACGTGGATGAATATGAAAGGGATCAGGCTGTGCGCGTTGGGCCCTTTTCCGCGGGGGCTTCTAGTGGAATTTCGGCCTCCGGCGGTGCGCTTTCTTCCTCAAAATCTGTTTCTTCCTGGTTTTCTTGCCGGATTCGGTTTCTTTCCTTGGCCTGAAACCGAATGCTGATAAAGAACGCGACCGCCCCGAGCACAGCCGCCGCATAAAGGCCGTCCGAATTGCCCGTCCACCAGAAGTATACGGCGATCGCCGCGAGCATTAACGCGACCAACTGAAATACACGATCGATCTTCATCATCCTGCCTTGCGTGCGACCTCTTTAAAACTTGCCCCACGAAACAACGCTGCTATCGCGCTGAATATTCGCATCATCGCCCGCACAACCTTCGGAAAGAACCACACGAAGAAAACTGCAAACAGCACCAGCACGATCGCGATCAAGACCGGCGCGAAAACGGCCAGTATAGAGCCGATAAATGCGATCGCGTCTTCCACGAGCGACAACGCCCAATTCGAAACGGGTTCGGGCGATAGATTCGCGCCGGCGCGAAGCGCGGCTTTTGTACCGTGCGACGAAAACGCCAGGCCGCCGCCGAGCAGCGCCGCTGGGATCGAGTACGTCGGGTCGAGGTCGCTGACCGCTGCGTAAGCGACGACGGCGCCGGCCGGCACGCGGATGAACGTGTGAACGACGTCCCAGACGCTGTCAACGTACGGGATCTTGTCGGCGAAGAACTCGATCAGGTAGAGAAAGCCGGCGACGCCGATTATCCACCAATTATCGAGTGCGTCCAGGCCGCCGGGCAATTTCGTCGCGCCGAATTTCTGCAAAAGGCCGAGCACGGTCACGGTCGCATAAAGGTTTATCCCGGACGTCCATGCCGATCCGAGCGCCAGTGTCAGGGTCGAGAACCATTCCATCTGTCAGCCTCCTGAATACCAGAATTTACGATTCGCCGTCGTCTTCCGTTCCGTCCGTATCCTTCTTAAAGCCGAATTTTTCCAGCCTGTACTGGAGTGTCCTGAACGTTAAGCCGAGCAGTTTCGCCGATTTCGTAATGTTGTTGTCCGTGCGATCCATCGCCTGCATGATCAGGCTGCGCTCGACGTCTTCAAAATTTACGCCTTCGGGCGGAAGCTTGAACAGTTCGCCGCTCGCGGCCACGGTTCCCTGAGTCATTTCAGGCGGCAGGTCATCGACCGTGATGACGTCGTTTTCGCTGAGAAGCGTGGCGCGTTCGAGGGCGGATTCGAGCTGTCGCACGTTGCCGGGATATGAGTAATCTTCGAGCAGCCGGCGGGCGTCGGTGTGGATCGTGATCTTCCGGTTCGTGTCGCGCGTGTGCTTCTTCAAAAAGTAGTCGATCAGGACCGGGATATCGGACCGTCGCTCGCGAAGTGCCGGAAGCTCGATCGACAACACATTCAGGCGATAGTACAGGTCTTCGCGAAAACGCTTTTCTTCGACCATCGCGAGCAGGTCGCGGTTCGTCGCGGCTACAACGCGCACATCAACGTCGATCTCTTTTACACCGCCGACGCGGCGGATCTGTTTTTCCTGCAGTGCCCGCAAAAGCTTTGCCTGCAATGAGATGTCAAGTTCGCCGATCTCATCGAGGAATAGCGTGCCGTTATGCGCTATCTCGAACAATCCTTTCTTTTCGCCTATTGCGCCGGTAAACGAACCTTTTTCATGGCCGAAGAGTTCAGATTCAAGCAGGTTTTCGTTGATCGCGGCGCAGTTTACTGCCTGGAACGTTTCGCTTGCACGCAGGCTGTTCTGGTGGATCGAACGAGCGATAAGCTCTTTTCCGGTGCCGCTTTCCCCGCGGATAAGCACGGTCGAGTTCGATTTCGCGATCTTTAGGATAAGTTTTTTGACCTTATCCATTTCCGGCGACACCGAGATGATCTCCGCATCGAGCGTCGTCAGCTTATTTAATGCCCGCGAAACGGTGTCGAGGAGCTTTTCGCTGTCATACGGTTTCTGAAGATAGTCAAACGCCCCGAGCCGAAGCGCATCGACGGCGGAATCGACCGACCCATGCGCCGTCAGCAGGATCACGATGATCGACTTATCGAAATTTGTCAGCTCCTTCAGTAGGTCGAGCCCGCTCATGCCCGTCATCTTAAGGTCGCTGAGGACGAGGTCGAACCGGCGCGATTCGACGAATTTCATCGCCGCTTCGCCGGAACTCGCCGTCGTGACGTCATAACCCTCGCCCGAGAGGATCATTTCCAGAATTTCACGCTGACTTTTTTCGTCGTCAACGACGAGAATCGATTTTCTTGCCATAGTTTACGTAAACTGCCCTGAGTCCGCTTTTGGTAATTTTACCGTAAATTTCGTTCCTTCGCCTAAAGTCGATTCCACATCGATGCTGCCGTGGTGTACGTCGACGATCTTTTGGACGATCGCAAGCCCAAGGCCGGTGCCTGTTTCTTTTGTCGAAAAGTACGGTTCAAAGATCTTTTCAAGGTTTTCGGCGGGAATACCGCTGCCTGTGTCGGCAATTTCTATACGGACAAAACCGTCGTCGGGCGAGATCTTGACCGAGAGTTTCCCTCCGTCGGTCCCCATAGCCTGAGCGGCGTTCAGGAAGAGGTTATTGAAAACAGAGCGAAGAAATTCCGGATCGCCGTTGATCTTTCCCGCGTCCTCATGCTCGACAAGGCTGATAATTATGTTCTTTTCAGCGGCATCGACCTCGACGATCCGGAGCGAATCTTCAACGACTTCGCGTGCATCGATGGGCTGCAGCTTCGCTTTCGCGGGTCGCGAATAATTAAGGAAATCCGATATTTGCTGGTTGATCCGAGCGACTTCGTTCTTGAGCTGCGAGGTCAGTTTTTCGAACGTCTGCCGCTTCTCGCCGTCCTCCGGCGCGAACTTGGCACGCAGGTGATCGAGCGTTAAATTGATGTAGTTAAGCGGATTACGGATCTCGTGCGCGATCGCCGAACCGAGCCGTCCGATCACGGCGGATCTTTCGGCTTGTTGAAGCTGCGCTTCGAGCTCGTGCGCTTTTTCCAGTTCCGCGGTCATTTCGTTAAATCGCCGGGCAAGCCTCCCCATTTCGTCCGTTCGCATGTTGTCCGGCACGCGTACGGTCAGGTCGCCGTCTGCAATGCGTCCGGCAGCGCTGGATAGGTTTGCTATTGGTCGCGTAAATCGCCAGACAAGTACCATCGTGATAAGCGTCGACAAAAGCAGAATGCCAAGCGTGAAGACCAACGGCCGGGCGGCGCGCCGCGCCGCGGGCCCCGCGGGGGTGTTTTGGCGGGCCCTACCAAAA
>JAEZIT010000100.1 GCA_023436495.1 Acidobacteriota bacterium
GTCGTGCACCGCCGTGTCTTTGGCCCAGGAAAAGACATCGTTCGACTACGCCCGCGAAGCCTCCGCCTTTTACCTCGAACGCGATTACAAACGCGCGATCCCGCCGTATCAAAAAGCGCTCGACCTCGAAAAAGCCGAACGCAAGCTCCCCCGCGAACTCTGGATCCTCGTCGTCGACAACCTCGGCATGGCATACGGCATCACCGGCGACATCAAACGCTCGCAAGACGTCTTCCGCTACGGCATCTCGCAGGAACCCGCCTACCCGCTCTTCTACTACAACATGGCATGCGGCCACGGCGAACTCGGCGACGAAGCGAACGCCATCAAATACCTCCGCCTCGCCTTCAAACACAAAGCCAACATGCTCGAAGGCGAACACTTCCCCGACCCAACCCAAGACAGCTCCTTCGCAAAATTCCGCGATAGCGAGACCTTCAACAAAGCGGTCGAGGAGATGAAGGTTGCTGCGAAATAGGGAAACGCAAAGGGATTATTAAAATTGCCAGGAATCTTTCTGGCATTTTATTGAAAATAATCCAATCCGGTTGTCAGTCGTCCGTTCGGCCCTTTCAATAACAATTTGACGGCTGGCTGCGTTCGGCAGAACTTAAGGGTTCCCGGACGGCAATCATTAACGATTAAGAATTCTAGTTAACTGAATATTAAGATGCCCTGGACTTCAGATCACTTAACTTGGTTGGTCGATACCGGTCAGCCGCTTAAAACTGCAGACGGTCTAAACATTTCGACTTTCGAATTGAGACATGAGAATGATGAACTAATTCTAGCTGCATGGGCCAAGCATTTTCGAAATAATTATTGCCTTGATACGGAGATTGATATTTTACGGGGCAAAACCCCTCGCTCAGATTATTTGAAAAACTCGATATTTCCGTGCCACAAGACTTGCCCAGGTCCAAGTGTTCGCGCAGGTGATTTCGCGGAAATTTTAATCGCAGACTACGTTGAGTTTCAACTCGGGTTTTGGGTACCGCGAATTCGTTGGCGCTCTAAAGTGGTCCGAAATGAATCCGTGAAAGGTTGCGACGTTGTGGGTTTCCGTCTCGGAAGAAATGGGAAACCAATGAACGACGAGATGATCATATTCGAGTGCAAAGCTCAATTCAGTACCGGAAAAAAATCGGTACTTCAGAACGCGATAAATGATTCGGCTAAAGACGAATTGAGAATCGCTGAAACACTAAATTTCCTTAAACGCCGGTTTGCAGAGACAGCCGACACCACTCGCATTAGTGATATTGAACGGTTTCAGAACCCAAATGACCAACCTTATACAGAGAAGTATGCTGCCGCGGCTGTGATTACACGCGAAAACTTCGACCCGAACGAGATTCGGAAAGTAGACGCCAGCAAAATACCTACAGGGAAAAAGGGCGCCGTTAAGACTCATCCTCATCGCAAGAAGCTGCAGTTAATTGTCATCTCAGGTTCGGAAATGATGAGACTCGCAAATGAACTTTACAGGAGGGCAGCTGATGCAGCCTAAGGCAGAATCAAAGAAAGTACTCGGAATCACCCGGTCGAAAGCGAAGATGTACGAGTACAGTATTCCTGATAATTATCATATAAAGATACAGGAAGATCCTGCTCGCCTGCTTCGTCTCGCGATCGGAATCGTTGGGGATTTTTCAGCGAATCTGGTCAAACATGCCGACCACAACGAAGATATTATTTCAGAGGATAGCGTAAATTTTTCAGCTCATTTTTTTGACGCCTATGTTGAGTCTCGCCTGAGCTCGGACCTCGATAACTACATTCAGCTAGTGGGTTCTGCTGCATATTATCTTTGTGGGCTGCCTGGAAGTTCAGCAGTCTTGGCTCGCAACGTCGATTCGAATGTTGATTTGGAAGCGTCGGGGATAGAAAAAGTACTGGCATGGTTGTTAAAGGATGGTGGTGCAGAAGAAGTCTCTTTTGTCGAAAGCCATTACGCATCTCACCTTGAGAAATTAACGAAACAATTCAGGAGGTATTATTCAGCAGGTTTTAATGAGTCAGACATTAGAGAGACGGCGAGCGCATTACGTGTTTTGGCGTACGCGAAGGGTACGCCACGCCAATTACTGCTCGCTGACATTTTAGGCGCTGTAGTACGGAAAAAACTTGTTAATTCATGCCGCCATTCGCTTCCTATTTATTCAGGTATTCCTCCTGAATCGTGGGAAACATTCTTCAAAAAGAGAGAATTCATCCGGGAACTTTGGCCGAGCCAGCATCTGCTTGGGAAAGAAGGTGTTCTTTCCGGGACCTCTGCTGTTGTGCAAATGCCTACCAGCGCCGGAAAGACAAAGGGTCTTGAATTAGTAATCCGAAGCGCTTTCCTTGCAAACCGGACAAAGATAGCTGTTGTCATCGCTCCGTTTCGTGCCCTGTGCCACGAGATTCGGAATAGCTTAGATGCCGCGTTTCGCGACGAACCTGTCGCGGTGTCCGACATTTCGGACGTGTTACAAGCAGACCTGCAATGGGGTGAAGAGGTCGACTCAAAACGCATCGTCGTGATGACTCCTGAAAAACTACTTTATTCGCTTCGTCACGATCCCTCACCTGCTGCTGATTTTGGTTTAGTCATTTTTGATGAAGCTCACCAATTTGATAGTGGTTCGCGAGGCATAACTTATGAGCTGCTTCTGACAGCCCTTAAAAGGGCAATCCCGGTGAATGCTCAGAAAGTACTTGTTTCGGCCGTTATGGAGAATGCACGTGCCGTAGCAGATTGGTTTAATGGTAGCGAGTCGGCCGTTGTGGCGGGTACGAATCTTATACCAACATACAGATCGGTCGGATTTACGAGCTGGACAGACCAGTTGGGAAGAATTCAATATGTGTCAAATGAAGATACTGAACGAGAAGAATTTTTCGTGCCCAGGGTGATTGAAAGCCGTGCGCTCCCGAAGAAACCGCGTGAAAGGAATACCCGGCAGTTCCCCGATAAAACCGACGGGAATTCAATTGCTCTTTATCTTGGTTTTCACCTGGTGAGAAACGGTTCGGTTGCGATTTATTGTGGAAGAAAAGCTACTGCAGCTACTATTTGCGAATTAGCCGTCGATATCCATGAACGAGGAGTAAAATTCTTTACGCCTGATGTCTATGCAGACGAAAACGAGATTGAGCAACTGCATTATCTCTACTCACGAAACCTCGGTACCGATTCCGTTGCCAGTCGCGGAGCGCAAATCGGTGTATTCTCGCACCACGGAAATGTTCCAGATGGCATCCGTATATCAGTTGAGCATGCGATGAGGGAAGAACTGATTAGTTTTGTAATCTGCACTTCGACCTTGGCTCAAGGTGTTAATTTGCCTTTACGATATCTGATCGTGACCAGCCTCTACCAAGGACGCGAACGCATCAAGGTGCGTGATTTTCACAATCTAATCGGACGGGCCGGGCGGGCAGGAATGCATACAGAAGGAAGCGTTCTTTTTGCCGATCCGGCAATATTTGATCGGCGAAAGGCCGTGAATGAAAAATGGCGTTGGAAGCAGGTGAAACATTTACTTTTGCCTAGAAATTCAGAGCCTTGCATTAGCAACCTGCTTTCATTGTTCGAGCCCTTTACAAACGATAGTAACGACGAGTTTGACGAAACCGAGGTTTCTGATTTCATCAATCGTTACATCCGGGGCGCGGAGAACCCAGATGACTTAGCCAGGATAATCGTTGAGCGTAACGTCGGTAAAGGATTTAAGCTTGCAAGTATTATTTGGCAGGTGACTTGGAAGATAGAACTAATCGGGGCTGTTGAAAGCTTCTTATTGGCGAACTGGGACTTAGAAGACAAGGAATTTACTGCGGATGACGCTACAAAACTCGCTGAAGAGACACTAGCGTTTTCTCTGGCAGACGAGGCGACTCGAATCCAGATCCGGAATCTGTTTGTATCACTTAGCGATAACATAAAGCAAACCATAACTGAGCCTCATCAAAGAAAGTCCTACTCTCAGACATTATTGAATATTCGGACTGCTGCGGAAGCAGAGCGTTGGGTAAAGGAAAATTTCCAACTCTTGAGTGCAACTGAAAGCGATGAAGACGTTCTAAAGGTCATTTGGCCCTTCTTACAGAAAACAATCAAGAACAAAGTATTTCGTAAATGTGATAATCCTGAGATATTACACCATGTGGCACAGGCTTGGATTGACGGGACTGCATACTACGAGATCATGTCAATCTTTACGGAGCACAATGCTCGGTTAAAATGGGGTCGGTCTAAACGGAAAATCAAGATCGAAGATATTGTGGATGCTTGTGAGAGCGGATTGGGTTTCGAAGGGTCGCTACTTGTTGGTGCTATCAGTAAATTCTTGCCGCAAGGTAGTGATGAGATACTGCTGAACCGAATATTGACACTTCAGAAACGGCTGACGTATGGATTGCCTTCTCTTACCTCGATACGAATATATGAAATGGGTCTTTCCGATCGTTGCGTTGCTCAAGATCTCGAAGTTGCTTTGAAGCCCTTGAAACTTGGTCTAATCGCTTCACTAAAGTTGAAGCGCGGTGCCCATGTAGAGGTATTGAGCCGTTTCCCATCTTACTTTCGACATCGGGTGAACGAGTTGCAGACATAAGGTGATGTCGTTGAGTTGTTAAATGACCGCGTTACGTTTTTGACAGGCGACGCGTGGCATGTAAGGTATCAAGATCGTTTATTGGTGATCGGAACAGCGAAAAGACGAGCACGAGGCCGATATCTTAGCCAATCACCTCTCGACAGTTTAGACAAGCAGCAGTGCCCAGCTTAGGACTTGGGCGGATGTCCAGAGGGCGAGTGATCGTTTCATTCCGCGCAGGGCTTCGAGGTATTCTTCGTCGTCGAAACGAAATTGGTACCAATATTTATGGAACCAATTCGCGATCAGCGGGATCCACCCGAGGTACATTATGTTGTTCAGGATGCGGATAGTCATCGGGTAATCGACCGCGGCGAGCAGGATGCAGAGGCCGACGAACACAACTACGCCGGGATCCAGCCCCGACAGCTTGTTCGCGGATGCAATGGCTTGGGTGTGAATTAGGTTGACCACGAACGAGTTGGTTATCTGATCGTCATCAAGAAACACGCCGCAGTGCGGGCATTTTCTCTCTTCCAGAATTAATTCGCCCTCTTCGTCCGTCGCTATGGCGATCAGCCTCTTGCACCAGTTGCACCTGGCGAAACAGTGTACGATCGGGTCGAGGAGTTCGGGGTCGTGGAAACTCATGTCGTGGGTGCGTCCGGGCGCGATCGCGCTCCGGTGTGGCGATTATAAGCGTTCACATTCCGAAAGGAAAAGGCCCGGGGCCGTGTTACGATGACCGTATGGACGATAAGTACAACGTAAGGAAGAGCCGAAAGCCGGAGACGAAGCAGGAGGCGATTGAGCAGCAGATCGAGGCGTTGGTGAAGCAGCGCGATGCGGCGGCCGGGCCGGCGGAAAAGGCTGCCATTCAGAAGGAGATAATGCGGCTGTTCGCACAGTATGAACGGCTGCAGCGGTGACGGCGGGCCGTACCCCGCGCCGCCCGGGGCAAGCTCGCCCATCGGACGCCCCTCTTCGCCCATAAGCCAGCGCGCCCATCCGTCCGCAATGTTCCCGCCATCCGAGCGTCGGCCTCTTTCATACTCCGCCCGCGCCCGCCATCCCGGCCATCTCTTCCATTCCCGCTTTTGCTTCCATCGCCGCAGTCCGCGCCGTCCATCCCGTTCGCGCCGTCAAGAGCCTTTCGCATCCGTCCACACCATCCGCGCCGCATCTCGCGCCCATCATACGCCAGCGCTCCCATCACACGCCGCCGCGCTTTTCCCCAAAATCGCGCGCATTTCCCGCGGGCGTTTCCTTACGGCGCCGAAAAAGCCGCTAACCGCCGCACTCGGCGCCGCTATGCCGGCACCGGCGCGCCGCTAAGCGGCCCTTCGAATGTCATCAATAATTGGCCTGAAAACGTCGGCGGGAAACCGTGCCGGCTCCACCGCAGGCAAGCCCGCCGGGGAGCCCGGACACCGATCTAAACGAACGCAAAATCAAATTGCGCCTGGTGAATATGCTGGTCCGCGGTCAGGTCCACGTACCCGAGGTAGGCTTCGATCTCTTCGAGCACCATTTTTTCAGGCCCCCGCAGCGCCGCCGCTACCTCCGGATGCACCCGCAGCGTCGTCTGCCGAAGGTCCTCGACATTCTTGGACAGCCGCCGCGCCTCCGCAAGTATCTCATAACAAACGGTCGCCGGCGATTTGACCCACCCCGCACCGTCACAGTATTCGCACGGCGCACACATCGTCCGCTCCAGCGATTGCTTGACGCGCTTTCGCGTCATGATGATCAACCCGAAGTCGTTGAAGGACAATACTTTAGTCGGCGATTTGTCCGACGACAACGCCTCCTGCAGCGCCTGCGAGACCTTGTGCCGGTTCTTCCGGTCCTCCATGTCGATCAGGTCCAAAACGATGATCCCACCAAGGTCCCGAAGCCTTATTTGACGGGCTATTTCGTCAACGGCCTCCAAATTGGTCCGCGTGATCGTGTCCTCAAGCCGGGCGTTGCCCTTACCAACAAACTTGCCCGTATTGACGTCAATTGCCACCAGCGCCTCGGTCTGATTGATCACCAAATAACCGCCCGATTTCAGCCAAACACGCGGTTTTAAGGCCTTTTCGATCTCTTCCTGAACGCCGTAGGCGTCCAGAATAGGTTCGTCGCGGGTATAGAGCTTGACCCGCTTGACCATCCGCGGCTGTATGCGGTTTATGAACTCGACCGTCCGCAGATACTCCTCTTCGCTATCGACCCGGATCGCCGTAAAATCGTCCGAAAGCTGGTCCCGAAGGATCCGTTGGACAAGGTCCAGGTCCTGGTGCACCAACGCCGGCGACTTCGCTTTTTCCGATGCCTTTTTAGCGTCCTGCCACGTGCGGACAAGGTATTTCGCGTCGTTTTTAAGGTCTTCTTCCGATATTCCGATGCCCGCCGTCCTGACGATAAATCCGCCCGAAGTGATCTCCGAATCCTGCCTGATCCGCTGGATCAGCGTACGCAAACGCCCGCGCTCACTCGACGATTCGATCTTGCGCGAAACGCCCAGGTGCTCGATCGTCGGCATATACACCAGATACCGGCCCGGCAACGCTATATGAGATGTGATACGCGCGCCTTTCCTGGCGATCGGCTCTTTGGCGATCTGTACCAGTATTTCCTGGCCTTCGCGAAGCAGGTCCGTGATCGTAGGCTGCTGGCGGTCCCGCCGGTCCGAGCGGTCGTTCCGCTTCTTGCGGTCGTCACGGCCGCCGCGCCCGCGCTGCGGGCTTTCGTCTTTGGCCCCGTCGGCCGATTCGGCAGGCGGCACGAATTCGACATCGGCGATCTCGTTTTCTTCAAATCCGCCCTCGCTCATTTCGGACGTTTCAAAACGCTCCTCCGACTTTTCGGACTGCGAACGGCCCCCGTTGCCCCCGCGCCCGCCGCGCCTGCGCCCGCGGCCGCCGCGCCGCACCGTCATTTCGGCATTTTCGTTCGGCTCGCGAACGCTCGCTTCGGCATCGGCCATCGTCTCAGCCGCCTCTTCGGACTTCTTCGTTTTCGAAGCGGTTTTCTTCGCGGTTGTCTTAGCCTTGGTCGCCTTTCCCTTTGATTTGGCGGCCGCTTTCGGTTTCTCGGCCTTTGGCTCTTCGGTTGTCCCCTCGGCCTGTTCGGCCTTGGTTTTCTTCGATTTAGCCGCCGGCTTGCGCTTGCCTTTTGCCGGGGCCTCAGCGGCCGGTGCGGCCTCTTCGTCTTCGTCGGCTATGCGCTCGAAACCGTTCGGCTCGCGGGCAACATCGCCGAGTAAGGACCCGACCTCGGCCACAGCCGTCGGTTCCAGGTCAAATTCGACCCGACGAATCGTGTCGACGATCGCTTCCTGGCGATAGGCGTCCTTGAACATCTCGCCCGTGTCCTCATCATCGACCACCCGCTCAAAGCCCGAATCGTCCATTTCGAGATCGAGCAGACTGCCGGCCTCCCGGGCTTCGGTCTCATCATCTGCAGACCCGATCTGCTCCGGCCGCTCTGCTGACACGGCGTCTGCATCACGTCCCTTCTTACCGCCGCGACGGCGGCCCTTTCGGCCACGCTCCTGGTCTTTGTCCTCGGCTGCCGATGCAGGCTGTGCCGAAGCTTCGGCTGCTGCTGCAGGCTGTGCTGAACCTTCGGCTTCGGCGGCGAGCGGCTCAGCGATCTCCTGTACCGATTCCATTTGCTTCTCACGCTCATGCCGTGCCCGCTCGACGGTATCGACCGCCTCGCGTTTGGCTTCTTCGGGCGACCCCTTCTTGGATTTCTCCATCACGATCCGTTCGATCTCTTCTTCTTCGTCGAAGAAATCCGAAACGTACAGGAACGCGTCGCGTTCGAGCCCGATCTCGACAAACGCCGACTGCATGCCCGGCAGCACGCGCTGCACGCGTCCTTTATAAATATTTCCAACTACGCCCGAATTTTCTTCCCCGCGTTCGATATAAAATTCGGTCACCTTTCCGTTGTCCAGAATGGCGATCTTTTTCTCGCGTCCATTGACGCTGATGATCATTTCTTTCGACATAAAATTCAGAATTCTCTCAAAAATAGAGTTCTACTTTTGCCCTGAAGATACCTTTTCGGGATAGATTGCGGTGTGCGACTTTTGGATGGATACAGTTCAGGCCCTAGCTCGATCGGAGAGCAGATTGTGCAGTGATAATATCTTTAGTATTTCGGTTTTGGAAATTAATCCTAAAACGAAAGGTTCGGAGTTTTTTCACGCAGGAATCCGTGCTGCTCAAAAAGGCGTGAACGCCTTTTTCGTCTTCAGGGAGCACAGACCGCTTGTGTCGCAGTCGCGCTCGACCGTTTAAGATCTCTGTTTCAATAAAGCCTTTAAGCTGTAAAATCCTCTGTCGTTTGCCCGTTCCCGATCTTTTCCAAGTATCCTCGGCAAACTTTCGTAAGTATAGATCAACTTTTTCCGAAATGTAAAACTTTGATTGTGAAATACGCGAACGCGCCGATACAATTAAGGCATATTCCGATCACTGAGGCGTCCCCCGTATGGAGATATTTTTTCAGCTAATTAACGATCCCGAAGGCCTCAAAAAGGCCGTCGATGAACTCAAAAACGAAGATTTTCTCGGATTCGACACTGAAACGACCGAGCTCGATCCTTACCGCGGCGATCTGCGTCTTGTACAATTCAGCACGGGGAAAAATACATGGGTCATTGACCTCAAACCCTTCGCCGACAAGGGCGATCTTCGTACGCTGCCTGAGCTTGAGCCGCTTCGAGAGCTTATTGCGGCAAAGGTACCCGTCAAGATCGCTCATAACGCGAAGTTCGATGCCAAATGGGTCCGGTACCATCTCGGGGCTGAATTAGGCGGTGTTTTCGATTCGTACCTTGCCAGCGTCATTATCGCTTCCGGCGAAACGGATCGCCGACATTCGCTTGCGGACGTCGCTTTCTTTTTCCTCGCAACCGAACTCGACAAATCCGAACAAATAAGTAACTGGAGTTCCGAACTTACCCATTCCCAGCTCGAATACGCGGCCCGCGATGCAGCCATCATGATCCCGCTGCGCGAAAAGCTGCAGGAACGCCTCGCCGCCGACGATCTTCTTGGCGTTGCTCAGCTCGAATTCGACTGCATCATGCCCATCGCCGAAATGGAGCTTAACGGCTTTTATCTCGACGCCGCCTGTTGGCGCCAGCAGCTCGAAAAAGTGAAGGCCCGGCAGCAAAAGGTTGCCGATGAGCTTCAGGACATGCTATCCGCCGGCGTTGCCCAGGCGTCGCTGTTCGGCCGTACGGAGATAAATCTCGATTCGCAGGCTCAGGTCACCGACGCTCTTGTAAATCTCGGCGTACCCGTGCCGGATTCGACACGTGCCTGGCAATTACAGCCGCTCGCCGAAAAATACCCCGTGATCGGGAAATTGCTCGAATACCGCGGCGTCGCTAAGTCTATTTCAAGCTTCGGCGAGAACATTCTCGAATTCATCGAACCTAAAACGGGCCGCATTCACGCGGATTTCCGCCAGATCGGCGCGCCGACCGGCCGCTTTTCCTGCTCGAACCCGAACCTGCAGCAGATACCGCACGAGCAGGAATACCGCCGATGTTTCCGTGCTCCCGACGGCAGAAAGCTGGTCATCGCGGATTATTCGCAGATAGAGCTTCGCATTCTCGCTTCGTTCTCCAAGGACAAGCAGTTCATAAACGCCTTCGTCTCCGGCGAGGATTTTCATACTACGACCGCTGCGCAGGTCTTTAACGTTCTACCGGCGGAGGTCACCACCGACCAGCGTTCATTCGCAAAACGCCTGAATTTCGGGGTGGTTTATGGCATTGGGGCGTCGCGGTTCGCGATGATGACCGGCCTGTCTCAGACTGATGCGGAAAATACGCTCCGCCGCTATTTCGCGACCTACACGGGCCTTGACGAATGGCTGCGCAACGCCGGTAAGACCGTCGTCCTCGAACGCTACGCTAAAACCGGATCAGGACGCACGATGCGTTTCCGCTTTGACGAGAACGACCGCCAACAGATCGCCGGCGCGCAGCGAAACGGCAAGAATATGCCTATTCAGGGCACATCCGCCGACATCCTTAAACGAGCACTCCGGCTTCTGCACGATTCGATCCGCGGAACCTCAGCAAAACTCGTAAACATCGTCCATGACGAGATCATCGTAGAATGTGACGCCGCCGAGGGAGACGCAACGGCACAAATACTCGAACGCTCAATGGTCGCAGCAGGCGAGGAATTTGTTAAGAACGTGCCCGTAAAAGTTGATGTGAAGATCGCTGATCAGTGGGCAGATAAATAATCGACGAAGCAGTTGTAACCCATCAATTTCGATTGTCACACTTCGTTTGATTCTGGATTAGTTCTGATTGATTGAGTCTTGAGTTGAATTGGGCTCCAGATCGGGGTCGCCGCTTAAGCCTCGAATAAAATTGGCAATTGACCCTAACTAACCTCAAGGCCAATCGCCAATATTTCCACAGTATAAAGGCAGAAGACTAATGCGGAGCCTAGCTACTTGTCTCCTTCCTTGCTGACTTTACTCTATTCGGCTCGAAACCTACGCCGAAGCTTCCGCTTCCTTATTCGGAATATACAAGATCCTCGTGCAGCTTTCGCACGTGATTATTTGCGAGCCCTTTTTTACTTCGAGCTGCATCTGCGGCCGCAGCGACATAAAACACGCGCTGCACGAACCGTTTACAACTTCGGCAACGGCAATTCCGTCGCGGCTCCGTTGGGCCAAGCGGTTATAGACCGACGCTAATCTGTCAGGCAGGGTCACAAAAACCTCGTTACGGCGTTTCAGCTCTTCATCAAGCTCTGCACGATTTGCCGCTATCTCCGCGTCAAACTCGCTCAGCGCAGCTTCGCGTTTGCCTTCGAGGCTGTTTATTTCCTCCGCACGGTCCGATAATTCCTTTTCCACCTCTTCGATGCCCGTCATCTTTTCGACGATCTGCGTCTCAAACGTCCCGATCTGCTTTTGCAGAGCGTCCGTTTCCCGCATTGCTGTTTCATATTCTTTTTGGTTCTGGGCGTGTTTGAGGTTTCGGTCCGCTCGTTCGAGGTATGTCTTGTTCTCGGCTATCTGTTTCTCCAAGTCAGCACGTTCGGCATGCAGTGCATCGCGCTTTCCCTGAATTTCGCGTATAGAAAAGGCGTGCTGTTCAAACTCTTGTTCGATACCTGCACGCCTCTGGTCGGATAATTCGATCGATTTCTTCAATCGGCGGATATTTGTATCCGTCTTCTGCAATTCGATCAGTTTCTCAAGTTCTGCTTTCACTTCCGTATATATCTCCCAAAATTAAGGCTAATTGATTATTTTATCGCAGGCGCGACCAAAATCCCAAATCACGCGCCGATAAACAATCGAAAGTGCCGCCTAAGTTCCTCGGAATCAAAAGCTTTGAGCGAATCGTCCACTGCGGTTGAAAACCAGTTCGGAATGTCGCCCCGCCTGATCAGGAATAGTTCGAGGCCAGCCTTCGGCATTCCAAAATGCGTGATCCGTGCATATACAAGCGAGCCCCGCCGCATAATGCCGTCCTTTGGTGTCCGTGCCCAACCGGCCTGGATCGTCAGCATCCGCACGCCGTGCCGCAACAGCAGCCGTGAACCGACCATATTCGAATTGCCCGAAGCAAAATTGTGCGGCTCTTCGCGTTCGATCGTCACTCCGTGAGCGTCGCAGTTCGCGTCGGCCGCTATCTCGATCATTGAATCGAACAGCCATTTTACGGCTGCCGCGCGGATCCGGTCGTTCGATGCTTTCAGGTGCAAATAATCCGCGACGTCATGCCGGCCGTCGTCGCGCGCTTCGGCAATTGCCTGTTCGAGCATTTGCGGCCAGACGTGCTCCAATTCGTTCATGTGTTGAGGATAGAACCGTCCCGCGGTAAATGCAATTTATGGTATTATTTCAGGAATACCGATCCGAAACTGTATTATGCCGGGGCGTTTCCCCGGAGGTGAACGAGGGTTTTATGAATAAGGCGGCTATTTTATTCCTGATATTTTTCCTTACGCTTGGGGCATTCGCTCAAAAACCTGTAAGATCAACAAAAAGAAGTACTTCGGCCAAGCCTGCGCAAACGCCTAAACCAAAGCTTTCCGAAAAAGAACAGTTTGACGCTGCGTCCGCACTCGAAACCTCCGAACTGCGCATTCCGGCTCTGCAAAAGTTCCTCGAGGATTTTCCTGCATCCGAACATCGTACGGCGGCGCTCGAACTGATCGCCGTCTCGCGCGCGCTTTCTGCTGAAGAAAAGCTCATTTCCGGCGATGGCAACGGCGCGTTCGGCCTTTATAAACTCATCATTGAAGAATCTCCAAAGCCTTTCTCCCGCGAGTTGTTCGCCGAAACGCTGTCGAAGATCCCGACCAACCTTTTCCGATACGGCTATCGATCGAACGCCGCCGCCGCGGCTGAACTTCTCGAATCTAACACCGCCGCCGCACCGCAGCTGCTCGACATTGCGGCTTTTTATCTGAGCATCGAGGACGGCTCTTCGGCAGCACGTCTGGCTGAAAAAGCGATTGCAGCCGACCCGAATTTCGCACCCGCTTATCAAGTTCTCGGGATCTCGCACCGGCTGAATTTTCGGCTAGAAGACGCGGCTGCCGCTTACGCGAAAGCGATCGAGGTTAGCCCGTCGCCCGTAGCAAAACGAGACCTCGCAGACCTGAACCGAGCGCTTGGCAAACATGATGAGGCCGTTGCGATCTATCGTGAATTGCTCGCCGCCGATCCATCGAATATACCTGCACAGACCGGCTTGGCCCTTGCGCTCTTCGATTCCGGAAATCAGGCCGAAGCCGAGGCTGAAATGGCCCGTTCGCTGGATGCGACGCCGAATAACATTATACTCCTTGCCGGCGCGGCATATTGGTACGCTTCTCACGGCGACGGCGGCAAGGCGGTCGAGCTTGCGCAAAAAGCGATCGCGAACGAACCGCGTTATATCTGGTCGCACATCGCTCTGGCACGCGGGCTGATGGCCCAGAAAAAACCGCTCGAAGCCGAACGCGTCCTATTTAATGCACGCAAATACGGCAATTTTCCGACGTTGGAATACGAGCTCGCATCGGCGCGCCTTGCCGCCGGATTCTATCGCGAAGCCGCCGAAGAGCTTCGGAAAAGCTTCGCCGTTACTGACGGAAACATTACCACCCGTCTCGGTGGCCGCGTAACGGCGTCCGACAAGGACTTCATTTCGCTTCTCGCCGCCGAAAGGCGGGCCAGCATTTTCCAGCCTGCCGCTGCCGACGATCCCGTTTCTGCGGAACGGCTTCGACGGCTGCTCGAACTCGATCAAAGCCTCGAATCCGGTGACGCATCCGTCGCCGCGTCGGCCGCCGTCGCATTTGCAGGCGGCAGCGACAATATGAAGCTCCATCGCGAGCTGTACGCGGCATCGCGGCTTCTCGAAAAACAGGTTGCCCTCGAAACCGTTTCCGAACTAACTGCCGCGGCCCTGGGCGGCGCCGATGCATCGCTCGATGTCGATTCGCCTAATTCCGCCGTCATGGCGAGCGAATTGTACGAAAGCCGCAAACTCGCCGCCGCAAAAGGCGAAATGATCCTCGTGCCGGAGGTTCCGCGGCAGACGCTGTCCGCGATCGTCCGCGGCCGCATCGAAGAACTTGCCGGAGCCGCGCTCTTCTACCAGAACAACGCACCCGCAGCGGTCGTCCGCCTGAAACGCGCCGTCAGTGTGCTGCCGGTAAACAGCGCCTGGTGGCGTTCCGGAATGTGGCGTCTCGGCACGGCGCTCGAAGCGGCGGGCAGTGAAAAAGAAGCACTTGATGCGTACATTAAGAGCTATCGCGCCGACAGGCCCGACCCGCTTCGCTATATCACGGTCGAATCGCTATATAAACGCATAAACGGCAGCACAGATGGCTTGGCGATGCTGCTCGAACCACCTGCCGCCGCTCCGCAGGCGGCTCCCGCCGCGGCCCGCGCACAGACTGTCCGTGTCGCCGACAGCCGTCCCGAACCGGCGGAAAGCCCACAGCCGCGATCGACACCCGCCGTATTTCCGCGCGGAGTTCCAGTCGAACGCGAAGCGGCCGCATTGCCCGCGCCGCGGCCTGTAGCGGTCGAACCCGCGGAACCAAAACAGGAGATCGTCCCCGAAACGAAGACGGAAACTCCGGTGGAAGCGAAGGCCGAGATCGCCACCGAAACAACGACGGAAACGCCCGTTGAAACAAAAACCGAGGCTGTCCCCGATGTACCGGCCGAAAATAAAACCGACGCGGCCGAAGAAAATAAGGTAGAAACGCCCTCGGAGACCAAGTCTGATACCGTTCCCGAAACGAAAACCGAAGCCATTCCTATTGAACCTAAAGCCGAAACCCCGGCCGCGGTGGTTCCCGAGATAGAGCTCGAAGCTGCTCCGGAAAAAGCTCAGACGGCCATCATCGAACCGACGCCTGAGCCGAAACCCGAACCCGCACAGCCCGCCGTCACCGAACAGGCGGTCGAAAAAGCGGCCGAATCGTCGACGATCCCGGAACCTACTGCCGTTCCGGAAACCAAGGAGGCACCGCAACCCCTTCCCGACCGTCGTGCCGAACCGGAACCGGAACTCGAACCGGAACGCCCCGCGACGACTTTTGAACGGCCGCGGCGAGCTCCGCAGCTGGTCATCACGGACGGCCTGGCGCCAAAACCGAGGCCCGCACCCGAACGAACCGCCGAACAAAAGAAAACCCCGGCCGACACTTCGCGGTCGATCTTCGACCCGGTCATCATTACCATCCCACGACGCGAACCCGACACCGCCCACATCAAATCATGCAACATTACAGTAAGCCAGGACCGCATTTCGCTCATCAACAATGGCGGCCGCGTCGGATTGATCGTGGGGATCGACGAAAGTGAGGGCGATGTCCGCGAGGTCATCGCTCGTTCGTCCAGCGACGACGACGTCAAGGTCACGCCGGAACCCGAGATCGCGGGCGTCGCCGGCCGCGCTTTTTACGTGATCACATCAATGTCGGATAAGGTCGGCGTTTACAATGTTGTATTCGAGGCTCCTTGCGGTAGGAAGGAAGTCGTCGTGCGTGTGCGTTAAACCGAACGGTGTTTCGTCGAACGCCTTCGGTGCGAATTCGGACTTGATTTCAGATGTACCGTTGCGATGACGGCAAGAATCAGGAATACAAAAGCATTCGACGGCGTTCGCAGAGGAAAATCGAAAAAGCTGTGGATAAGCACACCGAAACATCCCGCAAGAGCGCCCACTGCCGCGCCCCGTCTGAATCCCTCGTGCGCTTCGCGTATCGTGGCGAGGCTCCGCCGAAACAGCAGAACAATAAATGCCGCCACGCACACAAACCCCAGAATTCCCGCGTCCGTCAGCGTCTGCAGGTAATCATTGTGCGCCTGTTCGACGCGGAATACGCCATTTCGCGTGTCGTATTGCGTATACGCCGCCCCGAATGCGTCCATTCCCGCTCCGATTATCGGATGATCGGCAAATATCTTCAGCGAAACTTGCCAGAAATGGCTTCGCCCGCTTGTAACGTCGTCGGCTGACGTCAGGCCGATTCCCCTTACCAGCGATTCACCGCCGCCCAAAAACAACACAAGCCCGAAAATCACCAACAGAAGCGCCGCGCCCGCTGCGACTGCCGCAAATCTGCCGGTCCTTTGTTCCGAACCATCACGCTTCGTCAGCAGAAACCGCGACGCCAGCAAAAATGCACCGACGCCCAGAAAGCTAAGCATACCGCCTCTTGAGCTAGTGAATACCAGAGCCGCTCCCATCAGCGACGCGGTCAGCAGCAGGATCGGCCGCATTTCCTTTCTGCGCCATCGTTCCATCGCGAGCCCCAGCGTCAATCCTGCCGTCATTTCCATGAAAGCCGCGAAATGATGCTGGTTAACGAACGGCCCGAACGGTATCGCCTGCGGCGTCGGCCGCATTCCGTAGATCGCATCCGGCTGTGCCAATCGCTGCAGTATCCCGAAAAACGCCATCACCGCCCCGAAGATCACGACCCCGTAAACGACGAATTTCAACCGTTTTTCGGTATTGATATACGTCAACCCCGCCGCGAAAAAAACCAGCAGCAGCACCATCCGGACCGTAAACAACCGCGTCGCGTACGGATCCAGCGACAATGCGTTCGACGACGGTATCGACAGCAGGCCGGCCGCGCCCGAATCTCCGATCGGCAGCATCTGTACAAGCCCGATCGCGATCAGGCCGATGATCGGGATCTGCATTGGCTCCGAGCTCAAACGAAATTCACCGGTCCGCCACGCATCGCCAAACCACAACATCGCCGCAGCCGCCATCAAGATCGACAGAATGCTCATTGCCGCAGGATCGACCGCGCCGAACGCTGCCGTCGCGAAAACGACCGTCAGCAGCAGAACCGCCGGAATGGCTTTCCCGAAAACACTGCCGTTTAATTGTTCGTTTTGTTCTGCCAGGTTACTTGTTCCTCAAACTAAGGTCGTCGAACCATAACCGCCCGGTCACCGGGCAAACAGGCGAAGCGCAGCCCGCCAGCGTGAGCCTGATAACAACGGCGTCGCTATTCGCCGGCACCGTAAATGCAGCGTGCAGCGGAGCCCATTCGACCGTATTTGCCGCTGCCGGTGTCGAAGCCATCACTTTTCCGTCAGCGGCGTCGACTACCTCCCAAACGATCCTCGCGCTCGTCTTTAATTCGGCCCTGTAAAATGCTTCGAACTCGTAGCTCGCTCCCGGCTCGACCAGGACCGTCTGCGCTATCTGCCGGAAATCCTTCGTCTCGGTCGTGTTGAAAATTATCCAGAGGCTCTGACTGCCGCCGTGCCTCTGATCGCCGCTCATGGCGACCTGCGGCAGTTCGCCCTCGGCCACATTCCATTCGAACAGGCTTGCGCCGCGAGCCTTCAGGCCAGTTTCAAATCCGCCGTTCGTGATGTGTCCCCGTGCGGGCATTTCGCCAGCGCCCGCATTCAGAACCGAATAAACCGCGGCCGCATCGCCGAATTTTTTCGCGTCGATGAACTGCCGCATCAGCGCTTCGCTCTGGGCCTTGAATTCACCGCGTTTGTCATCGTCCGGTATCCGGTTCCAGAATTCCATCGCCTCGTCGTAGCGTTTATGCCCCGCAAGGTATACCGCCAGCGCCGAATTCATCGCCGGCGAATCGCCCAACGCACGTCTGACCGCTGCGGCGTCGCCGTCAAACATGTCCATCGCGATACCGGCCGCCGGTGCGAGATATTCGCCGCTGCCGAGCGCCGCTTTGCGTACATATTCGAACGCCTCCTCAGGCTTGCCGGAGCGCAGCAGCGCGTTGCCCAACGCCCACTGGACCGACGAATAATTCGGCGCAAGCGACAACGCTTTTCTCAACGCCGCCTCCGCTCCATCCGCATCGCCGCTTCGCTCGCGGGCCTTGCCTAGTTCGAGCCAAAGCAAGTAATTGTGCGGCGAAAGAGCCGTCGCCTTTTCAAATTCCGCCAGCGACCGCGGAAGATCTTCCGGCACGAAAGTTCGCTCGTACAGAACGCCCGCCGTATAATGCGCCTGCGGGTCGTCCGTGGCCAGGCTTATCGCAAATTTTGCTATGTCCAGCGTATCGGCGCGCACCGCCAACGCGTTTCCAATTCCCCATACCGCGAAAAAGTACGCCGCCGCCGCAATGCAGACGCAGGCCGCAACTATCGCGGCGGATGCGGCCGGGCCTTTCGTGCGTATCGAAAACATCGGCATAGATTATATGAGAGAATTCTTTGCGGGATCAGTCAAATCCGATCGGTTCTATTTTGATGAGCGCCCGTTTTAGCTCGATATTGAGCTCGCGTGAAGCATGCCGCATTTCATCGAGCGTTTCGGGCGGCAGGTCGCGGAAAGAAATGAGTATCTCCGCCACGTCCTTTTCGCGGCAGATGTTCGCCAGCGATCCGTTGCGGTCATACACGCGCAGTCCGTGGATCACCCTGTCGCGCTTGAGCGGGTCGTCATCGATAAACCCTACCGCACGGTAATTCCAGTCAGGATTGTTCAACAATTCGCGAAGCACCATCTCGCCGCCGTCACCGGCTCCGTAAATGAGCACGTTTCGCCCGTCGCTCGAACTTGCCGCCGGCAGCAACTGCCTGAAAACGCGAAATGCCATGCGGCTGCCCGCGACGAGCAGAAGCAAAATGATCGCATCAAGAAAAAACACCTTACGCGAAAAATTCTCGAAACGATAAAGCAGCAGGATCGCCAGAACGCTCAATATGCTTCCGAAGACCGTTCCCTTTGTGTACGTAATTATGTCGCCGATGCTCGTGTACCGCCACAGGCCGCGGTAAACTCCTACGGCAAGGAACGCTCCCAATTTCAATACGATCAGCAGCGGCAGTGTTCGCACGAACAGCTGCCAATTTCCCGTATCCTCGATCGGCCCGAACAGCATCACGTACGAGACGTAATACGCCAGCGTGATCAGGAACGCATCCAGAAACACTTCGAATATCCGGCGCTTGTACGAAACGTTCACGAGAAATGCGAATACCGCGTTGTCGCGGACGGCGAGTTCTTCTTCGGTCTGCTCGTAAACCTTTACCTTCGACAAGTAAACGCCAACGATCGCAAGCGCTATCGTAAACAGTGTGATCAGCGCAAGGCTCTGCATCGTACGCAGGCTGCTGATCAGCAGCGACAGAGTGCCCGCAAGCACGGCGAATCCGTAAAGCATCAAAACCGCCGACCGCTCCGACAGCCCCAATGCCACCAATCGATGCGAAGTATGGTCGCGGCCGCCCTGCGACGCTTTTCGGCCCCACATTTTCCTGAGGATCGTGACGAACGTCGTATCGAATATCGGCACGAATAGCACCAGGATCGGGACCGCAAGGATCGGAACGATCCCGCGCGAACGCCCGCCCGTTTGATTCAAAAGGACCGAGGACGCCAAAAGAAATCCAACGAACATCGATCCGCAGTCGCCCATGAATATCGATGCTGGATTGAAATTGTACACAAGGAACCCGATCAACGCGCCTATAAAGACCCCGATGAACAACGCTTCGCCGATCTGTCCGTTCGCCGCAAAGCTCAACCCCAGCGATATGGCCGCGATCGCTGAGATCCCTGCTGCCAGCCCGTCCATATTATCCAGCAGATTGATCGCGTTCGTTATTCCGATTATCCAGAAAATCGTCAGCCAAATATCGACTATCTCGTTTCCGGTCAGCGGCAGTTTCAACCCGAACCCAACGATGATCACAGCGCCGATCAATTGCCCGATCAGCTTCTGATACGGTTTTATGCTGATAACGTCATCGACCAGCCCAAGCAGGAAGAGAAACGACGCTCCGGCGAGCACCACCAGCGATTCCGGCGATTTCGGTACGAACACCAGATACATCAGCCACGTCGTGACAAATATCGCGACGCCGCCGAGCATCGCCGTCGGCTTTCGGTGCCAGCGGTCGGACGTCGGCCGCGCGATAAACTTATACCGCCGCGCAAATTCGCGCACGAGGTAAGTAGCGACGACCGCTGTCAGAAAGCTCGCTCCGACGGCGATCAAAGGCATTGTAAGTGGGTGAAGCATGAGTCTGGGCGTCACACGCGCCTGCCGGCTATTGCCCGGCAGTGCTGCTGCGGCCGTAAAGCTCCTTAATGTCGCTGACGAGCCGCTCCTTGCTGTACCGCGACCTTACATGGCCGCGGCCGCGTTCGGCAAAAACTGCTCGTAATTTTTCATTTTTCACGAGATAAATCAAGCCTCGCGTAAAATTCGCCGCGGTCTTTTCATCTATGCGAATCCCGCGTTCACAGACGAGGAAACCATCACCTTGTTCGGCCACGTCGCCGAGCAGGTCCTTGACGCCGCCGACGCCCGTCGCGATCACCGGTTTACCGGCAGCCATGCCCTCGATCAGCGATAGCGGCGTGCCTTCGTTGTTCGACGTCAGCGCTATAATGTCCAGGCCCGGATAAAACACTTCCGGATCGTTCCGATTGCCCGAGAACCTGATCATGTCCGTTATTCCGAGATCGGCGGCTTCACGTTCCAACTGAGCGCGCATGTGGCCGTCTCCGACCACCGCAAAGAGCAGTTTAACCTCTTCGCCCGCCGTTCGTTTGTATTCCGCCGCCGTAAGTAATAGCAAAGAAACATTCTTTATCTCTGTCAGGCGCCCGACAAAGCCGATAACTGTTTCGTCATCGCCGGCGCCGATCTCTCTCCGAAATTGTTCGCGCGCGCCCGGGCGTTCGCGAAAAGTTTCGAGGTCTATCCCGAGCGGGATCACCTGAAATTGTTCCCGCCGCCCTATATGAAACTCTTCGTGGATCTCGCGAAACTGCTCGGGAGAAATGACGACGATCCTGTCCGTCGCCGCTCGCGCCAGAAAGCGCTCGATCGCAAGAAACAGCCGCGTTTTTGCCGCGCCGTAATAGCTGTGAAAAATATGGCCGTGAAATGTATGAATTACCCTGACCGGCCGCGGCCGCCCGATCAGCGTCCCCGGCGTGGCGTATTTATACAGCAGCGCCGCCGCTCGCCCGAGCGTTCCCGCCTTTGCGGTATGCGTGTGTATGACGTCCGGCCGCTCGCGCCCTATCATGCGAACTAATTTCAACAGCGAGACAACGTCCTTTGGCGAGAGCTCGCGGCTCATTTCCCGAAGATATTCGGGCTGCACGCCGTGCGTCTCGGCAAAATACGACATATCTTCTTCGCCGTCGGGAACCGTGCCCGCGATCAGCGTCGTCTGAAATCCGTTCTCCTTTAGCTCTTTGGTCAGCCAGATAACGTGGCGCGCCGGGCCGCCCACGTTTAAGCGGGCAATTATTCGCAGGATCTTCATTGAACGTGTGGGCTTGGCCGGGAACCGGACCGATCAACCGTGACCTCGGTCTTACCTTAGCGGCGGACGATCATGCAATTGTGCGGGGAACTTGCCGTCCGGCCACCGGCCTTGGCCGCCAACACGGATGGTGGCCGCCAATTTTACGAAAATTCAAGCCTCCGACCGATCGTCCATCCGGTATATCGTTGCCGGATCGTCCTCGTGCCGGATCTCGTCGATGGGCTCGCGTTTGCCCTCGCCCATATACAATCTGTTCGGACAGTTTATCACCATCCCGTCGATTTCGCCGATATTTTTATATCCGTGCACCACGCCCTTCGGAACGACAACCGCACGCGGGTCGTTCTCGCCCACATCGAGCGTCATCATATTGTTGTACGTCGGCGAATCCGGCCGGTTGTCCCACAGCCGCAGCCGAAACGTCGACGGCCCGATAAAACAAAATAGGTCCGCCTGATCCACATGCTCATGCGGCCCACGCTGGACGCCGGGCTTCGTAAACGAAATATAAGACATTACCGGATAAAACTCCTCGGCCAACTCGTCATGCCGAAAAAGCTCCGCCAGCCAGCCCCTGTCGTCGTGATATTTCTTTAATGAATAAACAACGACGTCCTTTATCTCGCCGTCGGTGAATGTTGTAAGTGACCGTTCCGATTGCATAGCATTCGATTATATCTGTATCTCGTTTTCCACGTCCTTTGCGTCTTAAACTTTGCGCCCTTTGGGGTAAAATAGATCCTCCATCATCGACGAGCCCTGTTAATAAAAATAAGGGATCGCGCCGCTATATTTTATTAGCGCCGGATTCGGCGACAAGATTCGTCGCGTGCAGGAGGCTTTCGAACGTCCCGGCATCCGTCCACCAGCCTTCGAGTTCGCTCCAGGTCATTTCGCCGCGATTGATATAGTGGTTGTTCACATCCGTGATCTCCAATTCGCCGCGTCCCGAAGGCACCAGGGTCCTGATCACGTCGAACACGGTCGCATCGTAAAAATAAACTCCGATCACCGCAAGATCCGATTTCGGCTCGGCCGGCTTTTCCTCGATACGGACCACGCGTTCGCCGTCGATCTCCGGAACGCCGAACCGCTGCGGGTCATGCACTTTTTTCAGCAGGATCTTCGCGCCTTTCCCTTGTGCGCGATAATCATCCGCTGCCTGACGTATGTTCCGCTCGATGATGTTGTCGCCGAGCACGACACACACCGGCCCGTCGTCGGCAAAATGTTCGACCAGCGACAGCGCGTCCGCGATGCCGCCTTCGCCTTCCTGATACGTGTAATTCAAATGCTTCAAACCGAAGCCCTTTCCGTTCCCGAGCAGCTTCAGAAAATCGCCCGCCGAATTCCCGCCCGTGACGACCATGATGTCGTCAATGCCCGCGTTGACCAACGTCTGTATCGGGTAATAGATCATCGGCTGGTCATAGACCGGCAGCAAATGTTTATTCGTAACCTTCGTAAGCGGATTCAGCCTCGTGCCCAATCCGCCCGCTAATACCACACCTTTCATAATTTTATTTCTTTTTATATACGACCAAAAAATCCGAACTCAGCCGCCGCATCAATCCCACATTCGTCGACCCGTGAATACGCTTCGCGGCCGCGACCGACGCGCCCTTCAACGCCTGGTTCAGCGGAAAGACCGTATGGTTCAGCCACCGCACGTCTTCCGTCTCAAAACCGTCGCCGAACATCCCGCTCACCTCGCTCAGGCTCCGCGGATATATCGTAAAATCCTGTCCCAGCACATATTTCCGAGGCAATAGGCGCTTGCCGTAGTTTTTAACAAATCTTCGCGACATCCAATCGATCGAATCCTGGTTGGTAAACGTGATCACCGCCCGCCCGCCCGTTCCAAGCAGGGAATCGATACGCTTGAACACACGCCCGAGCTCTTCATCATCGATATACGTCGTAACCCCGAGCATGAAAACGTAGTCGAACTGATCAACGGGAAGATCTATCTCGTCCAACGTTCCGACGAACCGCCGCTCTTTCGGGATCAGGCTCTGATTAAGCATTTCCCCGGCAATGTCGGTTGCGTAATAATCGATCGTCGGTTCGATGCGCAGCAAATGATCGTACAGATTTCCCGTGCCTGCACCGATGTCTAGAACGCGTTTGTTCTTCAGGTCGAATCCGCGCGAACTCTCCGCCAGCCGCTCGTTAAAGAAATACTCGAGAAATCTGTCCTTCGCTGTATATTTGTCCCTGTAACCATCGGCGATGCGATCGAAGAATTCACCGACGTCTGCATTCTCAGTCTTCATTTAATCCACGAACCGCTCGTACCACAATTCCAACATCAGCAGCGACCATAGCTGCCATGAATGATCGTGCGTTCCCTCACGATGCCCCCGCACCAGCCGCGTCACAGCGTCAGGCTTGAACAACCCACGTCCGGCAAACTTCTTCGATAGCAGCGTATCATCCAGCAGACCGCTCATTTCACCCCGCAGCCATTTCGCGACCGGCATTCCGAAGCCCATCTTCTGCCGGTAAATAACGTCGCGCGGCACCAACCGTTCCGCGACCTTTTTCAACAGATATTTTGTCTGCCGTCCGCGCAGCTTCATTTCCGGCGGCAGCGAAGCGGCAAATTCGATAAGTTCGTGGTCCAGGAACGGCGACCGGGCCTCCAGCGAAACCGCCATCGATGCGATATCGACCTTCGTCAGCAGGTCGTTTGGCAAATACGTCAAAATGTCCGCCAACAGCATCGCGTCCGTCAACGCGATGTCCCGGTCCGACAACACCGATTCGAGAAATCCCTTATGATCGATCTCCCTCGAACCGTTCACGAAGACCTTATTTCGGATCTCGGCCTTCAGCTCCTCGGTGAACGTACTCGTCCATCGGATATATCTCTCCGCACGCGGCAGCGACCCGACATTCACGAGGCCCTTCACGTTGCGGATCATTCCGCGTTTCAATGCCGACGAAGGCAGGGCGTTCACTGCAGGTCCGACGACCGCATCGCGCAGAATTTTCGGCAGCGCCTGATATTTTTCCGCCAACACCATCGCCGCGTACCGCTCGTATCCCGCAAAACTCTCGTCGCCGCCGTCGCCGTTGAGAGCGACCGTTACATGTTTTCGTGTTTCCTTTGCGACATAATACGTCGGGATGGCGGACGAATCTGCAAACGGTTCACCGTAATGTTCGACCAGCTTCGGCACGACCTCAAGCGCGTTCGGCCTAACGATAAATTCGTTATATTCGGCGCCGACGTGTTCGGCAACGCGCTGTGCGTACTTGAGTTCGCTGAAATCCTGTTCGTCGAAGCCGATCGAGAATGTTTTGACCGGCTGCGAACTCTCTTGCGCCATCAAAGCGACGACGATCGACGAATCCACGCCGCCCGAAAGGAACGCCCCAAGCGGCACCTCCGCGATCATCCGCAGCCGCGTCGATTCGCGCAATATCCGCGTCGTCTCTTCGATCGCCTCTTCCTCGGTGATCTTGATCTTCTTCGAAAAATCCGGCCGCCAATACCGCCGTGTCTCTATGCGGCCGTCCTTCCATCGCAGCCAATGCCCCGGCTCCAGCTTTCTGATCTCTTTAAAAGCAGTCTTCGGCGCCGGTACGCACATGAACGACAGATACAGGTCGATCGCCTCCAGGTCAACGTCGCGCCCGATCGACGGATGCTCCAGCATCGCCGTAAATTCAGATGCGAACACGATCGAACCGTCCGGCCTGTGCGAATACAGCAGCGGTTTTTTCCCAACGCGGTCGCGCGCCAGAAACAGCGACCGGTCGCGTTCGTCCCATATCGCGAACGCGAACATTCCGCGCAGGTGTTTCAGACAATACTCGCCGTATTCGTCATACAGATGCACGATCGCCTCGGTGTCCGAATTCGTATAAAACTTATGCCCGCGCTCTTCCAGGCCGCGCCTTAATTCCCGATAGTTATATATCTCGCCGTTATAAACTATCCATTTGGTGCCGTCTGTGTTACGTATCGGCTGCTTTCCCTGCGCCAGGTCGATGATCGACAGCCTTCGCATCGCCATCCCCGCATTTTCCGAAACGTAAAAGCCGTCCTGGTCGGGCCCTCGATGCACGATCGCGCAGTTCATCCGCCCGAGTATCTCCCGGTCCGCCGCGCTCCCGTCATTATTCACAAACCCGACTATCCCGCACATCTCTTCCTGCTCCTCTATCCCCTTGCCCGCATTCGCTGCGCAAATTCCCTCTCACGCTGCCTCATCATCAGCTTTCGGTTCTCGCGCCGTTCTTTCAGCAGCGTCCATCCGACCGCTATGAAAATGAACAGGAACACCTGTATCTGCGTTCGCTGCCGGTAGGCGGTTCCGACGTTCCCCTGAAATATCGAATACGCCAGCGTCAGCATCAGGCTGAAGATCATTATCGGCATTGCGGCCCGCAAACGGTTCTTCGCCGTGTACCACAGCCCGAAGACCATTACCGGCAGCATCGCCCACCACACCAGCACCTCCGGCAGCGTAAAGGCCGAACGCAGGCTCTGCATTTGCCACGGGAACGGCGCCAGCATCAGGTACGTCAGCCCGATCGGCACGGCGCTTATCGCTCCCTCCGTCGTCGAAACGTCAACGTCCGCCCCGAATCCCGATCCCGCCGACCGCTCCAGGTCGCCTCGGCTCGCCTGCACACGGTCGAGGTCGCCGAATTGTTCGACGTTCATCTGCGCGATCCTGCCCACGCCGAAATACGTTAGGCCCAGCCCTATCACCGCGACCGCTATTGTCCGCCGCAATATCCCGCCGGTCGTGTTCGACGTTCCGACCAGCAGGCTGCCGGCCACGGCCGCCGCGACCATGTAAAAGATATAGAACCGCAGCGTTATGATGCCGAACATTGACGTCAGCAACACCATGACCGCCGCGTAATTGAACCGTTTCTGCAGTTCCAAAACCATCGTCATCGACAGCACCAGCAGAAACACGATCAGCCCGTCCTTCAGCAATTGCCCCGACCAGATGATAAACGCCGGAAACAACGCGACGAGCAGCGCCGAGATCTTCGAGACCCGCTTGTTCTCGAAGATCTCTCTCGAGCAGAAATACACCAGCCCCGCGGTCGCCGCGCCGAAGACCGCGCAGAACGTCTGGGCCAGATAAATATTCTTTCCGAATATGAAATACAGCGTTCCGACAAGGTATGTCATCCCCCAGCCCGGAAACTGCGGCGATATGGAAAGCCGGAACCTGGCGTCATTCATCAGGTTCGTCTGGCCCATCCAATAATCCGCCAGGCGTCCGCCGTAGAGGTGATACGTGTTCGCGTCGCCCCCGAAAAATTCGCGCAGGTCGAACACATGCACTACCAGCCCCAGCACCAGCCGTGCAAGCAGCGCAGCCACGAACACCTTTGTAAGAAAATCCTTCTCGTCCGTGTATTTTCTGATCAGGAACAGCGCAAGCCACGACAGCAGCGCCGCGACCGCGAGTGCCACGGCACCGTCCCAGCCGACCAGCAATAACATTGCCAACCCGACCAGGACCGCCATTCCTGCCAGAAATTTACCCATTTCGGAGAACCAGGTTATTTTCGAGGGCCAACGCGTCGAAATTCGCGTTATTGAAAGTATTGATCGCGTCCTGCGGCGTGCAGACGATCGGCTCCTGCACGTTGAACGACGTGTTAAGCAGCATCGGAATTCCCGTCAGCTTTTTGAACTCGTTGATCAGGTTCCAGTATCGCGGGTTCACATCGCGGTTGACCATTTGCGGCCGGGCCGTTCCGTCTACGTGGACGACAGCCGGGATCTTCTCCTTGTATTCTTCGGCGACCTCGATCACGGTGATCATGAACGGGTCGTGATGCTCTACGCCGAAAACCTCGGTTCCGTGTTCTTCCTGCATCGACGGGGCCAGCGGCCGGAACCATTCGCGAAGCTTCACCTTGTGGTTCAATATCTCGCGCATGTCCGCCCGGCGCGGGTCCGCCAAAAAGCTGCGTGCCCCAAGCGCCCGCGGCCCCAGCTCCATCCGCCCGTTGAACCAGCCGATGATCGCGCCGTCCGCCAGCATTTTCGCCAGCCGCGGCAGCAATTCTTCATCCGGCAGCGTCTCGTACTTCATCCCCGCCGCATCGAGCGCCGCTCGGCATTCTTCGTTCGTGAATCCCGGGCCCCAATACGCGTGGTTCATCACGAATTTCCGCGGCTGCCCCAACGTCTGATGCCAGACGTAATACGCCGCGCCCAGCGAACAACCCGCGTCGCCCGCCGCCGGCTGTACGTAAAAATTCCTGAACGGCGTTTCGTGGAATATTCGCCCGTTCATTACGGAATTGAACGCCACGCCGCCGGCCATGCACAGGTTTTCCTCGCCGGTCATTTCCTTTATCTGTTTGACCAGATAGATCGCCGTGTCCTCGAGCGCCTTCTGTGCCGAACACGCTATGTCCCAGTGATGTTTCGTCAGTTCGCCGCCTCGTTCCCGCGCCGGCCCAAGCTCCTTGATTATCCCTTCCGGAAATTGGTAATGCTTCGCCAAATGATGGTCGAGCACCTTAATGTCGAATTTGAAATCGCCTTTTCCGTTTGTTATAAGGACCTTTTCGCGGAAGAAATCGTAATATTTCGGCTTGCCGTAAGCCGCGAGGCCCATCACCTTCCACTCGTCGCCCGCGAACATATCGAACCCGATATAGTTCGTCACCGCCGAATAGAACTGCCCCAGGCTGTGCGGCAGCTTTATCCGCTTCAGCACCTCGATCCTGTTGCCCTTGCCCTTGCAGAACAGCGTCGTCGTGTCTTCGCCCGTCCCGTCCCAGGTCAGCACCGCCGCCGAATCGAACGGCGACACGAAGAACGCGCTGGCAGCGTGCGATTGATGATGTTCGATGAAATGAAATTTGAAATTCGACGGCCCGAAATGTTCGCGAAGCCGCTGCGGGTGCTTGAACATCCCCAAATAGCTGTCGCTTACCTGCGCGACGCCCCGGTCGGCCCGCGCCTTGAACATCGCCGGCGAGATAAATCCCGCCTTCACCGCCTGCATGAACTTGTGCCGCAGGATCCACGGCTTCCAATAGTGCCCGACATGCTTGACGTCCTTAAGCTCGATCCCCGCCTGATCAAGGCAAAACTGGATCGCCTTGTACGGAAACCCCAAATGATGCTTCTTGCGCGAAAAACGCTCCTCTTCGGCAGCCGCGACCAGCTCCCCGTCCCTGATCAGCGTCGCCGCCGAATCCCCCAATGTGGTGAGTCCCAATATATACATCCAAACCTTTCCTAACCGTCCCTTCTTCTACTTTTCCCTTTTCGCGGATCTTTTCAATGTCTTCCTTCCGTGCTTTTTGTGTTCCGGTTTTCTTCTTTTCTTATCTCGCCTTATTCAGCGTCTTCGTTCCGTGCCATCCGTGTTCCGGCTTTCTGCCTCCGTGGTCAAACCCGCTCAGGCAATTTCTGCCCGCCTCGGCCCACACTCCCAAACACATCCGCCAGCTTCTCCACCTGCGCCTCTACCGTATAATTCGCAAGCGATTCCTCGCGTCCCGCCCGTCCCATCTCTAAGCGCAAACTCCCGTCCGACAGCAGCTTGTCCAATGAATTGTACCAATCATCCGGCGTTTCCGCATTGAAATGTGTTCGCCCGTTCTCGCCGATCTCCGCCGCTACCCCGATCGGCGTCATCACAAAAGGTACTCCGACCGCCAAATATTGGATCGCCTTAAACCCCGATTTCCCGAGCAGCCATTCACGATTCGCCGAATCGCTCAGCGTCATCGGATACAGCCCGATGTCCAGATCTCGAAAATCCTCCACCTCGCGGCCCATTTCCCACGGCAGATTCTCGACCTCGACGCCTTTCAGCCTGATATCGTCTCGGCCCGCACCTACTATCCGCAGGACAAACTCGTGCTTGTCCGCCAACCGTTCAAGCACGGGAAACAGCGATTCCAGGAACGGATACGTCGAATGCGTCCCGATCCACCCGAGCGCCGGTACGAGATTGTTCTTCTCGGCCGGCCGAAACACGTCCGTATCGACGACCGTCGGGATAACCTCGGCACGCGAACCCTTCGATTCGACATATTCGGCGATGAACCTGTTGCCGCAGGTCACCGCCGACGCACGCCGTATCAGATTATCGGTCTTTCCGAAAAACTTAAAAAAGCTTCCCAACCGCCCGTAACTCGGGCTTACGTACCGCACATACGTCGCGTCATCCAGATCGAGCACCATCGGCATCCCAGACACCGCTCGGTACAGCCATTCGAAAAATCCCGGCCCGAATATCATCGCCTCGCGCTGCACGAATATCGCGTCATAGCCGCCCAGCCGGATCGTCTCGCCCATTCGCCCAAGCAGCGGCCCCATCATCCCCAATGCCTTTCCGGCGATCCCGCCGCCGCTGTACAGCTCTTTGAACTGTTCGCTGCTCAAAAACGGCCGGATCTCCAATTCGATCCCCCGCGCCCGCAGCGGCCCGACGAACTGCGCCATCCTGAACCGCGTCGCCGCCGCCTCGACCGGATATGAACATAACCCGAGCACGCGCATCAACCGTTCCCCAATAACCTTCTATACAGTCTTCTGTACCGCTCGCCGCCGACGCGTCCGAGGTCGAATTCCCGCCGCGCCGTCTCGCGGCATATCCCGTCCGCGTCCCCGAGCGCTTCCGCCGCCCGCAGCGCCTTTCGATAACTCTCGCCGTCCAATCCGTCCAGCATCACGCCGACCTTGTTCGTTTCGATCAGCTCGTCCACGTCCCCGACGCCGCGGTTGCTGATGATCGGCAGCCCGCACGCCAGGTATTCCGGTATCTTCGTCGGCGAACGCGATTGCGTAGCAAACGTCGCCTTTACCACCGACAGCCCCACGA
>JAEZIT010000042.1 GCA_023436495.1 Acidobacteriota bacterium
GTGTACACCTATCTGCTCCGACCCTTCCGAACCATATTTTCGGCTCTGTTTTTCCGTGATCGGCTGCGAATTCAGGACCACATAGTCGAATCGGATCTCCGGCGCGTATTCGCGGATTATTTCCAGATGCTTTCGTCCCGTTAGGCCTTCAGTTTCGCCTGGCTGCGTCATCAGGTTGCCGACGATCATCTTCACCGCGGAGGACTCCGCGATAGCGTTCTCGACTCCCGCAACAAGCAGCGGCGGCAGGAGACTCGTCAAAAGCGATCCCGGCCCGATCGTGATCGCATCCGCCTTCTTAATCGCGTTTATAGCGTCCGGCAGCGGTGAACAGAGCTCCGGTTCCAGATACAGCCGTTTCACCCTTCGCCCGACCTTCGAAATGTTCGTCTCTCCGCGAACGATCGAACCGTCGTCCAGCTCCGCCGCGAGCCGCACGTCCGCGTCCGTCGCCGGATAGATGCGCCCCTTGCTTGCAAGAATTTCCGACGACAGCCTGACCGCCTCGGCAAAATCGCCGGTGACCTCGGACATCGCCGCCAGAAACAGATTTCCGAAACTGTGACCGCCGAGTTCTCCGGCGCCGCGGAACCGGTGCTGGAACAACCGGGAAAGTAATAGCGAATCTTCAGATAGCGCGACCATGCAGTTGCGCACGTCGCCGGGCGGCGGCATCCGCAGTTCGTCACGAAGCCTGCCCGAACTTCCGCCGTCGTCCGAAACGGCAACTATCGCCGAAAGGTCCGTGACCTCCGTTCCGACAAATTTCTTCAGCCCTGATAGTAATGTGGATAGGCCATTGCCGCCGCCGATCGCAACAAATCGCAGTCCGTCGGTCGCTGGTGAAGTATCCCGGTGAGTCATCTGATGTTTAACAGTGCGAATTTATCGAAAATCCACGCCGGGCGCAAGTTATTTCCCGCTTCGGATCACGGCTAAAACGTTTTACGTAATTAAACATGAAAAAACACTTGTATGCTTTTGCGGCAATATGTTAAATTCTAAATGCGGTTCGCTGACGAATCCCGCCCGTCCCGCATTTTGATTACAGTTTTCGCTGTAATTTCACATTCCGCTCAACCCTGATCAAACGAGAAACAAGATGGCAGAATCGCCCTTTATTATACAAGAACGTCAGTTTCAGAGGATAAAAAGCGTAATCGCACGGCTCTGTGTCGAATGCGCTGCCCGCGTTGTTTTCCTCGTTGACCGTGATGGCCAGCCTATCGCCTTTCATGGCGAGATCGGCGAAATGGACACCACAAGTTTTTCATCGCTCGCCGCCGGCAACGTCGCCGCCACCTCCAGCATGGCGAAACTCATCGGCGAAGACGTTTTTCCCGCAGTCGTCCACGAAGGTGAACGTGAAAGTATCTATATCAGCGTTATCGGCAGAAGCCTTTTAGTGGTAGTATTTGACGAGCGTTCCACGCTCGGCCTTGTGAAGATCCGTACAAAACGTGCCAGCCACGAAGTTGCAGCCATCCTCGAAGAGGTCGCGACCGAAACTGCGAACTATAAAATGAACGGAAATTCCTTCTTTGGCGAGATAACGGACGAAGATATTGACAGCTTGTTCACCTAAATAATCCACACTCCTGACTTACAGACGCTATGACTTTCATTAACTACGCATCCCGCGAGATCAATTGCAAGATTGTCTATTACGGCCCGGGTTTATGCGGAAAGACCACGAATCTGCAGTATATTTACGATTCGACCGCACCTCAGGCTAAGGGGAAATTGATCAGCCTCGCAACCGAAACCGACCGCACGCTCTTCTTCGATTTTATGCCGCTCGAACTGGGTACCGTTCGCGGGTTCAAAACCCGTTTCCACCTCTATACGGTCCCCGGCCAGGTGTATTATGATGCCTCACGAAAGCTTATTCTCAAAGGAGTTGATGGCGTAGTATTCGTGGCTGACAGTCAGGAAGAGCGCATGGACGCAAACATCGAATCGCTCTATAACCTAGAAGAGAATCTTCAGACCCAAGGTTACGACCTGAACCAGATCCCGTACGTTCTTCAATTGAACAAGCGCGACCTGCCCAACGTCGTCCCGGCCGAGGACCTCGTCGGCGAGCTTCAGCGAAAAGGCGAACCCGTCTTTGAAGCGGTCGCCATGGACGGCACCGGCGTCTTCGACACCCTCAAAGCCGTCGCCAAGCAAGTACTTACCGAACTCCGCAAAAGCTAACTCCGTAAAAAGACTGAAGCTTGGGCACACGCAGGTCCCAATGCGTGAACGAATAGTTTCTTCAAACCTTTGCCGCCCTTGGCCCCGGCCAAGGGCGGATTAATTTCCGCTGATTTCCTAAGCGATACAAAAGAAATGACCGGCTGCTCCGAAGAACAGCCGGCCCCGCTATGTTTCATTGATTCTCATGGAAGACTCATTGAAACAAAGAGATTTTACTCTCTTGTAAAGCCTTTCCGCAATAGGCTTTACAATTCTTTACACGCGTAAGTCCTCTCTTTGTTGCATTTTCGTCGTCCTGACAACTAAGCAGTGAGCCATTCGGCGAGTCTCATCCAGCCATCTGTTCCCGCTATCAGCAGCCTGAGCGGGAACGAAGCAATTAGTAAAATTGATCCCACGAGAAATGCTGTGTTCAATCTCCGAGATCGCCAAACGTCATAAGTAAGCGCCGCGATCACCAACACCGTCGGTACGCCGAAGAAGAATATCGGCCCCAGTGCCTGCATGGATTCGACCGGAAATCTGGCGGCTGCCGGCGGAAGAAAATTCGCGGCCGTCAGCAGCATCAGCCGCTTATGATCGGCAGGACGTTTTCGCCATGCGATCGCTGCCCCGAAAAGAATAACGAACATCACAAGGTCCGTTATCGGAATGATCATGAATGCCAGCGGCGGGATTCCACCGCGGTCAGCGGCTGTTTGGTGTGCTTCGGCTCCGATCGACACGTAATATCCGGTTACCAGAACCAGCAGCGCTAAGCCGACTCCTATCCAACCGAGCTTCATGTGGACTCGCACCTTCTTTGCCGATACAAGCCACGTTTGGGTTGCGAACAGCAGCACCCACGCCGTCATCACACCCGCGTGAAAATAGACGAGCGTAGAATAGAACGGCTTAGAGTCAAAGAATGGCTTTAGATAATACGCCTTCGAGAAACCAACAAACACCAGGACGGCAAAGGCAATGCCGCTTGCCAAATAAAACCGATGTTCTCGCAAACGATTCTGTGCGTTTTCTTGAATGACTGCGGGGCGGGAGATAATGTGTTCGATCGTCGCCATATTTATCGTGCCCTCCGATAAATTACGCGATATTGCAGAGCTGTCCGTATCAAAAAAATGATGCCGTCGTTCCTAACTGATGACTGGTCTGCCCGCTCGTTGTATGGCCTGTCGCCTGTACGGATCGATCAACTGCCGTCGAAACGCAAAAAAGCCGCTCGGATTACCGAGCGGCTTTTTATTAGAAAAAATGGCGGAGCCGACGGGACTCGAACCCGCGACCTC
>JAEZIT010000055.1 GCA_023436495.1 Acidobacteriota bacterium
GTCGTGAAGCGCGCGGCGCTTGCTGTTGGAAAAAAACACGGCAATATCGGCCAAACCCCAGATCGTCATCAGAACCATCACGCCGGTAAGCGGCGGATCGCTTGCCGTCGAGACCGGTGCCATCAGCGCAGGCACCAGAGCGGCAAAGGCGAAAACTATTTGCGGCAGGTCGCGCAAAACCGCGTGACGTAATTTTATAGGGGTTTCGTCGGGCTGAAGTATCTTGACATTCATCAGCATCTTGCCGACGGTCTGCCCGAAACGCGCGTTCATCAGGACGAAATAAAGGATGCTGGCGATGTTCAGGCCGAACGCCACGTTGCGAATATAACCTTCGTCCGTGATGCCGTCGGTGATGAGTTCGCCGACGATCGCAAGCGGCAGCAGAAGGACAGTGTCCAGGACGAGTGCGAAGAGCCGCGGCGCGAATGTTTGAAATTTGGGGTCAGACTGCATTGTTCAGGATAGCTCCCGGTATTTTCGAATGTAATTTGCGGCCGCCGCGACGAACGTCGAATGCGACCATGTCAGCGGCGACACCGATACGGGAGCACCGTTCGTCGGGTCGATCTGTTCGGCGAGGACGCCGGACGGAAGAGCGTTGTCCATGACCCATTCCATAATCTTTGCCGCCGGTTCGAGGCCGGCACGGTCCTTCGCGGCGGCGATGTAATATTCGGCAAGCCAAAGCGAGCAAATGATCCAGGGATTACCCGTAACCTCCTGCGAAACACGCATATAGCCGTCGTTTTCGTAACGGGCGATGCCGCCGCCGGCCGCGAGTTTCGTTTCGATGGCGCGCATCGAATTGACGACCATTTCATCGTCCGGAGCGAAGCAGCCGAAGTAAAAGGTCCCGAAGATCGAGGCGTCCACGGTCGGGTCGGGCTCGTAATGGTCGTCGCCGTGGAATTGCAGCGAACGCAAAAAACGCCCGTGTTTTGTGCTGTACAGGTGCGCACGCATCGCTTCGGTTATGCCGTCCGCCACGCCGTCGTATTTTTCCGCCAGCTCTTTTTCGGCGAACAGACGCGCAAAACGCGCTGCCGCACGAAGCCCCGCGATCACGGTCGAACAGGTGAACGTGTGGATGCCGCGGCGGTCTTCCCAAAGGTTCCAGCTGGGTTTGGGCAGGCCGAGGCCGGGATGAATGAACTCCGCCATAAAATCGGCACATTTTACGATCAGGCCGCGATAGACCCGGTGCGCGAAATCGATATCACGATTTATCTCGTAATGCTGCCACAATGCCCATAGGACGAGGCCGGTCTCGTCTTCCTGGATCGGGACGAGCTGCCGTTTGCCGTAAACGTCCCAAGCCGCGTGCCAGCCGGAAGCGACCGTGCCGTCGGGGTTGTATTTCTGAAGAAAGTAGCCGTCCGGGTGCGCTATCTTGCGGCAAAAATCGAAGAACGCGCGGGTTATGTCCGGATAGCCCGCGAGGTCGAGAGCATTGGCGACGAGGGCGCCGTCGCGGGTCCATAGATAGCTGTAATGATCGGTCGCGCGGTGGGTCACGTCGGAATCGTTCGCCGCGAGGATCGCGCCGTCGTCATCGGTCTGGGTATTTACGATGAGCAGGGAGCGTTTATAGAAATCTACGGCTTTGTCGGACAGGCCCGTGAAGTCCGTATCGTTCTTGTTCACCCAGACGCGCCAGTAATTTTCGGTGTATTCCAGGTATTTTTCGGGCCGGCGGTCGAGGACCTGGCGATTAAGGGCAGCGACGTCGGCGTGCGAGGTGCCGGCGGCGATCCAGTAGAAGAATTCGTGGACGCTATCCGCGTTAAGCGTAAAATGGACGCCGATCGTAGAATCGACGGAGCCTTCAGTGATCGCGCCGGGGACGAGTTCGCCGTCCTCGGCATCGCGCCACGTGCCTTCCTGGTCGCGGAACGCCTTGCGGCCCGTCGCGAAAGAATCGAAATGCGGTTCGGTATTTATGAGGAAATAGCGATGCTTTTTGTAATGGATGAGCGAAAAGGTGTTGGGGTCGTAAAACGCCGTGTCGCCGACCTTGTTCTCGTAGATCCTGAAGTCGTGATGGAGAAAGACCCGCACATCGCGGCGCGTGTTCGAGAGGTCGCGGACGCTTATCTTTCTCAGGAAAATATTTTCGTGGCTGGCGACGGTGTCGCTGCAGCGGATCTCGACCGCCAATTCGCCGTTGGTGAGCACGACGTCGGTCACAAGCGTTTCCGGCAAATAGCGGAGTTCGCGGGACCAGCCGTCGGAAAAGACCCATGAGAACCGGCCGTCGATCCAGATCCCAAATCGAAACGGAAATCCTTCGGTGTGGTTTTCCTGGCCGACGTGCGGAAAATAGATATCGCGGATCTGGTAGTATTCGTCGAATGTGACGAGCAATCGGCCGTTCCCGACCGGGATATCACGCATAGAAATTCAGGACCGCTCTCGTCATGCCTTTGTTATTTACCAGAAACGGCGCGTTCGACCGCGGCGTCGAGCTGTACTTTAATACGGTCGTCAAAACCGACTATTTTGCGGACAAGCTGTCCGTTTCGGTCGAAGATCGCCGTCTGCGGGATCGCGGATTCATTGCCGAATATGTAGCGAACGAGCGCATCTTCGGGATACGCGAGCGGATAGGAGATCTTCAGGCGTTCCTTGAATTCCGGCACTTTGGGCTGGTCTTCTTCGCCGCCGACGTGCATCCCGATTATCTGCAGATTTTCCGGCCCGTATTTGGCCTGCAGCTCGTTCAAATGGGGAATTTCTTCGAGGCACGGTTTACAGTATGTCGCCCAAAAATCGAGTACGACGACCTTTCCCTGGAGGTCGGCGAGCTTCTGGTCGGCGCCGTCGAAGCCGGTCCAGCTCATTTTTTCGACAGGCTTGAGCGGCACGCCGGGCTGCGGGACGTCGTTGATGGAAATCGCCTGATTTCCGATAGATACGGGCGCGGCCGCCGGGCGGCAGCCCGCTACGGCAAATACGGCCAGGGTCACAATTAAAAGATTGGGAACGCGCATAAAGGTCTGAATCATTATTTTACACGAATTTGATTTTTATGACATTCGTGCTATTCGTGTAAGCCGTGAGCGAGTTCTATCCGCAAAAGATCACAGAGCGGCTTCGGAAGCCGAAATGCCGAGGAAGCATCGACGGCGCGAACGGCGTCGGTACGGATGCGAGTTTTGTGTGCGGGTGCTACGTCCGGTCATATTTGCGGATAGACCCGGAATCAAAGAAGATCGAGGCGGCGGGCTTTCGGACGAACGGCTGCGGGTTCATGGCGGCGGCGGCGGACGTGATCGCGGCGGATGCGGCCGGCAGGAACCTGGCGGACCTGCATGGCTCGGACAGTGCGGAAGTACGTGAGAACGTGGAGGCTGAGCTTGGCGAATTTCCCGATGGCAGAGGACATTGCCTGGAGGTCCCGATCGCGGCTTTCCATGCGGCATTGGCCGATCACCGCGCCTTGATGATCGAGGAATTTCGCGGCGAACGCGCCCTGATCTGCACGTGTTTCGGGGTTTCCGAGGACACGATCGAGGCGGTAATCGCCGGCGGGCGGGCGCATTCGGTCGAGGACGTTACGCGTCTGTGCCGTGCGGGCGGCGGCTGCGGATCGTGCCGGATGCTGATCCAGGAAATGCTGGACCAGCACGTGGAATAGGCGATCTGCCTCGTAAACAGAAGCGTCTGTTGTGCTATAATTTTCGAATTAACCGCGAGAGACCGCGGCAAATTTTAATTCAGGAGATGAATTGCGGCCCGTTTGAATGGCCGAAAGTAGAGCTTCCCACTTTTGCGATGGACGACCCTGCCAGTTTTCCGTTACTGTTTTTCTTCGCTGAGGCTTCGACGGCGGCGATCGAAACGCCCGATCCGCTCTGGAGTTTCCTAAATATTTTACTCGTGATCTTCCTTGTTCTCGCGAACGGATTTTTCGTCGCGGCGGAATTTGCGTTGGTCGGCGTGCGCAAATCGCGTATCGAGATGAAAGCCGCCGAGGGCGAAAAGGCCTCGGTCCGGCTTTTGGATATGCTTAACCACCTGAACGCGTACATTTCCGCGACGCAGCTCGGGATCACGCTGGCTTCGCTTGGATTAGGATGGGTCGGAGAGCCCGCGGTCGCGAAGCTTTTGGACCCGGTACTATTATGGGTGGCCAACGAGACCGGGGCGTCATTTTTGGCGTCGGGCGCGGTGCTTCATACAATCTCGTTCGCGATCGCGTTCTCGTTCATCACGTTTCTTCATATCGTTTTCGGTGAACTTGCGCCGAAGACGATGGCGCTGGAGATGGCGGAGAAGGTATCGTACTTCGTCGCGGTGCCGCTCCAGCTATTCTATAAGGCATTCTATTATCCGATCAGAATGCTGGATTGGGCGGGAACGAAGACGGTACGCCTATTCGGCCTGCATCCGTCGGGCGAGCACGGTTCGAGCTATACGGAAGACGAGATACGCCAGTTGATCAAGGTGTCGCAGGAGAGCGGGCATCTGAACGAATCCGAACAGCGGCTGATCAACCAGGTATTCGAGTTTTCCGACACGACGGTCAAAGAAGCAATGATCCCGCGGACCGAAATAGTCGCGATCCCGGTGACGTCGTCGCTCGAAGAGATCGCGCGGTCGTTTCGCCAGCATGGCTATTCGCGGCTGCCGGTTTACCGCAATTCGCTGGACGACATGGCCGGCGTGATACACAGCAAGGACCTGCTTAGCTACCTGATCAATCCGAAATCGTACAAGCTGGAACGCGTGCTGCAAAAGCCGATGTACGTTGTGGACACGGCGCGGCTTGAGGACGTCCTGAAGCAAATGCAGAAGGAGAAGTTCCATTTCGGATTTGTCGTCGATGAACACGGCGGGATCGAAGGAATAATAACGCTGGAAGACCTGCTGGAAGAGATCGTCGGGGACATATCGGATGAGCACGACGAAGAGGTCAACGAACAGATCCGCGAACAGCCGGACGGGAGCTTCGTTCTGGACGGCGGGCTTGCCGTACGCGATTTGAACCGCAGGCTTGACCTGCATCTGCCGGTTTCCGAAGGATATACGACGATCGCAGGCTTTCTGTTGTCGGAAGCGGGCGAGATTCTTTCGGAAGGCGACACGGTGCCGTTCAACGGACATTCGTTCCGCGTCGAAAAGGTGCATAAACGCCGGATAACGCGGGTCAGGATGGAGGTCGCTCCGCCCGCGGCCGAGAGTGTTCAATAGCCGTCGTTGTTTTTGCGGCGTATCCAAGCTAAATTAAGGAATACAAAGGTTTTTAATCATTCATACCGGAGAAATTATATTAAATGAGCTTAATCGAAACTGTTTGGGCACGGGAAATTCTGGATTCACGCGGAAATCCTACGATCGAAGCCGAGGTCGTCCTTGAGGACGGAACGCTCGGACGTGCGGCCGTTCCGAGCGGAGCATCGACCGGCGAGAACGAAGCCGTCGAATTTCGTGACGGCGATAAACTTCGTTATTTGGGGAAAGGCGTCCTGAAGGCCGTGGATAACGTCAACGACAAGATCAGCCCGGAGATCGAGGGCCTGGACGTGATCGATCAAACGCTGATCGATGAGACGATGATCGACCTCGACGGTACGGAAAACAAATCGAACCTCGGGGCAAACGCGATATTAGCGGTTTCGATGGCAGCGGCACGTGCGGCGGCGGCGTTTTTGGAGATCCCGCTTTACCGCTACATCGGCGGTTCGAACGCAAAGACGCTTCCGGTTCCGATGATGAATATCCTGAACGGCGGTGCCCACGCAGACAACAACGTCGATTTTCAGGAATTTATGGTAATGCCCGTCGGCGCGGAGAGCTTTTCCGAAGCCCTGCGGACGGGAGCGGAGATCTTTCATAATCTGAAGAACGTCCTGAAATCACGCGGTTATTCGACCGGTGTCGGCGATGAAGGCGGATTTGCACCCAACCTGAAGTCGAATGAAGAAGCGGTCGAGACGATCCTCGAAGCGATCGAAAAAGCGGGTTATACGGCGGGCGAAAATGTGATGCTGGCGCTGGATCCGGCGGCGAGCGAGTTTTATCAGGACGGCAGCTATGTATTTAAGAAATCGGACGGCCGAAAGCTCGCGTCGGAGGAAATGGCGGCATTCTGGACCGATTGGTGCGATAAATATCCGATAATCTCGATCGAGGACGGCATGGCCGAAAACGATTGGGAAGGATGGAAGAGCCTGACCCGATCGGTCGGCGACCGGGTACAGCTTGTCGGAGACGACCTTTTTGTGACGAACGTTAAATTTCTGCAGAAGGGAATCAACGAAGGTGCGGCGAATTCTATCCTGATAAAGGTGAACCAGATCGGAACGCTTTCGGAGACGCTCGACGCGATCGAACTTGCACGGACGAATAATATGACGGCTGTGATCTCGCACCGGTCGGGCGAGACGGAAGATTCGTTCATCGCCGATCTGGCGGTAGCCACGAATGCCGGGCAGATCAAGACGGGTAGTCTTTGCCGGTCCGATAGGATCGCCAAGTATAACCAACTGCTCAGGATCGAGGAAGACCTCGGGGATTCGGCTCGATATCCGGGCCGTAAGGCGTTCTATCAGATCAGATAAACCTTGGTCAAGATCCAAGTGAAATACGGCCCGGGCGGTCACACTTAGCCCGGGCTTTGCTGTGAGCGGGTCTCGTGCGGAAATGACGATTTTCGATAACTTCCGACCGTTCCGGCGCTCCAGTTCCGCCATGATATAAAACTTGCCAAAAACCGCGATAATTCGGTTATAATATACCTGCCAACCGGTTCTCTTCCTACCCCGCGAGACACCGACGATCCGAGACCAAGTTAATTCCGAAGTATTCATATGATTCCACACGACAAACGTCCACTTGCACTTATAATCCTTGACGGCTGGGGATTTTCTTCGAACACATCAGGGAATGCGATCGCGCAGGCGCATACGCCTTATTACGACGAGATCTGCAGGCAGTATCCAAATACTACGCTCGCAGCGGCCGGTGCACGGGTCGGTCTGCCGGCCGGTGCCGTGGGAAATGCGGAGGTCGGCCACCTGAACATCGGCGCCGGGCGGGTCGTCCAGACCGATATTGCGCGCATTAGCGACGCGATCCGAAGCGGGACGTTTTCGGAGAATGAGACGCTGCGTGCCGCATTCGGAAAAGCCCGATCGCGGTCGGCGGCAGTGCATTTTGTGGGTTTGCTAAGCGACGGCGGTGTTCATTCGTCGCAGGATTGCCTGTTCGCGCTTCTCAGGATGGCGAAGAAGGAAGGCCTGTCGGACGTTTTCATTCACGGATTTCTCGACGGCCGCGACGTTCAGCCGCGGACGGCCGATATTTACGTCGAGGCGCTGGAAATAAAGATGGCCGACATAGGCATCGGGCGGATCGCTACGCTTTGCGGCCGATTTTTCGCGATGGACGGCAACCACAATTGGGAGAGGACGGCGCGGGCGTACACGATGCTTGTTCATTCGGAAGGCGAACGTGCCTCGGACCCGCGGACGACTATCAGAAATTCATTCCTGCGCGGCATCTCCGATGAATTTATCGCACCGATCGTCCTGGAACGGGAGCCGGGAGTTCCGGTGGCGAGAGTGAAGGACGGCGACCTGGTCGTCTTCTTTAATCACCGGCCGGACACGATGCGGCAGCTCGTGCGGTCACTCGCGGTTTCCGGCGGCGACAGTATAATGATGGCCGGCCGTCCGAACATCGATGTGGTTTGTCTGACCGAATATGACCATAGTTTTGGATTGCCGGTTGCGTTCGAACGTTCGGCGGAAGCGAACGTACTGGCACAGGTATTTGCCGATCACGGCCGGCGCGGCTTGCGCGTGACCGAGACCGGCCGAGTGCCGCATATCAATTATTTTCTGAACGGCGGTTCGGACCTGGACCTGGGGAACGAAGATCTTCAGGTGCTCGATTCCGGAAGCTCCGCGAGCCATGAAACACATCCGGAGATGAGCAGCTTTAAGATCGCGGACAGCGTGATCCGCGGGCTGCGCGAAAATAGCGGCCGCTTTTTTGTTGTGAACATTCCGGGTGCGGGGATCATTGCCGAATCGGGGAACCTGGAAAAAACGATCGAAGCTGTGCAGTTTGTCGATACGTGCCTCGGCGGGATCGTAGAAAAGATCCGCGAGGCGAACGGCATCGCGGTGATCACGTCGTCACACGGCAATTGCGAAGAGATTCATGACGGACGCTCGCCTGAGCCGAATTCTTATTCCACCGCCAACGATGTGCCGTTTCACATTGTGGACGACGCCGCTTATACAAAGGCATTGAGGGAAGGCGGAGCGCTGGAAGATGTCGCACCGACGATCCTCGGTATTCTCGGGATCGAGAAACCTGCCGAGATGACCGGCAGCGACCTTCGAATAGCGAAATAGCGTGCGTCAGCGAAACAAGAAGCCCATAAAGAAAAATAACCAGAACAGGACCATAAGGACGAGCGGCAGGATCATCAGCAGCAGGCACCCAAGGTTTGCATAGCTCTCCTGGTCCCACGTATAGGGCGGCGGACAGTCGGGACAAAACTCCTTGTCCGCCAAATACGGTTTCTTGCATTTGGGACAGAGCTTTAACTCCACACCTATAGAATACGGCTGCGCGGTCCGAAAATAAAGATTTCCGGCGTGTTCTCGAACCGGAATGTAATATCGATCCCGCCTTTTTCAGTTCGGCCGTTTTTACATATAATTGACTGTCACTTTATAAAAACAGACATCAATTATGGTTGAAGAGTTTGCGTTCGACAATACGGAAGAACGCCGTAAAAATAGGCAGAACGGGACAGGCTGGATCGAAGTAATAGTAGGTTCGATGTTTTCGGGCAAATCCGAAGAATTGATACGAAGGGTGCGCCGCGCTCAGATAGCGCGTCAGAAGGTCCAGGTATTCAAACCCCGTATCGACGACCGGTATTCGAAGGAAGAGATCGCATCGCATTCGGGCATGACGCACCTGTCAAAGCCCGTAATGACGGCCACGGAACTGCTCGAGCAAATAGAGCCGGACACGCAGGTCGTCGGCATCGACGAAGGTCAATTCTTCGACATGGGGCTGATCGATGCGGCAAACAAGCTCGCGGATTCGGGCAAGCGCGTTATAGTCGCGGGGCTCGATCAGGATTATACAGGAAAGCCGTTCGAGCCGATGCCGCAATTACTGTCCGTCGCGGAATTCATTACCAAAACACACGCGATCTGTGTCAAATGCGGCAACACCGCGAACTATTCGCAGCGGACCGTAGAATCGGAAGCGCGGGTCGAGGTCGGTGCGAGCGACAAGTATGAAGCACGCTGCCGAAAGTGTTTTATCCCTCATTCCGATTCGCCGACAGTAAATTAATTCCAAGCGTAAAAATTTCGCTTTTCAGGTTCAGGGATCGGGATTATAATCAGGGTTCCGATCCCATATTGTCCCTCCTTCTTGATAGTCTTCCGGGTTCTATTCGAATCCGGCAAAGAGGCAGACATGAATGAAACTGAGAACACCCGAATAGTCGAGGATGGATACCACTTTTTCAAAGAAGGAAAGCTGAAAGGCCTACTGGGTATTTTTACCGACGACATAAAATGGACGGTCCCGATGATCGAAAATGCCCCGTTCGCGGGTTCGCGGTCGGGGAAAGACGCCGTCATGGAGTTTTTCGGTGAGTTGGCCGAGGCCGAAGACATAACGCGTTTCGAACCGCTGGAATTTATAGCTCAGGGCGACAAAGTGGTCGTCCGCGGCGAATCGAAAGCGACGGTGCGTTCGACCGGAAATGATTACGAGACCGCGTGGGTGCATATCTTCCATCTGAAAGACGGAAAGGTAGCGGAATTTGAAGAGTTCTTCGACAATGCCGCGGCCACCCGCGCGTTTCAGAAGGCGGCCACGGCTTAGAGGAAGTAACGCGGATCGCCGGCATGCGGTCTTCGTTCGTGTTTTGAGACATTTTGCCGGCCGAAGGGTTACGGGGTTGGCGGACCCGCGGTACGCCTTACTTCGCGTTCAGGATTCCTGTTCTTCCGCTTCGGCCATTTCGTCCGTCTCTTCGACAACTTCCTTCTTTTTGAATTGTTCCGAGATCCGCACGGCTCCGTTGTAAATTCGCTGGGATTCCTTAGCCAGCAGCGGCGATGCGCTTGCCAGAATAAGCACGTAGAGGGCAGCAAACGGCTGTACGATCTCCATTAAACCGCCGGCGACGGCAAGCCCGGCGATGATGATCGAAAATTCACCGCGAGCCAGCAGCGTAAATCCGATATTCAGCGATCCGACGGGTGACAGGCCCGCGCGACGCCCGACGATCAGCCCCGCGATCGTTACGGCCACAAGCGAAAGCAGCGCCGCCCCGAGGGCAAGCCATATCGCTCCGCCCAGCGTGAACGGGTCGATCGAGAGTCCGAAGCTGAAAAAGAACACAGCGCCGAAGAAATCGCGAAACGGCACGACCAGGGTTTCCATTCGCTGGCTGTGTTCGGTCTCGCCGAGGACCAGCCCCAGCAGCAGAGCGCCGATGGATTCTGCAACGTGGATCGTCTCGCCCAGGCCTGCAAGCAGAAACAGGCTGGCAAATACGACGACGATGAAGATCTCGCTGGATGGAATACGGAACAAACGGTCGAGTACCGGCCGCGCCCACCGCCCCAGCATGATGACGCCGATGATAAATCCGAGGGCAATACCGCCCGAACCGGCGACACCGGCATAACCGCTGGCACCGCTAAGGATAATTCCGGAAACGAGCGAAAGATAAACGGCGAGGAAGACGTCCTCGAACATCGTTATACCGAGAATGAGCTCGGTTTCGGCGTTCGCGGTGCGCCTATAGTCAAATAGTATCTTTGCGACGATCGCGCTCGAAGAGATCGTGGTCACGCCCGCCATTACGAGCGTTTCAAAGAATGGAAAGCCGGCAAACGTGGCATAGGCGAAACCAAGCGCAAAGTTTATGGCAATGTAAATACTGCCGCCGGTGACGATCGACCTTCCTGCCTTCAGCAGCCTGGTAATATTGGATTCCAGGCCAAGATAGAACAAGAGAAACAGAACGCCCATCCTTCCCATGAACGAAATAAGGGCTTCGGTCTCGATAAAACGAAAATCAAAGACGGCGAATTTTGGTGCGTGCGGCCCGACGATCATCCCAATGATGATCAGGAACGGCACATTCGAAACGCCGAGTTTGTCCGCGGCGACCACGGCAACCGCGATCAGCCCTAGGGCAAGTCCGATCTCCAATACAAGATTATCCATCGATTACAATTTTCCGTTCTGCAAAAGATCTTTGATCCTGGAAATACTCCGCCGGTCGCCGGCCAAAATGAGCGTGGCGCCGGCATTCAGCACCGTATCGGCTTCCGGATTGATGCGTTTTGTATTGTTTGGTTCGATGATCGAAACGATCGAGCCGCCGGCGGCGGTCCTGACCGCAAGATCGCGTATCGTTTTGCCTACTGCGGCCGCTCGCTCCTCGAGCGTGAACCATTCGAGGACAAGATCGTCGAGGACGACCTCTGAGGTCGGCAGGGCCTTCGGAACGTAAGACAGCCCGCCGACGATCCCGGCGAACTGGCGTGCTTCGCCGTCCGTCAGCGTCACGACGGAATCGGGGCGTTCAAAATTCTTGCGGTCGAAATGATATATCTCGCGTAGTCCATCGTCGTGAATCACGATCACCAGCCGGTCACCGCCAGTCGTTTCGATCTGAAATTTTCGGCCGACACCGGGAAGGTTCGACTCACTAATCGTTGCCATTAATTACAGCTCTCCTATAAATTTTAATCTCAAGCGAGAGGCCGCCGACCCAGCGGATCCGGACCGGCTCATAGCTCGTTCTCAATTCATTCCCGATTCATCGGAAAGAAGTAAGCCTCTCGTTTTGCTCGGCTGCGTACCCTGTCAAACCTCGGGAACGCCATATAGATCAAAAATATGATGAATCCCGCAGTGGTGAGTATCAGGGCCGCAGCAGTATTTTCAGAATACACCAAACCGCCAATCGCGGCGCCCGCAAAGAGTGCAAAAATCACTAGAATGGTCGTTGCGGAACGTCTTCTGGCAGAGAATTCGGACCTCATTGATAACCTCCGTTCAATGGTAAAACTGATGGTTTTCGGCTCAGCGCGGGCGTTTTTACGGAAAAATGCCTGCAAGTGGCCGATCAACGTTACACTGGATAACAGGAAGTTATGCGATGGGCGGCGCGCGGCCGAGGAATTGTGGAATGTCGAACAGCGAATCAAGAACGGCTGTATCGTCTACGCCGAGATCCAGCAGCACAAACGCCGATTGATGCGTTTCGGATTGCTCGCCGGTCAGAAGCGCCGCTCCGGCGTCAAGATCGATCCGTTTTGAGGCCTTGGATTTGCCGGTCCTTAAATGTGAACCGGAATGTTGGGCGGCAATCGCGTATCGCGTTGTGTTTGAAGCAGATTGCCGGTACTGATCGTCCGTTCGGTCAACAGCACCAATTGGGATAGGGAACAGGCGCAGGCCTTCGCCGCTCGAGATAAAAAGGCCCAATAGAAGAACAAAGAGCACGGCCGAGCGGACTGCATAATATCTGTTTTTGACCCGATGATTATGCATAAAGACAATTCGCCTTATTGAAAATGTTATCATTTTACTGAAAAATGAACAAAATCGATTAGTCCTTAGGTTTTGCCCGATAGATCGAAGTCGATGCATACGCCGCAACTATTCAACGATCTGCTTGTCATTCTGCTGGTGTCCGTGCCGGTGGCGTTTCTGTCGATACGTCTTAAACTGCCGCTGCTGGTCGGTTTAATGCTGACAGGGATCGTGATCGGGCCGTACGGCCTGGCTCTGATCAGCGATTTGAAAAGTATTGAGATTCTCGCAGAGATCGGCGTAATGCTGCTGCTCTTTACGATCGGCCTTGAATTTTCCGTCAGGCGTTTGAAAGAGATGAAAACGCTGGTGTTGATCGGCGGCGGAATGCAAGTGATCCTGACCACGGCGGTCACGGCGGCAGCATTCACGCTTTTGGGCCGTACTGTCAACCAATCGATCTTTTTCGGTTTTCTTGTCGCTCTGTCGAGCACGGCGATCGTGCTCAAGTCCTATGTAGACCGCCGCGAGGTCGATTCGCCCCATGGCCGAGCGGGTGTCGGAATTCTGCTGTTTCAGGACATCAGCGTCGTCCTGATGATGCTGTTCGTACCCATACTTGCGGGAACGGGATTTGTTTCGGCGCCGTCGCTGATCCTGAATCTTTCGACCTCGCTGACGGAACTGGCCCTGATAGTTCTTGCGGCGTGGTTCCTGGTCCCGAAATTCCTTAAATTCGTGGTTCGCCTCCGCAGCCCGGAAGTCTTTCTGCTTACGGTCGTGCTGCTGTGCCTCGGGATGTCCTGGATCACGCAGCATTTCGGAATGTCGCTGGCGCTCGGAGCATTTATTGCCGGAATGGTAATGGCCGATTCGGAATACAGCCACCAGGCGACGACCGAGATCCTACCGTTCCGGGACGTTTTCAACAGTATATTTTTCGTTTCGATCGGGCTGCTGCTGTCGCTGACGTCGCTGATCCAAAATCTGCCGACGGTGCTGATATTCGTTACGGCCCTGATAGTCGGGAAAGCACTGATCGTTCTGGCAGTTATCCGGGCGCTCGGGTTCCCGTACCGCATCGCGGTGATGACCGCACTCGGGCTGGCTCAGATAGGCGAATTCTCGTTCGTGCTGGGGAAGATCGGCCGCGGTTCGGAGCTGCTTTCGGACGCCGATTACCAAATATTCCTCGCGGCTTCGGTCATATCGATGATCGCAACGCCGTTCCTGATAGCGGCGGCGCCGAAGATCGGCTATTTCGTGCAATCGCTGATCAGCGACACGGGGCAGGATGAGGCAGAGGACCAAGACATCCATCAGACGGTGACCGCCGACGACATGAAAGACCATGTGATCATCGTCGGGTACGGGCTCAATGGCAGGAACCTTGCGCGCGTGCTGCGGTCGGTCGGCGTCGCGCACGTAATAATCGATCTGAATTCCGAAGTGATCCGTAAGGCACGCGAAAAGGGCGAGAAAATAATGTTCGGCGACGCGACGCGACGCGAAGTGCTGAAACACGCGGGCATTCGCAAGGCCGCGGCACTAGTTCTCGCGATGTCCGACGCGCGGGCCGCCCGAAGAACGGTCCAGCAGGCGCATCAGATGAACAAGCGTGCACATATTATCGTCCGCACGCGTTATACGTCCGAGATCACTGAACTTCTCGAACTCGGCGCTAACGAGGTCATACCGGAAGAATTCGAAACGAGCATCGAGATATTTTCACGAGTGCTTCAGCATTACGGCATCGCCCGTCCGATCATCGAAGAAGAGATCGAAAAGATCAGAAGCCAGGGATATGAGATGCTGCGTTCCCCGTCGGTGCCGAAGCAGGTGGAAATCGCAAACTTGAATGCCGCCCTGCAGGACGCTGTGACGGAAACCGTAAAACTAACGGACGAATCGCCTGCCGTGGGAAAGACGCTGGGTGAACTCGATCTGCGCAATGCCAGCGGTGCGACCGTGATCGCGGTGGTCCGCGGCGGGAAGACGAAAATAAATCCGGGTGCGAATTACCGGCTCGAGATAGGCGATTCGGTGGTCGTGCTTTGTTCCGCAAACAAGATCGGGCGTGCGATTGATGCTCTTCAGCCCGCGGAAATGGCAGGATTTAATGCCTAGCCACCGAGCGTTGACGGTCAAAATGGCCGTGGATCTCGGTCGCGGTCTTTACGCCGACAAATGGTGAAAGTTCAGCGATCGTTGCCTTGGCGATCCGCTCGATCGAGCCAAATTGCCGCAGGAGCCGCAACTTCCGTTTTTCTCCGACTCCGGGTATCTCAGACAGTTCAGAGGAAAAGTCGCGCATTTCGCGGCGTTTGCGATGATATTGAACAGCGGTCTTGTGCGTTTCCTCACGGATCTGCAGTATCAGGCGAAATGCCTGCGAGTTTCGGTCGAACGGTATCGGGCGGTCCTCACGTCCGTGTATGAGCAGATGCGAGATCTCGTTGTGACGCTTCGGAGGTTTTACCAGACCGATAAGCATTATCGCTTCGAGGTCGAGCGACGCCATCGCCGCAGCGGCGGCAGACAACTGGCCTTTTCCGCCATCGATGAAGATGATCTGAGGCAGCGGTTTTTCCTCCGCGAGCGAGCGTTTGTACCGGCGAAAAACCGCTTCGTGCATCGACGCGAAATCATTCGCGCCTTCGACGGACTTGATAATAAACCGGCGGTATTCTGCGCGTGACGGCTTGCCGTTGTCGTAAACCACGATCCCTGCGACGTTCTCGCTGCCGGATATGTTCGAAATGTCGAAGGATTCGATCCTTTCAGGAAAATACGAAAGTTCCAAAAGTTCCTGCAACTCGCCCAGGACCTTTTCCGTGTTCGGCTTCAGCACGCGGAACCGCTGTTCGTAGGCGATCTTTGCATTCGTTTCGACCAATTCGACGAGGTGGCGGTTCTTTCCACGTTTTGGATCAATTATGCGGACACGGCGGCCCCGCCGCTCAGTAAGCGCCTTTTCCAGAATTGCGCGGTCCTCGAAATCTTCGGGTACGTGAATTTCCAGCGGTACGTAGTCAGTTGAGTAATACTGTGCGAGCACATCGCCGAAGAATTCGGATGCGCTGAATTCGCCGTCTTCCGGAAGATCTTCCCAGAAGAATTCGCGCCTGCCGACCACGCGGCCTTCGCGCATCGTGAAGAGCTGGAGGGCAAGTTTCGCTCCGTTGCGGTAGTATCCGAAAATATCCACGTCGCGGTCGGCGGTCGTTGCCATCTTCTGCTGTTCGCCGAGAGCGAGGACGGTCTTGTGCAGGTCACGGTATTTTGCAGCAAGCTCGAAATTCTGCATCTCGGAAAAGTGCCACATTCGCTGTTTCATCTCTTCCGCGAGCTGCTTATTCTTGCCTTCGAGCAGCGTTTTAACGTCACGAGCCGCTTCCTGATATTCCTCCTGTGTGCACAAACCCTTAACACACGGCCCGAGGCACCGTTTTAGATGGTACTCCAAACACGGCCGCGTCAATTTGCCGTCTATCTCGATGTCGCAGGTCCGAAGCTGAAATGCACGATTGACTAGATTCAGCGTTTTTCGGGCAAGCGCGGCCGGCAAAAACGGCCCGTAATAACTGGACCCGTCACGAGGCGTCCGGCGTGTGATGACGACCTTCGGGAACGGTTCGTTGGTCATTTTCAGGTGCGGGTATTGCTTGTCGTCCTTGAGCAGGACGTTGAACCTCGGTTTGTGCTTCTTGATCAGGTTCGATTCGAGCACGAGCGCCTCGACCTCGTTGTCCACGACAATGAATTCAAAATCCGCGATCAACTTTACCAGCCGCCGTGTCTTCGCGTCCTGGTTCCTGCTGGACTGGAAATACTGTCGCACGCGATTGCGGAGGTTCTTTGCCTTGCCGACATAGATTATCTTTCCCGCCGCGTTCTTGTGGACATAAATGCCCGAGGCGGTCGGGAGCGAGCTAAGTTTTTCCTCCAGCGTCATCATAAGAATCTTAACGCACAGCGCTGTATTTTGATAAAGAGTTTGGATGCGGCGGGAATGTGCCGCGATGCAATTTATCGGCAGACGGAAGCGCCAGCGACGAGTGTATCCGTCGCCGTCACCGTGACTTGTCCCACTTTTGCTAAATCGACAGTTTAAGCGATACTCAAAGCGTGAAAACGATCGTTACCGAATCGCCGTTAGAGGCCGCCGAGTTCATCAAAGCCGGTGGACTGACGGCATTTCCGACAGAGACAGTTTATGGACTTGGCGCAAACGTATTCGATGAGGCCGCTATCCGCAAGATCTTCGCGGCGAAGGATAGGCCGGCGGACAATCCGCTTATCGCGCACATCGGTGCTGCGGAGCAGATAGAGCGGCTTGCCCGCGAGGTTTCAGACACTGCGCGGCTTTTGATACAGGAATTCTTTCCCGGGCCGCTGACGGTCGTCCTGAAAAAGCGTGCGGGAGTATCGGATACGGCCAGCGCGGGGCTCGATACCATCGGCATCAGAATGCCAAAGCACCCGCTGGCCAACGCTTTCCTGCAGGCGTGCGGCGTGCCGGTCGCGGCTCCCTCGGCAAATTTGTCCGGCAGGCCGAGCCCGACCACGTGGCAGGCCGTACTGGAAGACCTGGACGGCCGCATCGACTGTATCTTAAAGGGCGAAGCGACGGAGATCGGGCTGGAATCGACGGTGGTCGATTGTACGGGCGACGTTCCGGTGGTGCTGCGTTCAGGTGCGGTGACGATCGAGCGACTTCGTGGGGTCGTGCCGAACATCCGAGCCTTTCGGCCGGATTCCGACGAACCGGCCCGCAGCCCGGGAATGCGACATCGTCATTATTCACCGCGGGCGGAGGTCAGGTTCTACGAGCGCGGAGAAAGCCCTGGTGCCGGAGCGAGCGCGTTTATCGGGATCAGTCCGCCGTCGGAGTACTTTGACCTTAAATTGATCTGCGGGTCACCGGAGGAATACGCACACGAACTCTTCGCCTTCTTCCGACGCTGCGATAACGAGGGCATTGCAAAAATATATTGTGAACCGGTGGCGGGAACCGGCATAGGCGCGGCGTTAATGGACAGGCTGCGGCGTGCCGTCAGCGGCTGACGGAGTTGGTTTCACGGCAACGATCGCGATCTCACCGCTCTCGTCGAGCACTACGGTATCGAACAGCTTGCTTTCCGTCAGTTGATGTATGTACTCGTGAGGCACGAGAACGAGCGCGCTTTTGTCACCGGACTTATTGAAATAGTCGACTATTTCCAAAACGCCCAGGAATTTTCGCTGTTTTCCGTCGTCCGTGCTTATCAGCCGGCCGGCGCCGTAGAACTCTGCGTTGTGCGATGTCGTGTGAAGATTGAGGATCTTTGCGCCGGTGTATCCGTTCGCATCCGCGGCCGCGATCAATCCTTTCACAGAATCCTGATACGCAAAATTCGGCACGACGAACTGAAGCAGCGCGGCGATGACAATGAACGTTGCGGCCGCAAGAGCACTCATCGCAAACTTCCACGTTTCGCTCTTATTGACCAATTTCCAAACATACACCGACGTGATAAGGAGAGCAGCGGGCACGGCTGGCAGGATGTAGCCCGGCAGCTTCGAGCCCGAGAACGAGAAGAAAACGAGCGGTACAAGCATCCACGCCGCCGCGAAGCGCAGGAGCGGCGAGACCTTGCTGCCGCCGTCCGATATTCCCGAATATGTCCGTTTTGCCAGTTTCCACGCCGCGGCGAAAAAGAACGGAATCCACGGAATTGTCATTAAGGGCAGCACCCAAAAGAAGAAGTAGAAGGGCTGCGGATGAAAGTATTTATTCGACGTGTACCGCTGAAAATGGTGCTGGACAAAGAATTCGTCGATGAACGACCATCCATGCTGCATATACATGGGCACGTACCACAGTGACGCTGTAGCCAGCGTGATCGGCGTTCCCCATAAAATGCTGAATATCGCTCGTTTCGACGGCATCCGCCACGACAGGATGTAATAGAATGCAGCGATCGCGGCAGGGAAAACAACGCCTACCAAACCCTTTGCGAGCAAGGAGACGCCAACGAAAAAATATGCTCCGGCGAGCCAAGGAACGCCGTTACTTTTGCTTTCCGGATCACTGTCGATAGAGTCGAAGATGTAAAAACACACCATCGCCGCTGTGATCGGAAAGGTCAGTACGATATCGAAACTGGCTCCGCGTGAAAATACGATCACTCCGAGCGAAGAAGCGGCGATAAGGGCGAGCCAGTTGGCAAAGCTTGTGCGCGAACCGGCTGCATGTGCCCGGACGTCGCCAAACCTGCCGAGGAGCCAAAGGCTAAAAACCGTCCCCAGCCCAAACAGCGCCGATCCGAACCGTGCAGCAAATTCCGTGACACCAAACAGGTGAAACGATGCGATCTCAAGCCAATAGAGCAGCGCAGGCTTTTCGAACCAGTTGAATCCGCCCAATGTCGGAGTGACCCAATCGCCGCGTTCGAACATCTCGCGGGCGACCTGTGTATATCGCGGTTCGTCCGGCCCGACCAGCGGGATCCCGAGGCCGAAGAAGTAAAATACCGCAATCGCCGCGGCGATCAGGATCGGGATCCACGGCGAACGCAGGCGGTTTTCATCATCGGTTTTTGTAATTTCGGCCATCTTAAATAAGAATATTAAGTATTACTGAAAAAGAAGATACGTTCAAACAATGGCACAGGAAGCAACAGAACGAACGGAAGGCAAATTGCTCAGAGCTGCCGCGATAGGCGTTGGAAGTCTCGGGCGGCATCATGCGCGGAATTATGCGGAGCTGGGACGCGAGGGTCGCGTGAAGCTTGTCGGCGTATGCGACGCTAACGCAGAAACCGCCGCCGCTGTCGCGGCCGACAACAGTTGCGAAGCGTTCATCGATTGGAATGATCTACTCGGCAAAGCGGACGTCGTATCCATCGCCACGCCGACGGAGACACACGCCGATATTGCCTGTGCGTTTCTGGAGCGCGGAGTCCATGCCCTCGTGGAAAAGCCGATCGCACTGTCGCTCGACGAGGCCGACCGAATGATCGCGGCTGCCGAGCATTCGGGCGCGAAGCTGATGGTTGGGCAATTGGAACGATTTAATCCCGCGATGGTCGCGCTGCGGCCAAATGTGACTAATCCTTTGTATTTCGAGATCCACCGCGTTTCGCCGTTCCCAAACCGTTCGCTGGACGTCGATGTCGTGCTCGATGTTATGATCCATGACCTCGATGCCGTGCAATGGATGGTCGGCGAGGATGTAAAGGTTTCCGCGATCCATGCTGTAGGTATTCCGGTCATATCGGACAAGGTCGATGCCGCAAATGCGCGTATTGAATTCGAGAACGGTGCCGTGGCCAACATTACGGCGTCGCGTATCGGCACGGAAAAGATCCGGAAAACGCGGTTTTACCAGCGCAACGCATATGTCGTGCTGGATTATGCTACAAAGTTCGCTTCATTGACATCGTTGAATCCAGAGGCAGCGCACCCGCTGCTCGGGATATCGATCAACCGGTTGGAGATCAACGACATAGAACCGCTTCGGGCGGAGATAACGGCGTTCCTGGATGCGATCGAGCAGGATATACAGCCTCCTGTTACCGGTGCAGACGGCAGGCAGGCGTTGGCACTGGCGGTCGGGGTTTTGGAAAAGATCGAGGCGCATAGGAGCATGTTAAACGTGTGAGAGTTTCTTTGCCGTATCACAGAACATGAGGAACACGAAAGAGACAAAAAGGCACAGAACGGTTGGTGAATAACGAACAGATCTCGAAATTCCTTCAGGAACGCATAGATGCCGGTGACTTTCCGTCGGCGGTTTATATCGTTGCGGAAAAGGGCGAAATCGTTTTTGGCGATGCATTAGGATATGCGGTGGTAGAGCCGGAGCGGATCGCGGCGAAGATCGACACGATATACGACCTTGCCAGCCTGACGAAACCGCTGGTAACCGGACTGATCGTCACGCTGCTTTCCGAACAGGGAAATGTCATCCTCGAAAAGCGCGTCGGTGAATATTTGATCGAATTTGACAACGCTGATAAGAGGGAGATAACCGTCCGCGACCTGATGCTTCACACGTCGGGACTGACGGCGTGGCAGCCGTTTTATCTCAATACCGACAACCGTGCTGAGATCCTTCCTTTTATTGGCGAATTAAAACGGGAGCGGCCGGAAGGCGACTCGGTCGTTTACAGTGACCTGAATTTTACGGTGTTGATGTTTTTGATCGAACGCTTGACCGGTGTTCGAATCGATGAGGCTGCGAATAATCTTATTTTGCGGCCGCTCAAATTAACGGAAACGCGATTTTCTCCGCCCGCTGCCCTTCGGCCCCGCATCGCCGCCAGCGAAAAGGGAAACGAATACGAACGGAACACGTGTGTCGAACTTGGTTACGCACAAGCAGCCCGCTCCGACCGGTTTCGGGATCATCAGATATGGGGCGAGGTGCATGATGGCAACGCCTGGTTTATGGGCGGTGTCGCCGGACATGCCGGCCTGTTTTCAACGGCCAAAGAGGTATACAAGATCGCGCTTCAATTCCTCCCTAACTACACAACCCTCCTTAAACCGCAAACCTGCGAACTGTTCCGCGCCAATTTCACACTGGGGCTGGACGAAGCACGTTCTATCGCGTTTCAGCTTGCGGAGACGCCTGAATCCACCGCGGGATCGCGGATGTCGCCGCAAAGCTTTGGGCATCTGGGTTTTACCGGCACCAGCCTATGGATCGACCCGAAAAACGAACGCATATTCATTCTGCTTACCAATAGAACTCATGCTCACCCGCTTCCGTTCGTAAACATAAACTCCGTCAGGAGGCGGTTTCACGACCTGGCGAACGAGGCCCTGGACGAAAATAACTAGCAACGAATAAAAATTAAACGTAATCATAACTTCACTTTCCCCTAGCATCTTTGTGTCCGGAGAGTGATTATGAAAAACATAGCGATCGCGTTTCTTATTATTGGAATATCTGTGGCCGCGGGCTTTGCCCAGTCCGGCAGCCCGGCATCACGTCCGCGTGTCGCTAAAACGCCGGAACCGCCCGTGATCAAAGGCGATACAACGAGTCCAAACACGCGCTCGGGTCCGCCAACTCTTGGCGGCGCGACGCGTACCACACCTGCACCGACAGAAACACCGGACGACATCGGCGACGGCGATGTGATAAAGGTCGAAACTAACCTGGTTACAATGCCAGTATCTGTGCTCGACCGTGACGGACGGTTTATCTCGGGCCTTCAGCAAAAGGATTTCCGTATCTTTGAAAACGGCATTGAGCAGGACATCGAATATTTCCAATCGGTCGAGCAGCCGTTCACGGTCGTATTGATGATCGATGTCAGCCCTTCGACACAATGGCAGATCGAGGACATTCATCAGGCCGCTATCGCCTTTATCGATCAGCTTCGCCCGAGCGACCGCGTGATGGTCGTAGCATTCGATGATGATGTACAGGTCCTGAGCCGGCCGACGAATAATCGTTACGAACTTCGCGACGCTATTCGCCAGGCGCGCTTCGGCGACGGCACCAGCCTCTATGAGGCCGTCGATCAGGTCATTAATCAACTGCTTCGGCAGGTACAAGGCCGTAAGGCGGTAGTGCTGTTTACCGATGGGGTCGATACTACATCCCGGAGGGCCACTAGCCAGAGCACCGTTCGCGAGGTTGAGGAAAGCGACGCGTTGTTCTACCCGATCCGGTACGATACGTCGCGTGATATGAGCGGCGGCTACGGTTATCCGGCTCCTCGCGGCGGCCAATCGGGTATTGGCGGTATCCTCGGTACGATCCTAAGCGGCGGAAGCTGGCCTATCCCGACGGGCGGTGGGGGCGGGCAGCGCGGAACGAGCAGGTCAGAGTATGAAGCCGGCAGGATCTATCTCGAGTCTATTGCACAAAATAGCGGCGGAAGAAAATTCGAGGCTGATTCGCTATCGAATCTTGACGCTGCATTCTCGGGCATTGCCGAAGAGCTCCGGAGACAGTATTCGATCGGTTATTATCCCGACAAAGTCGGAACACGCGGTGAACGCAAGCAGATACGTATCCGTGTAATGCGTCCCGACGTGGTCGTCCGGGCAAAGACCAGTTATATTGTCGGCGATGTCAATAGAAACTTCGCCGGCAGATAAGTGGTGTTGTTTCAGATACTTAATAAGGGCCGTCCAAGCCGGGCGGCCCTTATTTTTTGGCCGATCAGTATTTTCGTCGACGCCAACTCGCGCCGTTCGGCCCGAGATCGGGTTCCACATAAATGTCGGTTACTTTGACCGGGAAAGCGGGTTGCTTCATCTCTGCCTCCGCTCCGGATCCTCTGGCCTGTGCTGCATCTTTTCTGCAGGGGCAAGGCATCGTATAATCGATCTGCCGGTGCTCTTGTGATGAAGCAACTTACGTTATTTGCGGGTCTTGTTGTGCTAACGGCTGCTGTCGCGGCTGCCGGGCAGTCGCGGCCAACCGCAATTTCGCCCGGAAATGAAAAAACAAACAGGCGGCCGGCAGCGGAAGCAACTAAAACTCCGCCCGCGACGCAGGTGGAAGCGGCCGACGACGCGGGTGATGTGATCACGGTCGACACGCGGCTCGTGACGATCCCGGTGAAGGTTATTGATCGAAAGAATCGCTTCGTCAGCGGCTTGACGAAGGGTGATTTCAGGGTTTCCGAGAACGGCATTCCGCAGGAGATCACCCATTTTTCCAACGAACAGGAGCCATTTACGGTCGCGCTCGTCTTGGACATGAGTTATTCGACGACGTTCAAGCTCGAAGAGATCCAGATGGCGGCGATCGCATTTGTCGACAAACTTCGCCGGAACGACAAAGTCCTCGTCGTCTCCTTCGACAAGGACGTAGCGATTCGTTGCGAGCCAACCTCCGACCGCAAAACGATTTATAAGGCCATTATGAGCACGAAGATCGGCACCGGCACAAGCCTCTATGAAGCCGTGGATCTTGTGCTGAATTCCAGTCTGCGCCGGGTTGACGGACGAAAAGCCGTTATTCTATTTACCGACGGCGTAGATACAAGCAGCGAGAACGCAAACGACCGCGAAAACCTCTCAGACGCAATGGAAAGCGATGCTCTTGTGTTCCCGATCCGTTACGACACGTTTCGCGACGTTCAGGCGATGAAGGACAAACCCGTTATCGAACATCCGAATTCGCCGACAAAAACTACCCCGCCGATCGTGCCGTCAACAAAGGGCAGTCCTCTGCCGTTTCCCCTCGAAATGATCGGAATGCCTAGTTCTAAAGGAACTTCCGCTGAGGAATACGCCAGCGCCGAGGAATACCTGAAACAGCTCGCCATTCGCACGGGCGGCGATATCTACATCGCTAGCAGCGTCGATAATCTGACGATCGCTTTTTCGCAGATCGCCAGCGAGCTGCGGGAATTTTATAGCCTGGGCTATTATCCGCGCGAAGACGGCACGCCGGGACAGTCTATTAGGGTAAAGGTACAGGTCAATAGAAAAGAGGTTGCCGTTCGGTCAAAGAACAGCTACGTCGTCGGCGGAGAAAAGACCAAGAGATAAAGCCGCAGTATTTGGATCAGATCTCGGTGCCATCGGAGATCAAAGCGTTTTTCGGTACGATGATGATACCGTCGCGGATGAAGTATGTGCGGTCCGGCGAGTCATAATTCTCCATCCCATTCATATTCAGCAACTTAACGTTCTTTCCGATACGGACGTTCTTGTCGATGATAGCCTTGCGTATCTCACAGTTCGGCCCGATCCCGACATGCGGCCTCTGTTCATTGAGATTCGCCGTTATCTCGTCGATCGTCTCGAAAAAATCGGAACCCATAATTATCGACGATTCGATACGCGTGCCCGTATCAATGCGGCTGCGCAGGCCGATGATCGAATTACGTGCATAAACGCCATTAAGAATGCAGCCTTCGCTGACCATTGAACTGTCGATATCGCAGCCGTTCAATTTTGACGGCGGCAAGTAGCGGCTGCGGCTGTAGATCGGAGCTTCGGCGTTAAAGAAATTAAATTTTGGCAGCGGCGCAGCCAGGTCGAGGTTCGCTTCGTAGAAGGCGCGGATCGTTCCGATATCTTCCCAATAATCCTGATACAGATACGCCTGAACGTTATATTTGTCGATCGCGCACGGAATGATCTCACGTCCGAAATCGACCCAGGTGTTATCGGTTTTCAGAAGCTCGACAAGGCGGTCGTAATTGAAAACGTAAATACCCATCGACGCAAGAAAGGGCCGGGCTTCAGCTTCTTCGGGCGAGAGGCCGAATTGGGTCGTATCGACCCGCATTGCCTCCAGGCCGCTGCCCGTCGGCTTCTCGCTGAATTCGACGATCTCGCCGCTGCCGTTGGTCTTGAGCAGGCCGAATTCTGAGGCTTCGTCCGGACGGCAGGGAATTACGGAGATAGTGACGTCAGCGTTCGTTTCGAAATGGCGGGCGAGAAATTGTCGATAGTCCATTCGATACAAGTGATCGCCAGAGAGGATCAGAAGGGTATTGACGCGCCAATCGCGAAGGTGCGGCAGCATCTGCCGTACGGCGTCCGCTGTACCCTGGAACCAGTCCTTGTTCTCGCGGGTCTGTTCGGCAGCCAAAACCTCTACAAAGCCGGTCGAAAAGCTGGAAAACCGGTATGTCCGCGAAACGTGTCGGTTCAAAGAAGCGGAATTGTATTGCGTCAGGACAAAGATCTGCGTGATCGTCGAATTGATGCAGTTGGAAACCGGTACGTCGATCAGACGGTACTTGCCGCCGAGCGGCACCGCAGGTTTCGAACGCTCTCTTGTAAGGGGAAACAGCCGTGTGCCCGCTCCGCCGCCGAGGATCACAGCCACGACATTTTCATATTGCGCCATACGTTCAAGGAAGAAACGATCTACTGTCGGTACTGCATTCACAGGATAGCCGTTATAGGCTTTTGTTTTCAAGATGTAATCGAACTTTGTAATTTACAAATCGTAAATGGTCATTGATAATTCGAATTGGAAATGTGGTATTGGACAAAAGTTTTATTTCTGATCCTGATCGGCGCGGTCAGTGTTTGGCTGTTGTATGAAATAGTGACGTTCCCGCATATCTGGAATCTGAGGACCGAAAATCCCGTGACGACGTCAATGATCGAATACAGGCTGTCTGAGGCTCGTGCCGACGGCAGAGAGCCGCGAAAATACATGATCTGGATGCCGATCGAACAGATATCTCCAAATCTTCAGCGGGCAGTACTCGCAGGCGAGGATTCGCGATTCTTCGTTCATAACGGATTCGATTGGGAGGCTATCCAGAAGGCTTGGGACGAAGCCGTGCGCGAGGGGGAAAAGGAGGCAAAGGCCGAAGGCGATTATGACCCGAACGATTGGATCCCGCCAATGCCGAGCTTCAAACGAGGAGCATCGACCGTTACGCAGCAGCTCGCGAAAAACCTATACCTTTCCGAAGACCGGAATTTCCTGCGTAAGGGCCGCGAGGCTGTTTACACGTATTTTCTGGAAAGGGACCTGTCGAAAAAGCGGATACTCGAGATCTATTTGAACGTGATCGAATGGGGCGACGGAATTTACGGGGCAGAGGCCGCGTCGCGCGCATATTTCAAAAAGTCCGCCTCGAATCTGTCTCGCGACGAGGCAGCCTTTCTCGCGGCAATGATCCCAAGCCCTTTGAACATTTTTAATCCCGCCAAGAACCGCAAACGCGTGGTTCGCCGGCAACGCGTCATCCTCCGCGGCATGAACTCCATAAAGCTCGACTATTGATCCGAACAGAAAACTCTTTTCCACAAAAGCGCTTTCGGTTTATAATCGTCGCTATTCGAGAAGACTGTTATTCGTCACATATAGAAGCGGACCTGCAGGAGGGAAGATGAAAAGAGTAATAATCTCGGCGGTGCTTGTTTTGACAGCCGCCGTCTTGTTCACGGTCTTTACGGTGAACCGCAGCGGGCACAGCCTCGCACAGGAAAATCAGGACAAAAAAATGCCCGAGACGATCATTCTCGGGAAAGATGCAAAACTCGGAGCGGTGACTTTCAATCATGTCAACCATAACGGCGGCAAATACAGCATCGACGGCACCGGCCCTATCGCGTGTATTGAATGTCATCATACGGCGCAGCCGGCGAGCGAGCTGGCGAAGCATCCGCCCCTAAAAACGGCTTGGCCGGCTGACCGTACAACGATACTGACAGCCGACCTGTTTGCCAAAGATCCGGCCGCCGCGGGAGTTGCGGCATGCCGCGATTGTCATGCAAGGGCGGGAGAAAAGCCCAAGCTGATGGCCGCGATCCCAGAGATAAAACACGAATCAAGCACCGCGCTCATCCAGCTTACGAATCAGCAGGCGTTTCACCGCAACTGCGCCGGGTGCCACACCGAAGTGGTCAAGGAGCGTAAGACCGCTAAAGCTCCGACGACCATGCAATGTACGATGTGCCACAAGCGTTCGGCTTGATCACTTGCCTGCGGCGGCGCGCTGCGTTTTCGCGCCGCCTACTATATTCATTTCATTCAGGATCCAGCCGGCATTGCCGACCTTTTCCGTAACGAACAGAACGAAGCGGATATCGACCGAGATAGTACGGCCCTTGTTCGGATCGTAGTACATATCGTTGCCAAGCCCTTCGTAATTACCATCGAATGCGATACCGACCTGCCGGCCATATGCGTCGAGCACAGGGCTGCCGCTGTTGCCGCCGATGATGTCGTTTGTCGAGAGGAAATTGACAACGACGCTGTCGCCTTCGCCGAAGCGGCCGAAATCACGCGACTTCTGAAGCTGCTTCAAGCTTTCGGGCATGTCGAACGGATTGATGCCGGTGTCCTTTTCAAGCATTCCCTTGATGGTCGTGAACGGCGTGTAATACGTCGCCTCTCGCGGGCTGTAGCCCTTGACGTAGCCGTACGTGAAGCGAAGCGTTGAATTCGCGTCCGGATAAGGCGTAACGCCCTTCATTTCCGCCATCGCCTGTTGATAGAGCAAGCGGAGGCCGTCGATCTCGTCGGTGAATTTCGCGCCGCGCGCGGCCATTGCATTGCGCTCCTTAACAAGCCCTTCAACGAATCCAAGAATATTCTCGCGCTCCTGCACAAATTCCATTGTCCTCGGCCCGTACAATCCGGCAACCTTCTCAGGCGACGCATATTCGCCCGTTGCGATCGATTCCGCGAAAGCAGCCTCGGCATCGCGGCGTGCCGGGCCCTGAAGCGAACCGAAGAGCTTTTCGGCCGGTTCGAACTTAAGCCCGTTCGGCAGTTCAGAAAGCTCGCGTAACATAAACTTGATCATTTCGCGTTCATAGATAGGTTCGCGGTTTTCGTACGATTTCTTGATCTCCTCGAGTTTAGCGGCCTTTTCCGCGTCGGTCATCGATTTGTTCTGTACGCGGGTGAAATTTACGGCGTCATAGATGGCCTTAAGCACGGGCGTCAGCGACGCGCTCGGGAAACGGCTAAGAATCACGTCGCGTTTTGCGGTGGCGTTGTTCGCTTCCGAAACGCTTTTCAGCTCGGGGAGGACATTGCCGTATTTGGCCTGCCTTGCCGGGTCTTTGGCGATCCAGGCGGCGAGCTGAGCTTCTTCGGCCTGGCGTTTTTCGACTACATCCGCCTGTGCGAATTTTTCGGCGCTGCCTTTATACACTTTGCGGTAGTTGTCGAAATTCGCGATCTCCGACTGGTATTTGATCCGTTTTTCCGAATCGGTCTCACCGATCAGCCGCAGGGCTGCGCTGCGTGCGTCGAGCCATGCCGACAAGAAAGGGAAGTTCGCATCGCGTGCATAAGCGATCGACTGACTCTCGCGATAGCGCGTCGTCGAACCCGGGTACCCGAGAATGAATACAAAATCGTCATCTTTAAGCCCGCCGATGTTCATCGTCAGGAAAACCTTCGATTTGTAGGGAACATTGTTCGGCGAATATTCGGCCGAGCTGCCGTCCGGCGCGACGTATGCACGCAGGAATGTGAAATCGCCCGTGTGGCGCGTCCATTCGAAGTTATCCGGGTCGCCGCCGAAAACGCCGATATTGCGAGGCGGAGCGTAAACGATTCGGACGTCGCGGATAGGCTTCGTCTCGTAAAGATAATGGAAATAGCCGCTGTTAAGCGTCTGGATGCGGATCTGCGAGCCTGTTGGAGCTTTTGCCTGCTCGGCTGCTGTCAATGCGTCGATGTTCTTCTTTATCGCCGCGGCAAGAGCTTCGCCGGTAAGGTTTTCAGTTCCCTGGCGGATCTTTGCGGTCACGTCTTCGACACGCTCGGTTATGAAAACAGCGTAGCCTTTTGCAGGTATCTCCTCACCGCGGTTGCCGGCGCGGAACCCTTTTTCAACGAGGTCGTTTTCCGGCGTCGATGCCGAAACCAGCCCGTCGAAGCCGCAGTGGTGATTCGTCAAGATAAGCCCTTCGGGCGAAACGAATTCCGCAGTGCAGCCAATGCTAAGGCGAACGACCGCTTCGCTCAATCCGCCGCCGTTCGGGTTGTAGATCTCCTTCGGGTCGATCTTCAATCCCTTCTTTTTCAGATCCAGCGTCGCGATCCGGTCCGGAGTGTACATGCCCTCATCACGGGCAAACGAGAACGTCACCGACGACAGAAGTACCGCGGTCATCAGGAGCGACGAGAGAATACTATTCTTTAATTTCATGAGTCGATTCCTATTTTCTTAAGGTGATATATTCGAACAGAACATTATACCGAACTCGCCGGTATTTGCTGAGCATAGGATTCAATAATATGAGGTTATTGTTGCAAGTGAAATCCGTTGCGAATCGTATAGAGGCAACAAAAAAGCGAGTCGATTTCGACTCGCTTTTTTTCTATCCGTTGATCTTTCTAATCTCCATCGGTTCCGGGGGAAGAAATCGCCGGGGGTTGATGGGTTTATCGTGAAGACGGAGCTCGTAGTGCAGGTGCGGGCCGGTCGACCGTCCAGTGGAACCTACAAGAGCCATTAATTGGCCGCGGCGGACGGGCTCACCGACCTCGACCTCGATCCTGGACAGGTGGCCGTATCGTGTAGTCAGGCCATTGCCGTGATCTACCTCGACCATGTTGCCGTAACCGCCCTGCCAACCGGCTTTGATCACCGTGCCGTTCGCCGGAGCGACGACCAGATCGCCGCGGTCGCCGTCAATGTCCATGCCGGCGTGGAATTCGTAAGTGCGGCCGCCGAAGGGGTTGCGGCGAAATCCGAATTCGTTGTTGATCTTGCCCATGTGGGCCCAAATTGTCGGAAGGTTAACGGGATCGGCAGTCGTCTGAATTACCTTAAGACGGTTCTCGACCTCTTCGTCGGACATTTCCAACCCGTTCGTTACGGCAGGACCACCGCTGTTTATCGCGATATTCTCCGTCGATCCGGGTCGGCTGTAATCTATCTTATCTGTCGTTTGTGATACTTGTGCGGAAAGTTGGGCGGTGGGCTGAGCTGAATCTGCTTGTGCGATCGTAGGGCTATTAACCACTCCGGTAATGCCTACAGCAAGTACAGAAAGCGAGACTCCAAGAAAGACCCCAAGTGCCGAAAAATGCAGGAGGTTCTTGGAAACCCGTACCCTTCGTATATATATTTTTGATTTTAAAGAATGCGATAAAAGAAAAGTATAAAACTTGTCATTCTGCATTATGCTTTTAAGCTCCTTTTAATGATTACGTACCGGAAATCCAACGTTCCAGCACACGGAATCACGCAAGAATAGCCGCGAGCGACTAACGCGAAACCTGGTTCAAGAGTTATTACTTAAAGAAAACAAAAACTCTGTCGTACAAGTGGAAGGCACACCAAAATTACTTGACTTGATTTTTGGCTAAACAAGAGGCTAGCATATCGCGAGCCCGAAGTGCAACTGAGCAGGCGACCAGCGGCAGCCCGCCCCAGGAAGGCCTCGAATGACGGTCCTATTCCGTGCGGCGTCTATCGGTTCTCATTCCCTTAAGAATAAGGTAACCGACACCCAGTATAAGGACTGCAAAAACTACAACGACAAGGATCTTGATCGCTACCGTCAAGAATCCGATGAAAGCGATAAGCTGTTTAACAAACGTGATCAGCAATGCGATCAAAACCAGGATACTGCCAAATTTTCCCGCAGCCTTCATCCAAACCGGCATAATCAGAACTCCTTTGTCTACTGCTGTTTACCGGAAGAAATACCGTTTCTTCAACCTATCCTCCGGCGGTATTATATCAGAGAACCTATCTATCGCGCCACGTACCCGTTCTTGAGCGGTCCGTATAGCCCGCATCCGGGCTGTAATCGCGGGAACCGTAACTGCTGTCGCCCATAGCGCCCATAACGGCGGGTGACCGGTCGCGGCCCGAAAAATCCTTCCATCCATCCCCAGTGCTCTTCGGCTTAAATATATATCCGCGAAGCAGATAAATACCTAGGCCGATGAGAAATATGGGCAGTAATCCCCGCATCAAAAATCTCAAATTGAACATCGATTGCAGGAGAAACGCCACACCGAGAATACCTAAGACGACGCCCCACAGCTTCGGGTTGCCGGAAAAGCGCTTTACCAGAATATCTTCTGCGACATCCGGCGTAACGCCGGCACGAATCATTTGTGCCGTTCGCCAAGAATCGAGTGCAGAAAACAGGTACATCCCTAAAAATCCAAAGAAGAACAGCGGCGTTCCGGTCAGCACCGCCATCTGGAAAAGCCCGGCAAATACGCCGAAATAGACGAGAGCCTTCATCGTCTGGCCGTTGTAGGCGGCGCCAAGGCCCGGCAGAACTAATGAGAGCACCGTCGCGATGACGGGAGATGTGCGCTTTTTAACGAACGGCACGTAGGAGGACTGATTATGCTGACGCAGCAGATCGACACCTTGAACGATACAGTCCTGGCAAAAAGGAAAACCTTTAATGCGGTGGTCACAGGCCGGGCAGAGAGGTTTGCCGCACCCGTTACAGTTTATTACAGCTACATTCTGGCTGTGATAAGCACAGTTCATTACTTCTTATCCTCTTGGTCGACGTATGTGGTCCCTGTAATCGGTTCGCCCGTTCGAATCGCCTGCGTTGGCGTGCCTTTCCATGCCAGGGCGCCTTGATTGTAGGTCTGTTCGGCAAGCTCAAATCCCTTCTGATACACGTTCGTAAGCGTGCCGTCCGCAGAGACGGTCTGGCTGAAGACCATAAAGGCGATCAACGCCATCATCGCGACCGGAGCAAGCTGCGGGACCGGGAGCGGGAAACTAAATCCGCGCACCCATTCAACTAATTGCGAACCCCAGGAAGCCTTAACGGCTGCTGCTTCTTCCGTCCCGATCGTGGCTTTAAGTATTCGTTCATGCAGGCCGGCAGGGACAGCCAGTTCTTCCGTCTTATATGTATAACAAGCCGCGATCGAGCGGACGACCATACCCGGAAGGTCCGTGCAGTCCGAACAAAGCACGGCATGACGCTCCCATCGATGGAAAACATTTGCCGGCAGGAAGCCGTCGAGATAATCCGTCAAAAAGCCCTCGAATTCGTCGCACTTCATTGCAGCTTCCGGCGTCGTTTTCGACAGAATTCGGGCTTCGAGCTTTGTCATCGACATTTTCGGAGCAGATATCTCACGGCAAACGGAAAGCGCGCCCTTTACCTCGTTCAGCAGGGAATGGCAGAGCGGGCAGCTCATCGCGTGCTCTGCGACGGCCTTATTGACTTGTTTGTCCAGAGCTTTATCGAGGTAATCGGTAAGCCGTTCCTCAAACTCGGTACAATTGATCATGTATTCCTGCTCTCGGTTCATAAAAAAACATTCCCCTTGATAATTCCATTTCTACTACTTCGGACGCTTTCCAAATCCCGATTTGCGTTTCGGGGCTTCACAGCGTCACACGCTGACGACACGCATTCTGCGCAAGATCTTCGCCAGTTCGATCCTTCCGCGGTTTATACGCGATTTAACCGTTCCCTCGGGGATCTTCAAAACATCGACGATCTCCTGATAGCTCAATTCCTCAATATCGCGAAGAATCACGCATGTCCGCAGATCTTCCGGTAATTTATCAATGCCTTCCTGCACCTGGCTCGCAAGTTCTTTGCGTTCGATCTGCTTTTGCGCCGACGTCCCGACCGCACGAAGATGGTATTGGTGGTCATCGACCGCATCGGCCATCGTGTTTTGCGGGTTCCGCTGACGATGGCGGTAATCATCGATTATCAAATTTCGTGCCAGCCGCATCAGCCAATTAGAAAGATCGCCCTGCTTGGCATCGTACTGTTCCAGCGTTCGGTAGATCCGAATAAACACTTCCTGCGTCAGGTCTTCGGCTGCTTCGACGCTCGAGGTGAACCGGTAGGCAAGATTGAAGATCCGGCGGGAAAAATTCGAAACGATCTCTTCCCACGCGGCCCCGTCGCCCGATCGGGCACGCCGTACGAGTTCCGCACCATTTGTTTCTGCCAACGCGTTCAGAGCTTCCAACGCCAATTACTCCATATCTGCCGACCTGCCAAAATGCGACAAAACCGAAAGTGCCCGCTTCGTCAATATTGGCTTACGACCGCTATACCTGAAAAGTTCCCTCGAAATCACATGCCCGTCGCCCGCATTTTCATTCGCGTTTGACGAGCGAATACTGTATCTTGTGTGATTGCCGCGCGGCGCACACAAAAGGCCCACGCTGCGGAACATTCTATATTTATTTGTCGGAAAGGGAAATTTGAGCAAGTACTTAAAGTTCATTTTACTCGTTTTATTTACGATACTGATCTTCTGGTTTTTTGGCCGGGACCTCGATTGGCAGGAGGTTCGCCGCAGCTTAAGCCAGGCGGATCCGTTTTACCTTACGGCAGCGGTGTTGGTGATCTGTCTCGGATATCTGCTGCGGGCGATTCGCTGGAAGGTCTTACTGTCGCCGATCACGGACAGTAGCTTAAAAGAGCTGTTTGCAACGACGACCGTCGGATTTGCGGCCATATTTTTCGTCGGGAGGGCGGGCGAGATCGTGCGGCCGATGTGGCTGCCAATGCGTGATCGGCGCGTGCGTCCGAGTGCAGCGTTAGTTACTCTTGGCCTAGAACGAATATTCGACCTGGCGGCGATCATATGCTTTTTTGCTGTGAATCTTCTGTTCTTTTCGGCCCCACCCGGACGAGAATCTGAGTTTTATTATATCGAGCTCGCCGGATATCTGATGCTGGGCGGCATAGTAGCCGGTTTCGCGGTAATGGCCGTTTACCATCGAGTCTCGCATCGGGTTATCGATTGGACAGCCCGGTTTACCGATAAACGCTGGTTTCCGAAACGCATACGCCGGATCATTTTGAGTATTTTGCGGCAGCTTTCGGCGGCGCTTGGGATTTTAAAGGACTGGCGTGAGCTGCTTTCCGTAAGTTTCTGGACTTTCACGTTATGGCTGGCGATCGCCGTCCCAACGTGGCTCGCGTTGATCGCATTTGATATGCCGATCACATTTAGTGATTCGCTTTTCATTATGGGATTCGCGGTAGTCGGATCACTCGTGCCGACACCGGGCGGCGCTGCCGGTGCGTTCCACACGGCGACGGCTGCTGGCCTGCTTTTCATAAAGGGCGATATGCGGTTCGAGGACGCGGCGGCGGTGTCGATCGCAATGCATCTGATCTATTTCGCTCCTGCCGTGATCTTCGGACTCTATTACTTTTTTCACGGAGATATCAGCATTGAACGGTTCAAAAGCCTGCTTTCTGATGACAGAGCGATTGACGAGGCCGTCGATGAGATCGAATCGGACAGCCCGCATATCACGGCGCGGCCGGTACCTTAAATTATGCGATGCCCATACTGCGCACACATCGAAGATAAAGTAGTCGATTCGCGGGAATCGAAAGAAGGCGATTCTATCCGCCGACGGCGTGAATGTCTCGCCTGCGGCCGTCGATTCACGTCATATGAACGTATCGACGAAATACCATTCATGGTCGTTAAGAAGGGCGGCCGGCGTGAGATCTTTGATCGCAGCAAGGTCCTTGCCGGCCTATTGCGGGCATGTGAAAAGCGCCCGATCTCCGTCGGGCAGCTTGAGGCGATCGTTGATGATGTAGAAAAGGCCGTTCAGGACTCAACAGACCGCGAAATGGCGACGAACGAGATCGGCAAGATCATCATGCGGAGATTAAAGACTTTAGATAAGGTGGCTTACGTTCGTTTCGCGTCAGTCTATTTGGAATTTGAGGATGTGTCCGAATTCATGACCGAGCTTAAAGACCTCGTCCGCTCGCGTTCCGAGAGGCCCAAGAAAGCAAAGAGAAAATAACGGTCACCTAAGTCGTTCAGACGCCGCGAAATTGACGCCGGATACGTCTCCGTCAACATTGATGACTCTGTTCGGGCTAGGAATGATATACCGCGGAGCGGCGGCCGAGATCGAGTACGGAGCGCCGGGCTGCACTCCATCAAAGCGGAAATATCCAAATACTCCTGTGTAGGCACGCTTGGTAATGCCGTTTTGATCGATCAGTGTGACCAACGCGTTGCCGATCCCGGACTCTGATGCCGACACCACTCTTCCGCTGATCGACACGGTCGGGTTCGGGTTGGTCTCGCAGAGAATTCGCGCAAGTGAGAACCGTCCGCTGGATTCACCACCTATAATTATTCTTCCAAAGTCGTCCAGAGCGACCCCATATGAAATCTCACGACCCGTCTTGATTCCGCCGTTGAACGACACTGATCGGAAGCCGTTATCGCCGAACGAACGATCACGGCTGCCATCTATGTTGAGACGGAGCACAAGTTGTTTTTCCGATCGTACAGGAGAAAATCGGACTGAATAACCAGCCGCCACGACCTTACCATCCGGTTGTAGCAAAATGTTATTAATAATACTGACGTCGTCGAATATAGGAATCCAGACTTCGCCTCCGCTTCCGAATTCGTAATCGCGCTCTCCGTTAGGGTGGAATCTCATTAGAAATAAGTCATATGAAGTGACCAAAATTGCTGTGCCCCCGGCAATTATTTTCCCGTCCGGCTGGATAGCTAATGTATAAGCAGCGCTTTGCGATGAGCGATTATCAAACAGGATTCCAGCAACCAATTTGCCGTCGCGGTCGAATTGTCGATCAAGTGTTCCGTCCGTGCGGTACCTTGCGATGCCTATGCCGACCAAATTCGAATGGCCTCTGGCAATACCTGCGGCAACGATACGGCCGTCAGATTGTATGGAAACCGCTCTCGCCTGGTCGCTGCCTCCGGAAAAATCCGTCCGAACGATGCCCTTGTCTCCAAATGAAGCATCCGGCGAGCCGTCTGACTCATACCTCGCTATCATAAAATCGTCGGAATCATCGCCTGCCGAATACCCGGCTGCTAGTATCTTTCCGTCCGCCTGCAGTGCCAGCGAAGAACAAACGCCGCCCGGTGTCTCGACTATGCCGCCAGTTCCAAAGGTTACGTCTAGCGAGCCATCCGCCTCATACCTAACCAACGAAAAGCCGACAGACGATATGCCGCCGGCAACGATTCGTCCGTCCGGCTGGAGAACAACTGCATGGGCTTCTGAATGGCCTTCACCGATATCAGTCGCAACCTTACCGATGTCGCCAAATGACGCATCGCGCGTCCCGTCGACGTTGTACCGGATCAATGCGAAGCTATAACGGCCGTCCGTTCCACGACGGCGACCGGCAACGACGATCTTTCCGTCGGGCTGAACTGCTATCGCCCGCCCGCCGTCGTCGGACATCGCTGGCTCGGTCGAGCCAAGAAACCGTTCAGCGAGCTTTCCGTCACCGGAAAACGAGAAATCGAGGTCGCCGGAAGATGCCAAAGCATATTGTGCGAGATAAAGGAAACCCGCGGCCGTGAAAATAGCCGTCGCGGCGAGCAGTGAGAACCGGCGAGCGAATAATGCCGTTTTCATAAAACTGATACACCTCAGCGGTAAAAGAATCGCAGTTGATCTTTTTTACCGTCAATAATTCGAGGATAGCGGCCGTGAAGCCCGGGTGAACTCGCACATTATGCACATGCCGGTACAGAAAGGCAAGATTTTTTCCCGACGATGAATATTTCGAATCCACCCGTTTTTCCTGAATTTGTGGTGAAAATTGTGCCTTTTTACATTGGTCTCATTTTTTTCTAACATATTCAGTTATGGTTGATATCGAAGATTTTCCTGTCGGGCTTGCTGAAGGCGAGGCGATCGAGCCATTGATGCAGATCCCTTCGGAACTGCCTGTTTTGCCGCTACGCGACATTGTGATCTATCCGTTCATGATCGTTCCTTTGTTCGTGTCGCGCGACAAATCTATCCGCGCGGTCGAAGAGGCTCTGAGCGAAAACCGTATGATCCTCCTTGTTTCACAGAAGGACGCGAATAAGGAAGAGCCGACTCAGGACGAACTTTATGAAGTTGGAACCGTGGCGATCATCATGCGCATGCTGAAATTGCCGGATGGCCGAATTCGAATATTGATCCAAGGCCTTTCGCGCTGTCGTGTTGACCGTGTTATGCATGGCGGGGACTATGTGAAGGCGAACATAACGCCGATCTCCGAACCGCTTGCGCCTGAAAATTCGCTGGAGGTCGAAGCTCTCGTGCGAAACGTTCGCAGTTCGATGGAACGCGCCGCTAGCCTCGGCAAGAACATCTCGCCCGAGGTCCTCGCGATAATCGCGAATCTGGACGATTCCGGACGCCTCGCGGACTTGTCGGCATCGAACCTGGAACTGAAGGTAGAAGACGCACAGAGTGTCCTGGATATGTTCGAACCAGTGCCGAGGCTGCGGCGCGTGAACGATCTTTTGAGCAAAGAGATCGACGTGCTAACGGTACAGGCTGAAATAAACACGCAAGCGCGGGCCGACATCGACCGATCGCAACGTGAATATTTCCTTCGCCAGCAGCTTAAGGCAATTCAGGCGGAACTCGGTGAAGGCAACGAACTCTTCGAAGAGATCGAAGCGTATCGCGGAAAGATCCTGAAGGCCAAAATGCCCGAGAATGCCGAAGAAGAGTCGCTTCGTCAGCTCAAGAAGCTGGAGCGGATGCACCCGGATGCCGCGGAGACCGCGACGCTTCGAAACTGGCTCGACATAATGACCGAGCTGCCGTGGTCGACCGCGTCAAAGGACAACCTGAATCTTAGGAAAGCGGAAAAGATCCTAGACGAGGATCACTATGGTCTCGAACGCGTCAAGGAACGCATGATTGAAGCTTTGGCTGTTCGAAAACTTCGCGAAAAGCCAAAGGGCTCGATCCTGTGCCTCGTCGGCCCGCCGGGAGTCGGTAAAACGTCGCTTGGCCGGTCGGTTGCACGCGCGTTGAACCGCAAATTCGTGCGACTGTCACTCGGCGGCCTTCATGACGAAGCCGAGATCCGCGGTCATCGCCGCACATATGTGGGTGCGATGCCGGGCCGTATAATTCAAGCCGTGCAGCAGGCAGGTACAAATAATCCACTAATAATGCTGGACGAGATCGACAAGGTCGGAGCGGATTTCCGAGGCGACCCGAGCAGTGCATTGCTCGAGGTGCTCGATCCCGAACAGAATTCGACGTTTCGCGACAATTATCTTGGCGTAACGTTCGACCTTTCGAACGTGATGTTCATGACGACGGCGAATGTACTAGATACGATTCAGCCCGCGCTGCGCGACCGAATGGAGATCATTTCGCTTTCAGGATACACCGAGGAAGAAAAGCTCGAGATCGCACGTCGGCACCTTGTTCCGAAGCAGATCGAAGAGAACGGCCTCGAAAAGGATGATGTTCGATTCGATCGGCGAGCGCTCGCCCGTATTGTCGGCGAATACACGCAGGAAGCGGGCCTTCGCCAACTCGAACGTGAGATCGGAAAGGTCTGCCGAACGATCGCGCGAACCAAAGCAGAGCTCGAAGGTAAATTCAAACCGATCAAGGTCACTACCGAAAATTTAAAGGATTTCTTGCGGGTTCCCAAGATCTTTACCGAAGGGGCACTGAAAAAGAACGAGATCGGGACGGTCACGGGATTGGCGTGGACTGCGGTTGGCGGCGATATTCTCTTTGTTGAAGCAATTAAAACGCGCGGTAAGGGTAAATTATTACTCACCGGCCAGATCGGCGAAGTTATGCAGGAATCAGCGCAGGCAGCATTCTCATTCGCGAAGGCCCGTGCGACGCAGATCGGGATCAACGAGGAAATGTTCGACGATTACGACATTCACATACACTTGCCGGAAGGCGCGATTCCGAAAGACGGTCCTTCAGCAGGTATCACGATGGCGACAGCTTTAGTGTCGGTGCTGTCGCAGAGGCCTGTACGCAAAGAGGTCGCGATGACCGGCGAGATCACTTTACGTGGCAACGTCCTGCCCATCGGCGGAGTCAAAGAAAAGATGCTCGCGGCACGGCGTGCACGGCTGAAAACCGTCATCTTGCCGGAAAAGAACCGACGAGACCTTGAAGATCTTCCACAGGAAGTACGCGACGATTTGAACTTTATTTTCGTAGACAATGTTTTGGAAGTGTTCGACGCAGCGTTGATGGGACCGAAAAAACGAGCTGAAAAGGCCGTAGCGAGACGGGCATAAACCGCCCAAATTGGCGAAATCATTGACGTTTACGCGGTTTAGTGGTAAATTTACACGGTTTAGCCGCCTTCCGGCGAGTGAACTGCAATTCGTTCTGAATTGAAACTTTTTGCCGCGTCGGGCGTTTAGAAATACTGACGCATAAAGATTTAGGTCGTTTTAAGAATTCGCCCTAACCCTGAAGGAACCTACTGAGGAGTATAGACGAACTGAATGAAAACAACCGTTAGCAGGTTTTTCGGTAATACTGCACTTTTACTTACTGTATTTTTAACGGCTGCCTTTGCGCAGACGACAAGTATAACTTCCAGCAATCAGACGGTTACACCGGAAGTTGCTCAGGCAAATGCTGCGATCGCTAAAGTTCTTGACGATTCCGGCAGATCTTTTCTTGACGGCCTTATGGCCTTTAAGGATAATCGCCGGTCGGACGCAGGCGAGAAGTTTGACAAAGCCGTCGAAACCTTTCTGTATTCAACGCTGAACATACAGAAAGAACAGCGTTTACAGTCGTGTTACAACCAGCTGATCGAGACGGTTTATCGAATCGAATTTCCGTCCGAAGCACAACTTCCGCAGATCAGAAGCTTGTCCGCGACTTGTGCATGGAGCTGGAACGCAAACGATTTTCAGCTTGCTGATGCCGTTTCGGCGCTAGTTAAGCCCGGTCAGGCAAAGCCGAACGCTGCCGATTCTGCAACGCTTGCGGCTGCCGCCGGCGGAATCCTACAGCCGAAGGAGACGCTGATCGGATTCAACGAACAGGGATTCGAGCCTTCGCCGTTGGATGAACTTGCAAAACTTGAACTGACCCCCGACGAACAAGCTATTGAAGGCAGCCCACTCGCTCAACAGCAATATCAATATATTCAGTACGCCGTTGCTAACCGTTCGCTTGGATTCAGCTTTCAGGTCCATCCGATGATCCAGCAGTTCATTAACTATTACCGCGGACGCGGCCGGACGACGATGGAAACCGGTCTGTACCGTTCGGGAATGTTCATGAGCATGGCCCGTCAGATCTTCCGCGAGGAGGGAATTCCGGAGAACGTCGCATGGCTTGGACAGGTTGAGAGTGCATGGAAACCGACCGCGCTTTCGTGGGCGGCGGCATCGGGCCTATGGCAGTTTATTCCGGGCACGGGAGCCCGATTTGGCCTGCGCCGCACGGCTCACGTGGACGAACGCAACAGCTTCGATGAAGCGACACGAGCATCGGCCCGTTACTTGAAGTTCCTCGCGAACCGCTACAACGGCAATTGGGAGTTGGCGCTTGCCGCCTACAACTCTGGTGAGGGCAACGTCGATCGTGCTATTCGCCGAGCCGGAGTCGCGAATTTCTGGGTCGCATACCCGTATTTGCCCCGTGAGACGCGAAACTATGTTCCGAACATTCTTGCAACGATCCTGATCGCGAACAACCCGCAGCAGTACGGCTTCGGACACATTCGTCCGGCCGCCCCGCTCCGTTATGACCGAGTTCGCGTGCCGGCTTCGACAAATTTGTCGATATTGGCTCAGGCCTCCGACACAAGCGTTCAATATCTCCGCTATCTTAATCCGCACCTCCGTAGCAATAGCACGCCGCCCGAGCCGTACGTCGTCAACGTACCGCCGGGTAAAGCGAACGAGGTTGTCGCTGTGTTCAAGCGAATGCCGGCTTCGAAGATCAATAATTCCAACCTGGCAAATTCCGCTGCGGGCGAGACTTGGCAGAACATTTCGAACCGCACCGGTGTAAGCGTTGATGCTCTGATGGCGGCAAATCCGGGAATGAAGGCTCCGCGAGGCAAGGTCTTTGTGCCGGTGAGCGGAAACAACGTGCAGACAACGAGTTATTCTCGGCCGACAAGCCCGGCTCCGTCTGTTCAGGCGAATCCCGGCGTTAAGATCGTTAAGGCGATGTCCGGCGATACCGTCGCGAAGCTTGCCGCACGCCACAAAGCCGATGCGGTCGAAGTTGCGAAATTTAACGGCCTTCTGACGAACTCGGTTCTCGGAGCAGGCCGCGAGATCAAGATCCCAGCCGGAAAATAAGTGCTGAGAGTAATTTTCGAAAAGTCGAGTTTGGAAATTCAAACTCGACTTTTTTGTTTATGAAGATCTGGCTTTCCAAGAATTCCGAGGTGTCGATCCGCCAACAACTCGTAGCGCAGATCGAACTTGGGATCGCCAGCGATGACCTAAAACCGGGCGAACGCCTACCGAGCATTCGCGAACTCGCCCGGCGTTTTGGCGTCCATCAGAATACGATCTCGGCGGCATACGCAGAACTTGCAGACGCGGGACTGATCGAATTCAGGAAGGGAAGCGGGTCCTTCGTAAAAGAAAGATCCGACGATTTTGTGACGCCCACGATCGCCGCCGTTGTCGATGACATGCTCGCAGCAGCGTCCGCCCGCGGATTTTCGCCGCGTCACATTTACGACGAGATCGGCACGCGACTTAATTCAAACCGAAAGCGAAAGGTCTTCGTGATCGAGCCCGACGAGGGCCTTTGCGAAATAATTATCACGGAAATTTCACAACGCATGAACACGGAGTGCGTCTCGATCACTTGCGACGAACTTTTAGGCTGGCCGGCTAGTGAATCTCTGGTCGTGGCGATGTACGATGAGAAACCGAAGCTTGAACGTCTGCTTCACGAAGGCCGTAAATGCGTCTTTCTTAGGGCAAATTCAGTTTCCGCGTCATTGAAAGGAAGGACGCGGCCGAAAGAAGGGGACCTACTTGCGGTCATTTCCGGCTGGCAGGATTTCATTTTATTTTCCCAGCTTTACCTCACCGCCGCTCGCATCGACCCGGAATCGCTAATGTTTCGGTCCACGACCGAAACGGATTGGCGCCGCGGCATTGACTCCGCTTCAATCCTGATCTGCGATATGGCTTCCGCGCGTCTTTTTCCAAATGACAGCCGCGTAATCATATTCGAATTGCTGAGCGAAGCGTCGATCGCCGAACTTCGCGCCGCACTAACATTTGACTCAGATGTATCACTTTGAAAAAGTGTCATAGTACAACGGTCGCTGTAGCACACCCCGCTTCATAATTCCCTTCGGGAGATAATTTATGAAGCAATCTATCAAATTTATACTCGTCGTGGTTTTGCTTGCTTACGCTGCCGTGCCAGGGTTTGCACAGGCCGCGGGCGATTGGTCTGCGGTCCAGAACCTTAGTTCCGGACGTAAGTTGATAGTCCGAACTCGCGAGGGCCGCGAATTGAAGGCAAAATTCGTTTCGGCGACGGATTCGGCCATAACAGTCCGGACAGACGGCCGCGGCGCAAATATCAACCGCGACGCAATTGACAGCGTTTACGGTGCAAAGCAAGGTTCGCGGCTAAAAAGTGCATTCCGCGGAGCCGTGTTTGGCGGGCTGATCGGCGTCGGAGTGCTGGGAGCCTATACAATCGCCGCCAAAGCGGATCCCCTGATTCCGGTAGCAGGCGTGCTATATGGCGTTCCTACAGGGGCCGCAATCGGTGCCGCTGCCGGCGGCAAATCCAAGAAGGGCGAACTTATTTATAAGGCGCCCTGATGTATCATTTCAATGCAGAATCGCGGGCACGCGGCTTGCTCCTTCTCAATCTAAATGAGAAGGAGCTTGTTTATGCAGAGAGAAACGCAGAATCCGGACGTAAATTCTATTCCCGACGAGAATTATGGTGCTCATGAGGGGGTCGAACGCGATGGGCGAGACGATGCAAATGACGTCGAGGGCGGCCAACGCGACGAAGTCATCATTCCAGTGCCGCCCGATCAGAAGCCAGCCGCTCCAATTGAGGAGCCGCCCGAAACGCACAAACCGCCAATGGGCGACGTTGATGACAGCCCGAAACGCATTGCGGACGAGAGTTAACGGCGTATAGGCAGGTATCAACAAAAAAAATCAAAAAAACAGTTGACAGAATTTTCATCTGTAACTATACTTGTTACAGTTATGGCGGCTAATAGTCAATTTTCGATAGCGATCCATATATTGACGATGCTTGCAGAACACGAGGGCGAGAATGTGAAGTCCGAGTGCTTGGCCGGCAGCGTAAATACGAATGCGGTCGTTATTCGCAGATTGATGTGTCAGCTTGCCGGAGCAAATATTGTGGTTTCTCAAACGGGAGCTGCAGGAGGTACCAGATTGGCAAAGAGACCGGCAGATATTCACCTGGACGAGGTGTTTGGTGCCGTCTCCCACGGGGAAGTCTTCGCGCTTCATCCGAACACGCCAAATCAGGATTGTCCGATAGGCAAAAATATAGAATCGGTTCTGTGCAATTTGCAGAAGGAGATCGACAGGTCGGTCAGTGATACTCTGGGCCGATACACTCTCCAAACGATTCTTGAACAGGTCGAACAAGGGATTGATGGCCCGCAAGGCCATGCTTTCGAACAGGGGCCGATGATCGAGCCAGGGCAGGCATAATTTTTTTGTCTTGATTTGTACCAAACATAGTTACAAAAGGAAGGGTAAGTTTTTATGAGAGCGAACATAGGGACCAAGCGGAAATTCTCGACGAACGAATTCATACTAGACAGTCTTAATTGGCGTTATGCAGCAAAACGATACGATCCGTCGCGAATAATTTCCGATACCGACTTTGAAACGCTGATGGAATCGTTGCGGCTCGCGCCGTCGAGCATCGGGCTACAGCCATATAAGTTCATTGTCGTAAACGATCGGGAAACCCGTGAGAAATTGAAGGCAGCATCGGGCCAGTCGCAATTCACGGACGCGTCACATTTGATCGTCTTCGCCTACAAGAAGAGCTTCAGCGAAAACGATATCGCACGTTCAGTAGAGATCGTAAAACAAGGTTGGAAGCAGTCGGATGCCGAAAGCTCCGGGTTTGAAACCATGGTGCGAGGCGCTGCCGAAAAGGCCGCGAACGGCGGGTTTCTAGAGACGTGGAATTCGCGGCAGGCGTATATTGCGCTGGGGTTTTTACTCGAAACGGCTGCCCTACTGGGCATCGACGCGACGCCGATGGAAGGGTTCGACGCTTCAAGGTTCAACGAAATTCTCGGTTTGGAAGACCATTCGGCGGTCGTTGCGGTCGCACTCGGCTACCGCGACGCCGAAAACGATTGGCTCGTAAAAAAGGAAAAGGTCCGCAAGGAAGCGGCCGAGTTGTTTGAAATTGTATAACGCGCGGCTGAATTAGCCGGCAGATCCTTATTAACTTATTGGAGGGCAGTAATGAACGGATCTTTAATATCGTGGTCGCCGCGTATGCTTAGCATACTGCGGATTGTTGCAGGATTTTTAATGCTATGGCACGGAAGCCAAAAGCTGTTCGATTATCCGGCTTCGGCCGGCGGCTACGGCGGAGCTTTGATCATCACGGCCGGAATTATTGAATTTTTCGGCGGCCTGACGGTCATGATCGGGTTTCTAACACGTCCGGCCGCGTTTTTACTGAGCGGGCTAATGGCATTTGCTTATTTTATGGCACACGCTCCGGCCGGATTTCTGCCGCTGGAGAACAAAGGCGAGTTAGCAGCGATTTACAGCTTTCTCTACCTATATTTCGTGTTTGCCGGCGGCGGTGTCTGGAGCATAGACGCATTGATCTCGCGGTCGCAACCGGAAATAACGGCCACAGCGGCCGAAGCGGCATGAGCGCACCGGAGTATTAGTCATGTTCGCACATTTTAAACATTGTCTCGTTTCAGGCTGTAGCGTGCCAACTGTGGTGCTTGGCTTTTCATCGGGAGCACTGCGGCTGTACCCATGGCTGATGCGAGTTAGCAATCTGCTTTACAGGCTTGTTCAGTAATTTGGGGGTTTTACATGAGATCGTATATCGAAAGATCGATGACTTACACGGAATATTTGGGCCTCATCGACTCACTACTGCTGGAAGGAAAGACCACAGGCCCGAACCAGTCGGCCGACATGTTTGGCTATGCGAAGCTTAATCGTCAACGCCTTGGACGGCTCGAAAAGACGGTCGTGCTTCGGGATAGCACGAAAAACACCGTTCGATCGAGCACGCGGCCGATGATCTGGTTGTTGATCACGGAAGGCTGGTGCGGTGATGCAGCGCAGAATATCCCCGTGATCGAGAAAATTGCGGCGGAAAACGCTAATATTGAAACACGGTATATTTTGCGTGACGAGAACCTTGAGTTGATAGATCGTTATCTTACGAATGGCGCGCGTGCTATACCAAAACTGATAGCACTGGACGCCGAAACGCTCGAGGTGCTCTTTACATGGGGTGCGCGGCCGCAGGCGGCACAGGACTATTTTTTGGAGCAGAAAGCACTTGGCGCCGAAAAAGCCGTTATCATGGAAGGTTTACAGCGCTGGTATAATTCAGATAAGGGTGAATCCGTACAGGATGATTTCGAAGCGCTTCTGAAGGGAATTTCGGTTAGTGCGGAAACGGTATCGGCGATAGTTTAGACGACTTTCGCGAAGCACCGGTGCGAGACCGAAGAGTGCGAACCTCCTGTCGAATTTGGTTTTGCACCGGCGCTTCGCGGAGAATTTTATTGTGAGAGCATACGAGATACAGGAATTCGGGATCGAGAACCTTAAGATCGTCAACAAGGAAATGCCGGCGCCGTCGGCAGGAGAGGTGCTCATACGCGTTCACGCGACCTCGATCAATTTCCGCGACCTAATGGTCATTGAGGGCAAATATAACCCTCGAATGAAACTGCCGGCAATACCTTTTTCGGACGGAGCGGGCGAGATCGTCGGCGTCGGCGAAGGCGTTACGCGTTGGAGCATTGGCGACCGCGTATGCCCGATCTTCGCACAAGGTTGGTTCGACGGCGAACCTGACCAGGAAAAATCTCGAACCGCGCTCGGAGCCGGAGCGCATTGGAACGGGGTGCTGCGTGAGTACGCTGTATTTTCGGAAAAAGGCGTTGTCGCGTTTCCCGAACATCTCTCGTACGAAGAGGCTGCAACATTGCCATGCGCGGGGATCACCGCCTGGAATGCGCTTGTTGAAGGCGGGAAGTTAAAGGCGGGCGAGACGGTCCTAACACTGGGTACGGGAGGCGTTTCGATCTTTGCGGTCCAATTCGCGAAGATGCTCGGAGCCGCGGTGATCTCGACGAGCAGCAGCGATGCGAAACTCATGATGCTTCGCGATCTCGGTGTTGAACATACGATAAATTACCGCGAGACCGAGAACTGGGATGCGACGGTGCTTGAAGTGACCGGCGGTCGCGGGGTCGATCATGTCGTTGAGGTCGGCGGCAGTGGCACTTTGAAACGTTCGGTCAACGCGGCCCGGTTTGGCGGGCACGTCGCGCTGATCGGGGCGTTGACGGAGGCCGGCGATTTCAGCCATGTTCCTGTATTTATGAAATCGGTCCGTCTGCAGGGCATTTTTACCGGCTCGCGGCGGATGTTCGAAGACATGAACAGGGCTATCCAGACCAACCAGATGCGGCCTGTGATAGACCGCACATTTGGTTTCGAAGAAGTGGCTGAAGCGCTGCGCTATATGCAGAGCGGATCGCATTTCGGCAAGATAGTAATTAGTTTTTGAAAATATTTCGGACCTATTGAACGGGCTCATGTTTACCGCTGGATACAGCAAGGAGCAGACCTATGAATATTGGGATAATCGGTACAGGAAACATCGGATCGAACGCGGCCCGACTGTTCACGGTAGCGGGACATAAGGTCGCTATCAGCAATTCGCGCGGCCCGCAAACGCTTAAGGAATTGTCGGAAGAACTGGGCGACAACGCCACGGCGCTTCCGATAGAGGAAACGATCGTCTTCGGAGACGTGATATTGATCGCGATCCCGTTCGGTCGTTACACTGAATTGCCTGTAAATGTTTGGGACAACAAGATCGTGATCGACGCCAATAATTATTATCCCGAGCGCGACGGGCAGTTTCCCGAATTGGACAACGGCTCGACGACATCGAGCGAGATGCTTGAGAAGCACCTCGGCGGCGCACGGCTCGTCAAAGGATTTAATACGATCTGGTTCGAGCATTTGAAATCGCAAGGGGACGCGTCGCTGCCAACGGACAAGCGGCGGGCGGTCTTTATCGCCGGTGACGATTCCGAAGCAAAGGCGATCGTGGCAAAATTGATCGAAGATATCGGATTTGCGGCGGTGGACACGGGGTTTTTACACGATGGCGGAAAGAAACAGCAGCCCGGTACCGAGATCTATAACATAACGATCAATGCAAGGGACGCCGCAGCCGCTATCGCAGCCGGAGTTTAAGCAATGAAGAAATTCCCAGAGATCCCGATCTCGGTACTGGACCTTGCGCCGGTCGGAGAAGGTTTCGATGTGCCAGAAGCACTGCGGAATACGTTGGACCTGGCGCGCCATACAGAGCGTCTCGGGTACAATCGATTCTGGCTAGCCGAACATCATTCGATGCCGGCCATCGCAAGTGCAGCGACATCGGTTGTGATGGGTTATGTTGCGGCCGGAACGTCCACGATCCGCGTCGGTTCGGGCGGCATCATGTTGTCGAACCACGCTCCGCTCTTGATCGCGGAACAGTTCGGTACGCTCGAATCGATCTATCCAGGAAGGATAGACCTGGGCCTAGGCCGTGCTCCGGGAACGGATAGATTGACGATGCGGGCATTGCGCCACAGGATAGAAGCCGAGGATGAATTTCCGGAACTTCTAGCGGAGCTGCAATTCTTCCTTAAGGAGCCGATCGAAGGACAAAAACTCCGCGCAGTTCCGGGCGAGGGGTTAAATATTCCGATCTGGCTGCTTGGTTCGAGCGGCTTTAGCGCGCGGCTCGCGGGTGAATTGGGGCTGCCGTTTTCCTTCGCGGGGCATTTCTCGCCTGAATTTATTGTCCCGGCAATACAGCTTTACCGCGAATCGTTCCGGCCGTCGGCGGAGCTGAAGGAACCGTACGCGATGCTGGCGGTCAATGCCATTGCAGCCGACAGCCCCGAAGAAGCGTGGCGGCTCGCCACGTCACAGTTTCAAACGTTCCTGCGTATGATTCGCGGGCAGACGGGCAAATTGCCGCCGCCGGTCCATGATATGGACGCTATATGTACGCCGGATGAAAAGGCGGCCGTTAATTCGCGGCTGGCGGGTTCCGTTATTGGCAGCAGGGAAGAGATACGCGATGGTTTTGAACGACTGATAGAATTAGTGCAGCCGGATGAATTCATTTTGAACGCATTGATCCATGATCATACCGCGAGGCTCCGGTCATATGAGATCATCGCAGATGTATGGAAGGGCGAGGCAGAAAACGCTTCGAAATTCCGCGTTAGTGTGTAAGCAAATAAGAAGGCAGCAGGAGGAAAAACAAATGAAACGAAGTGCGGAAGCAAAATGGCAGGGCAGCATTACCGAAGGCAGCGGAGACATAAAGACGGAAAGCGGAGCTTTCGAGGGGAAGTATTCTTTCAGTTCGCGATTCGGCGACGACCGTAAGGCGACGAACCCCGAGGAATTGATCGCCGGCGCGCTTGCGGCTTGTTATTCAATGGCGCTCACGGGAGCTGCCGGAAAGGCGGGATTCACGCCGAAAAGCGTTGATACTAAAGCATACGTAACCATCGAAAAGCAGGAGGCAGGATTCCATATTCCTAAGATCGACCTTGAGACGCAGGCGAGCATTGACGGCATCGACGAAGATGCGTTTCAAAAGCTGGCGGAAGAGACAAAGAAAACGTGTCCGGTTTCGAAGGTCCTCGCTGGAGCGGAAATTTCACTCACGGCCTCTTTGATTTAAACAGCAGGGCTTTTTAGAATTAGAGATATCATAAGGAGACTAGAAATGGGAGAATTTGCAAAAGCAATAACAGATTCAAATTTTGAGACGGACGTACTGGGTTCGGAAAAGCCGGTGCTGGTGGATTTCTGGGCCGAGTGGTGCGCTCCGTGCCGCATGATCGCGCCGTCGGTCGAAGCGGTTGCTGAAGAATACGAAGGCAAGGCAGGCGTGTTCAAGATGAACGTCGATGAGAATATCAACGTTCCGCAGCGTTACGGCATTCGCGGTATTCCGACGCTGATCGTCTTTAAGGGCGGTCAGGAGCAGGAAAGGATCGTTGGCGCGGTCACGCGCGAAGCGATCGCACGCGTTGTCGATAAGTATGTGGACAGCAAGGCTGAAGCTTCCGCTGAATAGGCGTTTAATTCATTACAAGCAAAAAAGGTTGGCGATATGTGTCGCCAACCTTTTTTAATTGACTTAGTCGAGCCCGCGAACGTTCCAGGGGGCGATAGGATAATCGCCCTGCTGACCCCATTGCGTAAAGCCGAAAGCACCACCGAACGATGAATTCCGTACCCAGAATCCGGTCTGGCCGGCGTTCGCGCTTTCACGCCAGACGGCTACGTCCGTGCGTCCGTCTCCGTCATAATCGCCCGGAGCAGGAACATCGGTGAGCACGGATCCAAACACGATCGGCTGAGCACCGGTGCCGCCGCCGTCACGCTCGAGGATGTACCATTCGCCGGCGAGCGTAAGGTTCGGACGAATGACGCAGAAATCCGATCTTCCGTCACCGTCGAAATCGCCGGGAACGACGAGGTCGTTAGCAAGGCCCCAGTCGATAAATTCGACAGCGCCATCAGAGGAACGCAGAATAACGAACTGGCCGTTCGCAGGGTTCGTCGAGCTGGGCTGGCGTACACAGAAATCGTATTTCCCATCGCCGTCATAATCCCCCGAAACTGCTCCGATTACGGACGTGCCTCCGAAGGGCACAAACGTTATCTGGCCGTTTGGATTGTTCAAGGATCCACGGTAATAAAAGTAACCCTGGGCGCCACTGCGATAAACGGCGGGATCAGCTTTTCCGTCGCCATCATAATCGCCGGTGACACCTGGGTCGTCGCCGTCCTGGCCGAATTGCTCAATACGAAGCGTGCCTGTGCCACTCTCGATGATGTAGTAAACGGCCTGTGCACCGGCGCGCCAGACCGCTATATCGTCCTTGCCGTCGCCGTCAAAATCTTCGGGCACAGGAATGTCCGACATAAGGCCGAATTGGAAGGCAAGCGTCGATCCGGTCCCGTTCATGTTGACCCAGGTCGTCGCCGGGCCATCGGGCTGAGTTCCCCGGGAAACCGCAAAATCGGTACGTCCATCGCCGTTGATGTCGAGGTTGGTGCGGTTAGTGACATTGCCTGCTGCGGTCGTGACCGAAATATCGTCGATTCCGACCCATTCGTCCGTTCCGGCAGCGTTTACTGTCATTGTGCGAACCTCTACAAGCGGTTGGTTGTTCGCCGCAACCGGCAGAGTGACGTCAACAGGCGTGACCAGGGTTGCCTGATTCGGGCCGGTCGTTACGTCTGCAAAATATCCTCCCGGTACATTGATGAAGTTACCGGTGTTACCAACGCGATACTGCACGTTAAGCTGCTGCACAGCATCATCGGCAGTATCGTCGATATCGCGTGCGTTAAACATTACGCGGATATTGCTCTGCCCGGCTGTATTAAGATGAATAACGATATTCGGCGCATCAGCGGTTCCCGATCCCTGCAAACCGATCGTTGGATTCGGCAATTCGAATTCACCGACGCCACCAGCAGTGCTCGCCGCGTTCGTAAGATTAGCTACGACATCGTGCGTGGTAAACGGCTGGATGATGGTACGGGCGTCGATGTTCGCCTGCGTCGTCGTCGTGATGTCACCGAGGTATCCGATGATACCGTTAACACCGGACCAATCATCGTTGGTAGTGATGATATTCGTTGACCAATTCTGCGCGAAGGGAATCGTCTGCGGCGTATTGTTGGCTTCGGCGACATTGGCCGAAATTCCCGACATATAAAACACGCTTAAACTAAAGACAGTAATTAAACTCCAGAGTTTTCTCTGCTTCTTCATTGTTTGCTCCTCAAAATATAAATGTAAAACTTGGCTTTTCGGGGGCTCATTAACCTAGGGTATTGCGAACTTCGAGCCTGAGTTCTCAGGAGTGCAAAACCGCGGCGAAGTGAGATATTACAGCAATTCCGGGTCGGTTGTGAATTGTCGGGCCATTAAATCATTATTAACCTGGCCCTGAAACCGAATTTATATCGGCCAGCGACATTTTCTGCTAAAATCGCAGAACGCGAGGTAAATTCTATGCAGCGGCGAATACTATTGTTTTTGCTCGTCCCGGTCACGCTGTTTTCGGCGGCAGGTCTTGCGCAGGACAAGCCTAAAAACGACGATGATGAGGTGCTGAAGGTCGATACACAGCTCGTAGACGTTCCGATCGTAGTGACCGACAAGGCCGGCCGGCCGCTGCTGAATTTGAAGAAAGCCAACTTTGTCGTTTACGAAGACGACAAACGACAGGAATTAGCCGAATTTTCGACGACGAGCGCGCCGTTCGAGGTGGCACTCCTTCTCGATACTTCCGGATCGACGCGTGCCGATCTCCAGTTAATTCAACGCGCCGCGGAACAATTCATTGCTTCGCTTCGTCCCGGCGACCGCGTATCTGTCATCGCGTTCAACACGGACAGGGCCTCGGGCCGTGCCGTCGCCGTTAGCGAGGTGATCCGCCCGCTGACCGAAGACCGTACGGCGTTGCGGTCTGCACTTGAATCGGTCAGGACCAGCAATGGTACACCTTATTACGACGGCCTCATCCAGATAGTCGAAAAGGTCTTCGCGCGGCCCGCGAAGGACGAATTCCGCGGGCGCCGCGCACTTGTAGCGTTGACCGACGGCGTTGATTCGACGAGTTCCGCTGGATTTGAAGAGGCGAAAGAACTGCTTCTACAAGCGGGCATTATCAGCTTTTTCATTCAGGTGGACACGCGTCCGTTTTTCGAAGACAACCTGCTCGGGGATTGTGAGACCGCAATTCGTTTTTCTCAGGCACAGATCCGCCGTTACTACGCGAGCTTCAGCGCCAGATCCAATATCGAACGGACAACCGATTTTTGCCAACTGGGAGAGTTTGAACGGCTAGCGATCAGCAAGCGGCTCTATGAGTTGGCCGACACGGAAATGTCGGCTCTCGCGAAGGCCTCGGGCGGAAAAGTGTTTCCCGTAGGAGATCTAAGCGAGGCAAGAAATGCATTTCGTAGCGTTGCCGGCGAGATCGGTACGAACTACAGTCTCGCGTATTATCCCACCAATGATAAACACGACGGCACATATCGCAAGATTCGCGTTGAACTGAAGGGGGTTCCTGCCGGAGCGACCATCCGGGCGCGCGAAGGCTACACCGCGCCGCGGCAATGATCGCATGCCGTATCGCTTTTCCTGACGGCACAGTCTAAAATTTATATATGGCTACGAAATTCGAACGCATCTGTTTGATGGTGCTGGACAGCGCCGGCATTGGCGCGATGCCAGACGCCGCCGATTGGGGCGACGCCGGAGCAGACACACTCGGAAACATTATGAGGACCCGGCAAGTGAATCTGCCTAACCTGCAGCGGCTCGGCCTCGGCAATATCCGCCCGCTCGAAGGCATCGAAGCAGTGGCAATGCCCACAGGGTCTTTTGGAAAATGCGCCCTCAGGTCAAACGGAAAGGACACAACCACCGGCCACTGGGAAATGGCCGGAATCATTCTCGATAAAGCGTTTCCAACGTTCCCGGAAGGTTTTCCGGCCCGCATCGTCGACCGTTTCGTGGAGGAGACAAAAGTTCCGGGGATTTTGGGCAACATTCCTGCTTCCGGCACTGAAATAATAAAGGAGCTAGGCGAGGAACACGTCCGCACAGGCAAGCCGATCGTATACACATCTGCTGATTCGGTTTTTCAGATCGCCGCACATGAAGAAGTCATTCCCGTTGAACGGTTGTACGAAATTTGTGAGACGGCGCGAAAGGTCCTCGATGGTGAAGATAAGGTAGGAAGGGTAATCGCCCGCCCTTTTATAGGCTCGACGGCCGACGATTTCAGACGTACGGAAAACCGCCACGATTATGCCGTCCCGCCGCCGCGGGAAAATCTTCTGCCAGTGCTTTCCGAAGCAGGATTCGACGTTGTATGCATCGGAAAGATCGCGTCTATCTATGATTCGATGGGCGTTACGGAAGATCTCGTCGCAAAGAACAACGACCAGACAATGGATCAGACCGTGAACGCTCTGAGGTCAAGTTCGCGCGGATTGATATTCAGCAACCTCGTTGATTTTGATATGTTGTACGGCCATCGCCGCGACCCGGAAGGTTATGCGGCGGCGTTGGAGCATTTCGACAGGCGTTTGCCTGAGGTGCTCGACGCAATGAACGAACGCGACCTGCTGATCATCACTGCCGATCACGGCAACGACCCGACGTTTCGTGGTACAGATCACACCCGCGAATACGCGCCGCTGCTTGTGTATGGAAAAGCGGCACTTGCGGGCGTCGATCTTGGGACACGAGAAAGCCTTGCGGATATTGGCCGGACCATCGCGGATAATTTCGGAGTTGATCTTAAATCCGGCACCGGCTTTTTGGACGAGATCGCTTGATCGCGGTACAACACGATAGAAATGGTACGCTGATCAGTAGCGAATTGGTATGGTTTAACTACTTTGCTATCCGATGACCCACCAGAGCCAGCGGGACGAACGTCAACAGGCTGAGCACGCTAAACCAGATCGGTTGTCCGGGAAGAATGTTGAATAAGTACATTAATCCGCCGGCCATGATCAAGACCCCAACGATAAGGGGCAACACGGGGTTATTTCGCTGTTTCGAGACTTTTGTCGCCATCCAACCACCCGCGAGAGACCCCAGCATATATCCGAATAATACGGTCAAGTAATAGCCGATCGGGATCGTCCGAACATATGCCGCTGTTTCTTCCGGCGTCAGCCTCATCAAATTGCGCGGTGGCTGCGGGTTAAAAGCCGAAGCGATCATCTCAAAGATCAAAATAATAGCCACGCCGATGATCCATCCCGTAATCACGCCCAAAACCTTTCGTCCCATTTATCCTCCTCTCTGCTGTGGAAATCGGATAGAGCTCTTTAGCCTAGTTTTATACCCAAAACCCTTTCGCAGTCAAGGATTTTCGGAAACCCCCGGTGATTCAAATCTTATTCTCTGCCCGATATTTCTCGAACGAAAGGCGGGTGAGTTCAACAAGTGCGGCAAATGCTCCGTCGTCAACCGACTTGAAATTAAAGCATGATTTGCCCTGCATTCTTTTAGAAGGGAAGGCGGCAGTTCCATTAGAAGTTCCGGAAATTAGTAAACCGGCATTAGGTAAAAGCTGACGTAATTGTTCTTTATTTGACTGGATGCGAAAAACTCCGGCTGGCCGTTGCGTTGTCCACTTTCACTGAAAATTAGGGCGTGTATGGTTCGAGGATCTGTTTTAGCCGGTCGAATACGACGTTAAAATTTTTGTCATTAGCTGGCATCTTTTTCATCCATAAATTGCACGAAACGCATTGAAACGGAACATAAGTAGAGGTAGTAGACCGTGTATGGAAGTAATACAAATAAATGGCTGGCAGTGAATTGGTTAAGGCCGTATATTACTGTGGCCCAATAAAATGCGGGTGGTTAGAAACTTGGCACGGGCTTTGCATAATTCATTGACAACCAGGAGCTGTGAATATGTCAAAAGAAGTCATAAACATAGGCGGCGAGCAACGAATAGTTCGTGAGGATACTGCGAAATCATATCGCGGCGTTTACTGGGCTCTGTTTAGCGTACTTGGATTCATTATCATTGCGGCCATCATGTTCTTTGGCGGCTTTTTGAACATGGCGACGAGCGGTACTCTCGACCGGTCACCAGCGGAAAATGAGCGACAGGCTAACAGATGATCTTTTATTAAGAATTCGGGCATGATCAGTTTATCAAGGGGGCAATTACAAGGGGGACTTGTAATATTCTGGTCATTCGTGACAATCGGCGTCGTTCTTCGGAGCGGCGCCATTTTTTTGTGCGCATGTGTCTGTTATTCTAAGTAAATGCTGGTTTTGGGAATCGAAAGTTCGTGTGATGAGACGGCCGCAGCGGTGGTCCGCGACGGCCGCGAGATCCTTTCTTCCGTCATCGCCTCGCAGATCGAAATTCATGCGCGGTTCGGAGGCGTCGTGCCTGAGATCGCTTCACGAGAACACCTTTCGAAGATCGAACCCATCGTAGAACAGGCGCTTACCGATGCGGGAATTTCGCTTACGGATCTCGACGCCATTGCCGTTACCCAAGGTCCGGGACTGATCGGTTCACTACTCGTTGGCGTCTGTTATGCAAAGGCTCTGGCATATGGGCTCGGCATTCCGATCGTCGGTGTCAATCATATCGAAGGCCACGTTTATTCCGTAGCGTTTGAGAATCCTCCGATTGAATATCCGGCGCTCGCGTTGATCGTATCAGGCGGGCACACCAATCTTTTCTATGTGCCCGAAGAGGGCAGATACAAGGTCGTATCGCGAACCCGAGACGACGCGGCGGGTGAGGCATTCGACAAGGTCGCGAAGATGCTCGGCCTCGGATATCCGGGCGGCCCGATCATCGAAAGGCTGGCCGCGGCCGTAGAAAGTGAATCGGTAAAGTTCAGCCCCGCGAAGATCTCGGACGGCAGGCCAGATTTTAGCTTTAGCGGGCTAAAAACCGCCGTTTCACGGTATATCCGCGAAAACGGTGTGGATCCCGAGCGCGAACCATTGCACGTTGCGGAGATCGCTGCCGGTTTTCAGGCGACCGTAATCCGCTCGCTGGTCGGTACGATGGAAAAGCTCTCGCATGAATATCATCCGCGCACGCTGATCGTAGCCGGCGGCGTCGCCTGTAATAACGCTCTACGTTTGGAAGCTGAAGCGGCTGCCGGCCGTCTGCGCATCCCCGTCTATTTTCCGTCAAAACATCTTTCGACCGATAATGCCGCGATGATCGCGGCCGCCGGGACATACCACCTCCTGGCCGGCGAACGCGCCGATATTCGGATGACGGCGGATATCACGCTGCGTCTGCAAAACCTCGACAACGAGGACGCAGCGCTCAAGCGCAAAAAGGTCCGTTATCGTCTTTAACGGTTTCAGCAAAATTGCCTCTTGCGCAAGGTTCGCGTAAATGGCTACAATTCTTGAACACACTTCGGGACGCAGATTCAATCGCTTCGAAACTGCGCGTGCACTTTAATAGTTGTTCGGCAATCTTTTTACCCGTAACACGGGAATTTCTTTGGGGGATCAATAATGAAAAAAATCGGCTCCTTCGTGGCAATCGCGCTGTTTTCGTTGCTGCTTTTCATGTCCACGCAGGCACAAACACAGAATCCGCTGCCGTTTCGCCTGCAGCAGAACTTTATTACAGGCCTATCTTCGCCAGTCCTTGTGACGAACGCCGGTGACGGCACGCGGCGACTGTTCATCGTGCAACAGGGCGGTATCATCAAGGTCGTCCAGCCCGGTTCGAACACGCCTACAGATTTTCTGAACATTACGACAAAGGTGCTTTCCGGCGGCGAACGCGGATTGCTGGGACTGGCATTCCATCCGGAATTCGCGACAAATGGCTTCTTTTTCGTCAATTACACGCGGCAGACAGACGGTGCGACGATCATCGCCCGCTATAAGGCGATCAATAACAACACCGTCGGCGATCCCGCCAGCGAACGCATCATACTCGGCCCAATCAATCAGCCGTTCTCGAATCATAATGGCGGCGGTATTGCGTTTCGCAACGACGGGAGCGTAACGCCGCAATACAACCTTTATATCGGCATGGGCGACGGTGGTTCGGCTAACGACCCAGGCAACCGCGCTCAGAACATCAACGAGCTGCTCGGCAAGTTTCTGCGAATCACTCCTGATTTTTCCGGATCACCGACGGCTCCGGCTTATACGATCCCTCCTGACAATCCATACGCGGGTGCAATACCCGGAGCGGACGAGATCTACGCAATAGGTATGCGCAATCCATGGCGCTGGTCGTTCGACCGCGGCGGCACGCGCGAGCTCTGGGCCGGCGATGTCGGACAGGGTCAGGTCGAAGAGGTGAACAAGATCACGCTTGGCGGCAATTACGGCTGGCGTGTTTACGAGGGAACGCTTTGTACGAATATCGACCCGGGCCTATGCCTCCCGTCGTCCTATATTATGCCCATTTTTCAGTACAACAACGTAAGCTCGCCGCGTTGTGCTGTAACGGGCGGATATGTCTATCGCGGCCGACAGAACGCGCTGCCGCAGGGATCGTACTTGTACGGAGATTACTGTACTGGCGAAATATTGCTCTGGTACAACAATCAGCAGCTTCTGCAGGTTGACACCTCCCGGCAGATCCCGTCCTTTGGTGAGGACGAAGATGGAGAACTTTACGTTGTCGGTCTCGGCGGAACGGTTGACAAGATACTTGGAAACAAGACCTCCGCGGATTTCGACGGCGATGCAAGGGCCGATTTCGGCATCTTTCGCCCGTCGAACGGTTATTGGTACATCTTCAACAGCGCGGGCGGAAGCGTCCGGTATCAGCCTTTCGGCATGCAGGGAGACATTCCCGTAACCGAGGACTACGACGGGGATTTCAAAGCCGACATCGCGGTATTTAGGCCTTCGGAGGGCGCCTGGTACATTTTGCGCAGTTCCGATGGCACCGTGACGATAGTTCCATTCGGAAGGAACGGCGACGTCCCTGCCGCAGGCGATTACACTGGTGACGGCAAGTCGGACCTGGTGTTGTTCCGGCCAACCCCCATAGGCGGGATCTTCTACATTCTCGCGTCCGAAGACGGTGCGTTTTCGTCAGTACCTTTCGGCGCCGACATTGATATTCCGACGCCGGGCGACTACGACGGTGACGGCCGGTACGATTTGGCAGTGTGGCGCCCGTCCGACGGTTTTTGGTACGTCAGAAACCCAACAGGTACGGGCCATACGGCTATTCCGTTTGGCATGAACGGCGATATACCGGCGACAGGCGATTACGACGGCGACGGCAAGATCGACCGTGCTGTATTCAGGCCGTCCACCGGCGTTTGGTACATCCTCAGAAGCGGTGACGGCGGCGTAACATTCTTCCAGTTCGGCGTCAACGGTGACATCCCCGCTGTCGCGGATTACGACGGTGACGGAAAAGATGACATAGCAGTGTTCCGGCCTTCGACTGGCGTGTGGTGGGTCGCAAATAGCAGCGGCGGCCTTTCAGCGGTCCAGTTCGGCACGAACGGCGACATCCCGGCATCTGCTATGGATAAGCCGTAGTTGGTCAGATCATAGGGCGCGGGCGAGGGTTAATAAATACACCTCGCCCGCTCCTCTATTTTTCAGGGCCTTTGCACAATGCGAAGCTGTTGCTCCTGTGGTCAGCACGTCATCTATCAAGAGGATGTTCTTTCCTCTTACCGCGGCATCATCTGAAACTCCGAACGCGTTTATGACAGTGGCCTCGCGGGCCTTTGCATCCATTCCGGCTCGGTGTTTTGGGGTGTGAGTTCTCCGAAATAGTACGTCCTTATCCGTCTTGATTCCGACATGCCCCGCGATAACGTCAGCCAGCAGTTCCGCCTGATTGAAACCGCGTTCTAGCAGCCTGGCTTTCGCCAGCGGCGATGGCAATATCATATCTATCGTCGGAAATGCCGTGCGTTCAAAGGCATCGATCAGCTCGGTACGTACGCGACGCGAAACGGCCGGCCGTACTTTTAATTCGATCACGGCTGCGGCAAGTGCACGTCCGTACGCCCCGGCGGCGCGTGCCAGGGTGTAAAAATGATCGGTGCAGTCTCCGCATTGTTTTTCGCTCCGGCGCAGGCCGTCACCCAGAAAGGCTCCGCATTTCGTGCAAAGCGTTTCATCTCCCTTAAATAGATGCGTGTCCGACCAGCATCCGGCACAGGCAATACCGTCGTGATAGCTTTCGACGCCGCCGCCACAAACACGGCAGATCTGCGGATATAGAATGTTCAGAAGGGAATCGGCGAACGCCTTTAGCATCGACGAGGGAGTCCTCCGTTTGGAAAAGTAAAAAGCCGAATCGCTTCGGCTTTTCGTCGGTGATTTTATTCGTCTTCGAGCAGTCCTTGTTCCAGGAGTTCTTGGCAGTTCAGACAATAACGTGCCCAAGGAATGGCGGCGAGGCGCTTAGGATTTATCGCTTCTTCACAATTCTGGCAAAGCCCATATTCTTCATCGTCGATTCGAAGCAGGGCCTCATCGATGAGCACAAGCTGCTTGCTTTCATTCTCCGAAACCGCGAGCATCACGTTCTTGGAATAGTTCCGCACGGCAAGATCGACCGGATCCGGCGTTTCCGAATCATCGACAGAAAGATCGTTACCGCTAAGTTTTTCAAGTAGCAGCTCGCGTTCGGCGATCAATTTCTGTTTAATGTCCTTTAAGTTCAATTTACTCATTTCTGATATGGAAACCCTTTAATTATTGTAAAAGCCCGATATAACTGTTCAAGCAATACTACACGAGCCATCTCGTGCGTAAAAGTTAGAAACGATAAGGATAGACTATAATCGGCTCTTTCCGCAACCTCAGACGAGACACCATCGGCACCGCCGATCACAAATACGGCCTCCTTCAAGCCGCGGTTCTGCCATTTCTCGATCTCTCGGGCCAACTCGTGTGAGCCTACCGACTTTCCCCGAACGTCCAGTACGCACACGAAGCTATTTTGATTCAATAATTGCAGGATCCGGTTGCCTTCTATCTCAGGGCCTTCATGGTGCGCCGAATCGCGAACTTCAGCTATCTCACATTTAACAAAATGCGAAAGACGCTGCAGGTATTCGTCCTGCAGCGTCCGCCAATTCTTGTCCTTTGTCTTGCCGACCCAAACGAAGCGAAATTTCACTTAGTTGCTTTCTCCCTGTTGGCTAAAACGCCTCTGGAATCTCGACACGCTTGGCATCGCGCCATAGGCGCTCAAGGTCGTAAAACTCTCGCGAATCCTTATCGAAAATATGTACGATAAAATCGCCGTAATCCAATAGGACCCATTCGCCGGTACTGTAACCTTCGACACGCACCGGCCGGGAATCGGCCTGTTTTTTTAACTGCTCAGTAATCTCGTCGGCGATAGCCTGCACTTGCCGCTGGTTCGTGCCGCTCGCGATTATGAAAAACTCAGCGAAGCTAGCAATCTCGCGAAGGTCCAGCGCGACCATATTTTCTGCCTTCTTTTCGTCGGCGTACTTTAGCGCCAGCCTAACTTCGCCGTCGAGTTCCATGTACGGAGTTTTGCCGTCGGCCGCGGGTGTTGCTGCGGCCTTGTGCTGCAGCGCTTTTTCCTGTAATTCTTCCATTACTTATAAATCTGATATTTTTCGATGTATTTTGCAACCTCTGCAGGGACGCGGGTGCGCCATTTTTCCCCTGCGCTCCGAATATCTTGCCTGATGCCCGACGCCGAGATGTCCAGATTTACGACATCGGTCACGTATATGGCGTCGCGCGACGATGAAACAGGGACCGGGCCTGCCGGCAGGTTCCGAAGGTCCACGACCTTGGCCCTGATATCATCCGTTACATGCGAAAATCCGATCTCGTGCCCGGGCCGCGTGACAACAATGTGATTCGAAAGGTTCAGCACGAGTTCCCATTCGCGCCATGTCCGTATGTCCTGCCAAGAATCTGCACCCATCACGAAATAGATCTGCGCATCCGGCAGCTCGCGGTTCAAACGCGTCAGCGTCTCGAACGTGTACGGACGCTCGGGCGCCTCAATCTCGATTGGCGAGACCTTTAATTTTTCATCATTCGCTGTCGAAAGGCAGAGCATGGCATAACGGTGCAATGGGGAAACGGGTTTGCTATGTTTATGCGGGGCGTGAAAGGCCGGAACGTAATAAAATTCGTCCAAGCTGAATGCTTTCAGCAATTCACGGCCAATCGTGAGGTGTCCGCAATGGAACGGATCGAACGACCCGCCGTAAAATGCGATTCGCTTCATAGAGAGATTCATGCGGCGGAATCTGCCGCCATATGTTCATCGCCGAGCCCATCTGCACGCAGCCGTTCGGAAACCGCCGAGACAAGCTCTTTAACTCCTTTATTTGTGACAGACGAGATCGCGAAAAATTCCTTTCCGTCTGCCACCGCCCGCTCGCGCAATTTCTCCAAACGATCGGGCTCATCGATCGCGTCCGTTTTCGTTGCCACGACGATCTGCGGCCGTTCGCCGAGATCGCTGCTGTAATTTGCCAACTCGTGATTGATTATCTCGTAATCCGAGACCGGATCGCGGCCCGAAAGCGAGGACACGTCCACAAGATGAAGCATTAGTTTGGTCCGTTCGACGTGCCGAAGGAATCTGTCACCGAGGCCAGCGCCTTCTGAAGCTCCTTCGATCAACCCTGGAATGTCAGCTACGACAAAAGTTCTGAAGTCCCCCATATCGACGACGCCGAGGTTCGGCTCGAGGGTTGTGAACGGATAATCGGCGATCTTCGGTTTTGCCGCGGATATAACGCTGATCAGCGTCGATTTTCCTGCGTTCGGGAACCCGACGAGTCCCACATCGGCCAAAAGCTTTAGCTCCAACTGCAGTTCGCGTTCGCCGCCAGGACGGCCCGTATAATGAAACTTCGGGGCTCGGCGCGTCGGCGTTGCGAAATGGGCATTGCCCCAGCCGCCTTTGCCACCCTTGGCCGCACGATACCGTTGACCTGCTTCCGTAAAATCGAAGAGCAGTTCGCCCGATTCGGCGTCGAACACTTGCGTTCCGACAGGCACCATTACCACTTCGTCGCGGCCGTCCCTGCCGTATCGGTTGGAACCTTCCCCGTGTTTACCGCGTTCGGCCTTGTGCTCGGGATTATAACGAAGGTGCAGCAGTGTGTTAAGTCCTTCGCCCGCTTCGAGCCATACGTCGCCGCCTCGGCCGCCGTCGCCGCCCGAGGGCCCGCCCCGCGGTACGAATTTTTCGCGGCGAAATGCCGTCACGCCGTCTCCGCCGTCGCCCGCCTTTACCTTGATCTTTACCCGGTCAATAAACACTTGTGAGTACTGATTTTAGATTCTGCGATTCGGATAAGCAATGCGCAAACACAACAAAGGCGTCGCTCTAAGTTATTAAAGCAACGCCTTTGTATTCCTTTTGAACACCGAAATGTTCACAAGGGGTTGCGAATCAAGCATGCACACACTCGGTTCGCGATTTTGTATCCCGAGAGAACTCTGCGGAGAGTATCTTCCGGTCAGCACTCAAAATGAATTATCAAGTTGTTGTGCAATGAAGCACGGTGCCATTAGGTTTTTTGTTGGGTGGCTTTTCCTCCACCGCCGGTTACGTGTCCGGCAACGAGGCTCAACAGCCGAAGCTGTGAGCGGCCTTTGCACCCGATTGGCTGATCATTTCCAACGGGCGTTACTCGTTTTTATCCGAGTAACTTCTGAAAGTCCCGAAGAACTTTCCAGCAAGCCTTTCGGCTTCGATCAGGGCGTAAATAGCTGCATCGGCTTCCGCTGCGTGCTGCTCTCGAACAATGCGTCGCCGCTTCTGTTCGCCTCTCCCTGTATCGGTCAAACGCCCGTAAGCGAATTTGACTGTAGAGCGATTCTACACCCGAAAATTTCTTTGTCAAGAAGAATCTACTTTAAGTGTCACCCTAATTTTATCGGGGTGCTGTGGAAAAACTGTGGAAATTTGATGTGGAAAAATTGTGGATAACGTGCCAACTTGTCTGTCCCCAAAAATTAGGGGGCCGGCGACACCATCGTTCCCCCCTGTGACGATATCGTCGAGGTTCGAAAAAAAAATCGCGAGCGAAAATTATTCGTCAAAGCGCAAAAAATTCGCACGTGCCTTGCGTTTGGCACGTGCGAATTATAAAACCTAGTACCTTACTTAGGCCGCCTTCAGTTCGAGCTCGGGTGCGCCTTCGGCGTAAACGCTGATAAACTTGCCCTTCTGACCTTTGTTCTCGAACTTCACAAATCCCTCGATCAGCGCGAACAGCGTATCGTCCTTACCGCGGCCGACATTGCTGCCGGGTTTCCATTTCGTGCCGCGCTGGCGTGCAAGAATATTGCCGCCGAGCACGTGCTCACCGCCGAACTTCTTGAGGCCAAGCCGCTTCGAATGCGAATCGCGTCCGTTTCTTGATGATCCTACACCTTTCTTATGAGCCATATCACATTTTCGATTTTAGATCTTCGATTTGCGATCTTAAGGAATGTCTTCCGATCGCATATTGAAAATTGAAAATCGCAAATCTCCTATATCTTTTCGATCTTGATCTCCGTGAATCCTTGACGGTGACCTTGCTTGCGTTTGTACTGTTTGCGGCGCTTTTTCTTGAAAACGATGATCTTGTCACCTTTTCCGTGACCGATGACAGTTGCCTTCAGCATAGCTCCGCCGCCGATCTGGGCGTCTTTGCCTTCGCCGACAACTAATGCTTCTATATCGACCGAATCGCCCTCTTTACCGGCAATTGTCGGAACGCGAAGCGTCTGTCCTTCGGTTACCGGAAATTGTTTTCCGCCTGTTCTAATGATTGCGTAACTCATTGTTGTTTATCTCCTTCGCCAAGAGGACGGCTCGCCCTATAGCCGAAAAGATAAAATTCTAGCGAAAACCATCCGTAAGGTCAACCCGAGAGCCGCCTATTTCCAACGAAAGTATTTCGTTGCCGCAACTTCCCGGGCCATGCTACAATCGCCGCGTTTCACCTGATTTCCCAAGGAGCTCCCGTACAAAATGGAAAACATATTCTCATCCGGGGACGAGCCGGCCGATGTCGGCCCCGATCCGGAATTGGTCGCCACAATGAAAAGCGGCGCGAACTGGTTCTACTGGATCGCGGGCCTTTCGCTCGTAAATTCGCTTATATTGGCGTTCGGGGGCGACGTAAACTTCATCCTGGGCCCCGCCGCCACGCAGATCGTTGACGCCCTGGCCATCGCGTTCTCAGAAGAGGGTGCGTTTTCGGCACTTCGAGCCGCCGCATTCGCGGTTAATTTATTGATCGCGGGTCTTTTTGTTGCGTTCGGGTATTTCGGCCGCAAAGGCGTACTCACGGCGTTTATTGTCGGGATCGTCATTTACGTTTTCGATGGCTTGGTGTACCTGTATTTTGAAGATATGCTGGCTGCCGGATTCCACGTCTTCGCCCTTATCTTTATAGGAAAAGGAGTGTGGGCGGCAGTCAATCTGCGCCCGTACGTTGAACAAACCAACTAGATCTTCTGCTCTTAGGCCGCGGACGGATCTTTGACCACGGCAATAAACGGAAGGTTCCGATATCTTCCGGCCGCATCAAGGCCGTATCCAACGACGAACTTATTGGGGATCTGAAATCCGCAGAAATCGATCTTTAGGTCCGTTTTGATGCGGGGTTCCGGTTTGTCCAGAAACGTGGCGATCTTAAGCGAATTCGCGCCGCGGCTTCCAAGAATTTCCATTAGCCTGAACAGCGTCAAGCCCGTGTCGATTATATCTTCTACCACGATGACGTCCTTGCCGCGGATCGGATGCGTCAGATCCTTTAGGATCTCGATGTCGCCGGTGCTTACCGTACCGTCCTTATAGCTCGACACCGCCATAAAATCTATGTGCAGCGGCAAGTCTATTTCGCGCATTAGATCGGCCATGAAGACGCACGACCCCTTCAACACTCCGACCAAGACGAGGTCGCGATCCGCGTATTCTCGTGTGATCTCAGCTCCAATATCCGCCACCCGGGTGCGTATGGCTTCTTCACTGTATAGGACGTCAAGATTAGGATTTGTAAATTCGGATGCTGCTGTTGCTTTTGTTTCGGCTGACATATCGTTTCCGGTTGATTCGAACGGTTTTTAGAAATACTATTCAAACGGGCTCGTCTTTACAAGCGACCGCAGCTTATGGCCGAAAATACAAGAGAAACCCGCGAGCGTGTGCGTGATCTGGTCCGCGAGGTCCTTCGTACCGTACCCGTTGAAGGCGACGATCCTGAACCGGAGCACGTCATTGTAAATTCGCTCCGTGACAAGATGTCTCGCGAATTCGACCGTGACGAATCGAGAAAATCATTGATAACCGAGGTTGACCTTCGCGGCCTCGAAGAAGGCTCTCGCGTGCGTGTCGCAGAAAACGCAAAGCTTACGCCGCTTGCCGACGACATCGTTCGCGAACGCGGCATTGTGCTTATTCGCAAACAACCGCGGGGCGGATCATTGAAGGTGCGTTCGGTGGCCGTTGGAGCCGATCATGGCGGCTTTAAATTCAAGGAACAGCTGAAGCAGCATCTCGCCGGCCTTGGCCTCAGCGTCCGCGATTTCGGCACAAACTCGCCCGACGCGGTCGATTACCCCGATTTTGCACATGCAGTTGCTCGCTCCGTAGGCGAAAGCCATGTCGACGCCGGGATCATCATCGACGGAGCCGGTATTGGAAGCGCGATGGCGGCAAATAAGGTTCCGGGCGTACGAGCGGCCGCCTGCTACAGCACGGCTCTCGCCAAAAATTCTCGCGAGCACAACGGAGCAAATGTCCTGACGCTCGGAAGCGGTCAGAATTCATTCGATGAAGTGAAACAGATCGTCGAAACGTTCCTCTCAGCCGAACTTTCCGAAGAGCGACACCGCAAACGTGTCGGCAAGATCGACGCCATCGAAAAGCAGTACAAAAGGTGATAAAATCGCCGTTCGAACCTATGCAGCCCAACGGTAATTACGAAGAATTGGTCAATCGGATCACCGACATGGTGATGGCGCAGCTTGGCAGTGATGATCACTGCCCATCATTCTGCCGCGCCGACGTCGAGCGAATCGTGGATGCGGGCGCCGAACGTATCGGCATTGTTCTCGGCAGCACCGCGACGGCTCACGACTGGGCTTCGCTTATCGATCATACGCTTCTCAAACCCGAAGCGAGCGAGTCCGACATTCGGAAGCTTTGCGACGAAGCTGCTCAGTTCGGTTTCGCCTCCGTGTGTGTAAATCCTGTTTGGGTAAAGGCGGCGGCCGAATTCCTGGAAGGCACGAACGTTCCGGTCTGCACGGTGATCGGATTTCCGCTCGGAGCCACGCTGCCTGATGTTAAGGCTTACGAAGCCAGGCGAGCCATCTTCAATGGAGCAAGGGAAGTGGATATGGTCATAAACATCGGTGCTCTTAAGTCCGGAGATGACTGCTCCGTCGAGGATGACATCCGAGCCGTCGCCGAAGCCGCCCACGAAAACGGGGTGCTGTGCAAAGTGATCATCGAAACCGCACTTCTCACTGATGAAGAAAAGGTCCGTGCATGTCTTGCGTCCAAAAACGCTGGAGCCGATTTCGTGAAAACCTCAACTGGATTTTCAAAAGGCGGTGCGACGGTAGAGGACGTCGCGCTTATGCGACGTACTGTCGGGCACGCGCTCGGGGTGAAAGCATCTGGCGGCGTGAAGGGTATCGACGATGCCCGTGCGATGTTCGAAGCCGGAGCCACACGAATCGGAGCCTCCGTCGGCGTAAAGATCGCTCAGGAGGCTAGCGGAATGAAGCCTTCGGCGGCCGCGAGCAGCTATTGATAAGCGGATTTTCTATGTTGGGCGGAGATCATAATAAAACTGTTGTCAGCCTATTTTTGGCGGTATCGGTCTTTTGCAGCTTTTTCTCGTGTTTGACGATCTGCACCTTCGAAGGCTCGCAGCACGACAAAGTCGTTTCACCCACAGTTTCCGTTGGCGTTGAATCTGATTCCCCCGAGTTACAGCCATTGGACGAGTGTTGTGCTTGTCCGGAAACGATCTTTCAGGCCATTGTGCTCCAGCCTCGCAAAGCTCTCCCAGCGTCGATAGCTGCGGAAGCCACTCCGCCTATTCAACTGCGAACTTCATTTAAACCTTACTATTGTCACCGCCAAAGCGTCGTCGCGTTCCATTCGCCTCCGCGAACTGGACCGCCGAGACTATTTATCCGGCTAAATTACTTCCGGATCTAAACCTCCGCTCGTATCGCAAAGGAAATTCGATGCGGCCTTTCGGCGCGCATTTTCGCTGGTACGCTCTCGGAGTTTTCAATGAAACTGATCTTTACACTGATTTTGATCGCTGCCTCTGCTGCAGCAATAGCGGCCCAAGACACTGCCGCCAACACTCTTACGCTCATCATTCAAAACCTTGATACAAAGGCCCCGGTCGCTGGTGCGGTCGTTACTGTTAGGGATTCAGATATTAGAACGGAGTCGGACGCTGCCGGCCGCGTTGTCCTGACCGGAATTCAGAATGGCACGCAAACGATCGACATATTTTCGCCTGGTTTTGAACCATTGGAATTAAGCTTAGCGTTCCCGCAAAGTCGCGATTCCGAACGGGTAGTTATGATGAGGATCACGAATGAGGTCGGGGAAGTTGTCATCACTACCACACGCACTGGCCGCGAGATAGACGATGTTCCTACACGCGTTGAGGCCATAGACGAAGAAGAGGTCGCCGAGAAAAGCAACATGCGCTCGTCGAACGTGTCGATGATCCTAAATGAAAGCACTGGCATCAAGGTGCAGCAGACATCCGCCGCGTCCTATTCACAGAGTATCCGTATTCAGGGGCTAGACGGCCGCTATACCCAGATACTCAAAGACGGATTCCCGGCGTTCGGAGGCTTTTCAGGCAGTATGAGCCTGCTCGATATTTTGCCGCTCGATCTGAAACAGGTGGAGATCATTAAAGGTCCGTCCGCAACATTCTACGGCGGCGGAGCCATCGCGGGGGTGGTAAATTTCGTCAGCAAAGAGCCGGATCACGAACCGGCGACATCGATGATCTTTAACCAGACGTCAGCGCTCGGGACCGATTATTCGATATTTGATACGCGGAAGTTTGGACGATTCGGTTATACCTTGCTTGGTTCAATAAATTATCAGAAGGAATACGATGTTGACGGCGATGATTTTACAGAACTGCCGCGGACTCGTGCGTTTAATATCAATCCGCGGCTGTTCTTCTATCTGGACCAGCGAACGAGTTTAATGATCGGAAACTCAACAACTAGACAGAGCCGAAAAGGCGGTGACATTTTCGTACTCCGTCATGCTGCCGATAACGATCATCAATATTTCGAAGCGAGCGAATCTCTACGAAACATCACTACGGTCCAATTTGACCGTGACCTGTCGAACGGACGAAAGGTCATCGCAAAGCAGAGCCTCTCATTCTTTGATCGCTCGATCGAGACGCCGGATCACCTGTTCAAGGGAAGGCAATTCAATTCCTACACAGACGTCAGCTATTTCCATCCGGTAAAAAACCACGCGCTCGTATTGGGATTCAATGCCGTTTACGACCAATTCAGGGAATTATCGGCCAGGTCGAACAATGCTCCGCGAAATGAAACCCGCGCGACCGTAGGAGCATACGTGCAGGACAGTTTTGAAGTCACCGAAAAGTTGTCACTCGAGGCTGGATTTCGTTTGGACGCCGTTCGGCATTACGGCATATTTGCACTGCCGCGAGTTTCGGTCCTATATCGGTTTACGGAGGGCCTCAGTACGCGCGCCGGTGTCGGGTTCGGCTATAAAGCCCCGAGCATGTTCACAGAAGATGCCGAGACGCTGCTCTTCCACGGCGTGCTTCCGATCGGCAATCGATTGGAGGCCGAACGAAGTTTCGGCGGTACATGGGACATTAATTATCGCGGGGACATCGGTGAGAAATTCACATATTCCGTGAATCAAATGTTCTTTTACACGGAGATCGATAAACCGCTTGTACTGGAATCGGACGGCAAAGGCATCTATTCTTTTGCGAATGCGTCGGACCCGGTTCGTAGCACCGGCTTTGAGACCAATCTGCGCTTAGGCTATGACATATTCCGGCTGTTTGCAGGTTACACGTTCACAAATGCGAAGGCGGATTACTTGGCAGGAAACCGCTACGTTCCTCTAACTCCAAAGAGCAGGTTGAATTCCGCGCTTCTCGTCGAACGGGAGAACGATTTTAAGGCGGGATTCGAGGCTTATTACACAGGTAGTCAGTTCCTTCGCGATGGATCCGGAACCCGGCCCTTTTGGGTCATGGGATTGTTCGGCGAAAAGACTTTCGGCAAAGTAAGTCTGTTCATTAATGCTGAGAATATCGGCGACACACGACAGAGCCGTTTTGGTCCGGTCGTATTCGGCCCTCATCAGAACCCGTCGTTTGCCGACATATATACACACACGGAAGGACGCATTTTCAATGGCGGTATCAGATTAAGGCTTTGAAAGCCGTCGCATCTTCGCGCAAGAACCTGGCCGGCGCTTCAATTACGCCGGCCGGGTTCTTGCTATGAAACCGATCATTCCTACCC
>JAEZIT010000112.1 GCA_023436495.1 Acidobacteriota bacterium
TTGCGGCGCAGGGAACGTTGCCGCAGAACGAACGCGACCGCATCTTCGATCGGCTCGCATCAACGCTCGACGAACAGCTCCGCGCCTACGTAGTAAAGGTCGAACGCCTGACGCCGACCATCGTCGATGTCGTTGTGAAAGCACCGCTGCAGGCACGTAAATTCGAACCCGGCCAATTCTATCGCCTCCAGAATTTCGAAACGACGGCACCCGTCGTCGACGGAATGAAGCTCATCATGGAAGGCCTCGCGCTGACCGGCGCGTGGGTCGATGAGGAAAAAGGCCTGCTGTCGATGATCGTCCTCGAAATGGGAACGTCGTCTCGCCTGTGCTCTCTGCTGAAGGAAGGCGAAGAGGTCCTCGTCATGGGCCCGACCGGAACGCCGACCGAGATCCCGACGAACGAGACCGTAATGCTCGCCGGCGGCGGCCTCGGCAATGCGGTGCTGTTCTCTATCGCACGCGCGCTCCGCGACAACAACAACCATGTCGTCTATTTTGCCGGTTACAAGAACGGCGGCGACCTCTTCAAACGCGAAGAGATCGAAAAGGCAACGGACCAGGTCATCTGGGCGACCGATTTCGGCGACGAGATCCGTCCGCGACGCCCGCAGGATTCGCATTTCCGCGGCAATATCGTACAGGCGATGATCGCCTATGCCGAAGGCCGTTTCGGACAAACTCGCCTTTCCTTAAAGGACGTCGACCGCATCATCGCCATCGGTTCCGACCGAATGATGAACGGCGTCCGCGAAGCTCGCCACACGACGCTGAAACCGTACCTAAAAGAAGGCCACGTAGCCATCGGATCGATAAACTCGCCGATGCAGTGCATGATGAAAGAGGTCTGCGCACAGTGCCTGCAGCGGCACGTTAACCCGCACACCGGCGAGGAATTCTTCGTCTTCTCGTGCTTCAACCAGGACCAGCACCTCGATTTCGTCGATTTCAAGAACCTGAACGAACGCCTCAAGGCGAACAGTATCCAGGAAAAGCTCACGAACATGTGGCTGGACAAGGCATTCGGCCGGGACGAGCTCAAAAAGCTCTACGGCCAGATCGGGAACTAGCAGCCTCAGGCTGAATGAAGATCTGCGGCTTCGGGCACACGCTCGGGACCGCAAATCTTTTTACGAGTGCCCGCATGACACATTTTCCCGCCTCTTAACGCGTGAACACTTTCAGGCATCTTCGAATGTCGTCCAAAAATTAATGCTCTCAAAAATGAAAAACAACCGATCGTTCATTTCCGTCCTTTTTCTATTAAGCCTTGTGCTGAACGCCCTGCCGCTGCCCGCGCTGTCGCAAACCGCCGGCTTACACGCAGGCGATCACCTGCCGGCGCCGCAGCAAGAATCGTCCCCGGAATACGCGGCCGTTCTGGAAAAGCTTTTCGGCACCGGCGCACGGGCGGCGGCGAAAGCGTTCGAAACGGGATCGGCAGAACTGTTGTCGGAGGTGTCCTCCGCCGCGGGCCGCAGGGCCGAAGAAGCTCTCGATAAACAGATCTCGGATCGAAAAGAAGCTTCGCGAATCCGCCCGGCTGCCGATGTGCCGGCTAAACGGCTCCCGGCGCGGAAACCTGCGAAGAAGCCGGCGATTCGCAAGAAGTTCGGGTTTCACGTTCAGCCGAAGATCGATTGGCGCCAGCTCGCTTTCGGTTTCCAGCCGGTTCCCCAACAGGACGGCACGCCCGACATTAAAATGACGGAAACCGACAAGGAAATAAAAGCCCAGGGTTCCGACAAGAAGACATTTGAGACCGCCGAAGCCAAAGGGACCCGCACGCAGAATGTCGAAACGAAGTACACCAAGGACGGCAAGACCTTCGGCGTCGAAATAAAGGACACACAGGTGATCGATGCCGTGTCCAAACCCGATGGGAAAAGTTTCCGCCGCGAAATGTCGATCGTCTGGGGCGCCGATGTCGACGCATGCCCCGACGCGAACGGCGTTTCCGCCGGCACCGGAAAGGCAAAGGTCGTCTCTAAAACTACCTACACCGAAAACGGCTCATCGGTCACGATGACCAGCGAATTCGACCTGCGGGCAAAGCTCGTCGGCAGCGTTAATGACGAAGCCGTTCTGACGCATTATGACATGCAGGTCGACGCCTATACGGCGAACTCCGGCTACGAAGACGCCCTCGCCCGCGGCCTTATCAAAGAGATCAAGATCCGCGACGGCCGCTACGGCGTGCAATACAATATTCCCGGCAACACGATCGAGATCAGCGACGGCAAATACGGCGGCAAACGGACGCCCGCGAAGATTGGCAAGGCCACCGCAAAGGCGCTGACGCAAATGTCCGACGCAGACGCCGCGACCGTCACCGGAGCCCTCGACAAAATGGTACCTGCGATTTGGAACTCCGCCAACGAAATGTACAAGTCCGCGGAGAAGAATTGGAAGAACAACGGCTGCGTAGAGATCGCTGCCAAAGCCGCGAGATCGACACTCGAACAGGGTGAAGAAGTAGAGGTCACGGCGGAGACCATCCACATTCAGGACCGGGCCAAAGTGAACGCGCAGTTCAGTGCCGAAGGCTTCGGCGGCAGCGTATCACCCGAAACGCAAAGCGGAACTCCGGCGGCAACGTTCACTTACATACAGGAAGGCGAAGATTCGTCCATGCTCTCGCTGCGGTCGGTATCGAAACGCGGCATCGGCGAAACGGATGTCGAATTTCAGTTAAAGAAGGAAGAAGAACCCGCGACGGAAACAGGAACGTGGACCGGCACCATCACCGCAAAACGACAGCATCGCGAAGAAAGAGAAAAGCGGTCCGGCGCGAACCTTGCTGAGAACGGCGGTAATATCACGGTCACGACCGACGTCAGCCTTCGGTTGACCGGAAGGCTCGACCGCACGGTTGACGCAACCAACGCCTACATCGCCAATATTTCCGGCAGCCAGAAATCGGTCGATTTCGAATATGATAAATACAAGGTCGACGAAGGCTACTGCGGCCCCAACGCCGTCCCGTACAAAGGCCCGAAGGAAATAACCCGTACCAGCACCACGACCGCGAATTACGGCACCGACACGCGCGTCTATCTCGAAGCAGGCAGCACCGGCGGCACCGCAAGCTTCTCGCTCCCGGAGATCAACGGCACGACGCTGCACAAATACGTCCACCGCTCGCCCTGCGCCGAACACGACCGCGCCAACACCAACGAAGCCTCCAACGAAGACGCCCCAACACCCGGCGGCAGCTTCTCCTTCTCGTTCCCGATCGCCCCCGGCCAAAAAACCGTCAAAGGCACCATAACCGTCCGCGAAGACGACGGCCGCACCACAACCTACACCTGGGAACTAACCCGAAAATAACTAACCCCCATTTGCGGGCGACCGCCATAAAGCCCCGGGCGTAAGCCCGGGGAACGATCATTATCAAATCCCCAAGCCCGCGACAGCGGACGACAAACGACCACATTGCCGAAACTTTACGTAGCAAAAGGCCTACGTAGGAAAGCAGCCAGCAAAAGCAAAAGGCGTGAGTTTCCTCACGCCTTTTTATAGTTTCTGCTACTCAAACTACTGAGAATCAGGACAGGCTTTTTCATCAATTAGTTTTGCATCGCTATCGAAACAATCTCCGCCTAGTTTGACATAAATCAATTGGTTAGTTTCTTTATCTATATTGTTTTTATCTACTCTTATAATCACATCATATGTAAAAAGTGTAAGTCCTTTTTCAGTAGTAGCCCAAACAACAAGTCTGTATTCACCTTTGTCAATATTTTCGATTTCAAAAAAACCGTTTTTATCAGTAATGGTTGAACTGATTAAAACATCACGATTATTGACCTTAAATAATTTCACTTGTGATGAAGAAAACGGATATAACTCATCATCATTTGTAACAACTTTCCCTTTTATCTTGCCAACTTTCAATTTAACCAGATTACACATTTCTTGGGCATAACTAGATGAACTACTAAAAGTTACTAGAAATCCTATGAATATAAATAAAAAAACTCTTACCTTGATAATATTCATTACTTATTTCCTCCTTGCAGTTTGGTGATTGCATTCTGAACTGATTTCCTGTTGAATCAATCAAAGCAAGTGGATTATTTCTGACGTAAACATAGAGATTTATCCGTTGAGGATCAACAGCCCGGAACCGTGATCTTCTGCGACAGCACGTTTCCGTTATTATCCGTCATCCCGTATCCGTATTCGAGCTTCAACAGATCGGTCGCGTTCTGCGTCGAGCCGAGAGCTATCTGCGTCGGCTGTAATCTGTTGCTGAAACAGATTATTTTTTCGACTTGCAGACTTTTGAATCACTCCCAAAAGCTCCCTCAATTGTGATCATTGAGGTAAAGTACCATTCATTGTTTTCCAACGACGCCTCCGTCTGAGCCACAAAGGACTTTTGTTTACCATCGCTCTTAAATTTACCGCAGCCTTTTACAAGCCAGAAATCAGGATACAGTTCGTAAACTTCGTCGGGGACAAAATCAATGAATTGAAATGCATTACTATAACGTTCGCCGTCTTTGTTGGCCTTTATAAAGGTATCTAGTGGCGTGGTGTCTTTAGTAACTTCCGACAGAATATCGTAAATATCACTATATTTTTTCTCTCTTTTGAGCTTAATTAGCAATTTTACCTTCTCAACCAACTGACCGCGTATTTTTGGGGGGACGCTAGAGAATACTTCATGTTTATTCTGACCGTTAGCAAAACATGCTAACAATCCGATCCATATGATGTTTACGATGGTACGTTTCATATTACGTTGCAGGTCTCAATCTATCACCTGACTCTTCCGAAAGCTTTTACTTTTCCACCATCTGTTGTCTGAAACAAAGCAACCAGACCACGGCAACTGAGGCCGCACGGTTACGAATGGTCTCATTTGTTGTGACGGGATTCTTCAGAGATATAGACCGACGCTTGGAGGAGATGAAGCCGAAGTACTAGGACTTTGTATGACCTGCGGGGTGCGTCTCATCGATGCTAGAACCACCGCTTACTTGGATTTACTAAAATATAATATCGGCAGAGTTACTTTGCCTGAACTGGGCATTCCAATCGTAGGGTCACCTTCCTCTGTTATTTCGCCGATAACTGTTTCTTGAGTTTCTGGCTTTTTTAGATTGTTACGCCCGAACACCGGACGCCATCCATCTTTCGTTATCGGTCCGTAAACCTCCCACCCTTTTTCAACACGAATTAAGCTCCGATCAAGTGTCATTGAGTCGCCGATCTTAAAACCGTCTGCAGTTCGGAACATTGTGTCGGAGGTGCTTATGTAGATTACCTCATAAGTGCGTCTGTTAAATGCGACCAAATATACTATCCCGTTCTCCTCGTACATTATGAACGGCGCTGATTTTTTTTCGGTGACCTTCAGTAGACTTCCAATAGGGCTTTTTATCTTTCGACACTGCGAAGACAGACGGTAACCAGGAACGAGTTGAAGCTCGCAGTCGGCATATAACGTAGAGCAGAGGGCAAATATTACTGCAATGACTTTCATAAAATACGTAAGAGGTTAGTTTTTCTTCTGCGTAAAGATGTGAAGTTTTGTGTTTGTGTCCTCCCAAGCGGTCCCCTTACCCGGCCCTGGCAGGTACTTGTTCAGCGACTGCGGGTTCTCCAGATCGGCATAAAAAGTCGGGTTGTCCGAAGCATCCTCTTCAAAATCGAACAGCTCGTCCGGCCCGCCCTTGAACTCGTCGGGTGAAGTGAACCGCCCGTGCGTCCGAGAGAAGTTTAGTGATTGCGTTAGACACTATACAGGTTAAAGAGCTAAGCAATTCTCCATCATAATCTCTCCATGATGCGCCTTATTGTCGCCGGATTTATTGGCCCATTAATTTCTGGGCTGCTTAAGTCAAAAATTGCGTCCCGTACTTTATCACTTTCAATTAAGAAAGAATCTGATAGCTCTATCAGATTCGCGAGATAATTCAAGTGCCATTCATTGGCTTGTCCGCGTAAGTAGCTTTCACAGAGCAGTCGCACATCGGCGCTTGTGACAAGGTAGCTGAAATTATTATTAGCTCCAAATACAGGTGCGGAGCCCCCAGACTTACCGAGGGCAACTTTGTAATTTTCGACTTCCGCTCCGATTTCCGCTATAAGATCAGATGCGCCAATCTCATTCAAAAAGAATCGCTTTAGGCTATACAAATCCATATTCAGTTTATTCTGGAGGTCTGCCTTCCGGTCCACCGCTCAAAGGTTTCCTGTGTTGGAACTTATTCGCTCTGTCGTAAGAATCCTTATAGGTTCTAATCGTTCGCCCGTCTTTCGTTTTAATAGTTACGTATTCTGCTCTGCTCTGGCCAGGATCTCTACCAGGCCTCACCTCCACCTCCTTTGAAAATTTGCTGCCGACGGTCGTTGTCGTCTTTGTTTTG
>JAEZIT010000127.1 GCA_023436495.1 Acidobacteriota bacterium
CCCGACCAGCATCGGCTACGGCGCATCGTTCGGCGGCGTCGCCGCACTTCTCGGCATGCTGAATTCCTGCGCGTCGAACGTCACCGTCGTCAATATTGACAACGGCTTCGGCGCCGGCTTTGTCGCAAGCCTCATCAACCGGCGGTTCGAAATTACTGATTAGATTTTAAGGGTTTAAGATTGCCAGCAGCCTGTCCGCGAAATCTGACCTGGAATTCCGCAATATCTCATATTGGACCTGCGCCATTTCGCGGTTGCCCGTTTTCAGGTATGCCCGCCCGAGGTTGTATCGCGCGCGGTCGAATTCGGGATTGTAGCCGACCGCGTTGTTGAAAGCGTCGATGCTGTCCTCGGCCTTGCCCATTTCCAGGTAGCTTTCACCGAGGTAATTGTAGGTCTTTTCGTCGGGCTTATATGCCTTTAGCTGCTCGAACGCCGAAGCCGATTCCGCGTATTTCTTCTGGTTAAAATACGCAACCCCGAGCCGTTCCAGAGCGTTCGGGTGATCCGGCCTGATCGCCAGTGCCCTTTTATACGCCAATATCTCTTCGTCCGTACGGCTGGACCTTTCCAGGCTCAGCCCGAGCGCGTACTGTATGTCCGCATTATCGTCGTCAAGCCGCGCCGCCTGTTTATACGCCTCGACCGCGTCCTTGAATTGCCCGAGCGCAAAACTCGAAGCGCCTATGTTCACGTACGTTTCCGCCCAATCCGGCCTCAGCTTCGCGGCCTGCCGCGTCGCCTTCAGCGCCTCGGCGTGACGGCCCAGCACACCGTAGCAAAAACCGGCTTGGTACCACGCCTCGGCATAATTCGGCGATGCCTCCGCCGCCTTTTCAAAATACGGCAGCGCCCGCGCGAAATCATCCCTCGACAATTGAGCCAAACCCTGCGAATACAGCCTCTCCGCCGCCGAACGCTTGTTCTTCTGCGATTCGGCGCTGAGCGACGCGAACGTCTGCAGCTCGCCCAATCTCAACTGTGCGATCCTCTCCGACGGCACCGCGAAATTCAGGCTCTGCCCTTCCGCCGCCTGCAGCGTCGCCACGCCGATCACCTGCCCGAGCATGTTCACGACCGGCGAGCCCGACGAACCCGGCGATATCGGCGCCGTTATCTGTATGATCCGCCCGTAACCAGAGATCTCACGCACCGCGCTGACAATGCCGTTCGATACGCTGCCTTCCAGCCCGAACGGATTGCCGACCACGACGATCGACTCGCCTTCCTGCGGCACGGTCTTTACGATCGGCAGCGGCACCGCCAACGGACGCGGAACATCCACCTGCAGCAGCGCAAGGTCGCCTTCGCCGTCAACGGCCAGCACGCCGCGGGCAATGAATTTACGCCCGTCCTGCAAATGCACCTCGACACGCGTCGAACGCTCGATCACGTGCCGGTTCGTAATTATCTTGTCCTGAGCGACGAAAAACCCGCTGCCGCGCGACAGCGACGTGCCGCGCGCGTCGAACGTTTCGATCGCCACGGCCGACGGCTTGATCCTTTTTACAAGCTCCGGCAGAAAGTCCTGGGCCGGCACCGCTATTACCGCGGCCGCTGTCAGGAACAGTAGGATTGTGATATGACGGATGAGAATTTTCATCAAACGACGGCTTCGGAACAAATTATATGCGTTTTGATGGCCGCAAACAAACTTTTCTTTGTCCGCATTCTGCCCATACGCCCGAAATCCGCCGCGCTCCGGTTTCAAATCGCCGCCGTACGCGATAAAATCCGTGTATGTCCAAACGAATCGCTATCGCCGCCGACCACGCCGGATTTGAGGAAAAAGAGCGTCTCAAAAAAACGCTCGATGATATGGGTATCCAGTACGACGACCTCGGTACCGATTCCGCCGAATCCGTCGATTATCCCGATTTTGCGCGAAAGGTCGCCGAAGGCGTCTCAAAAGGCGATTACGAACAGGGCCTGCTCGTCTGCGGTTCCGGCACCGGAATGGCCATCGCCGCCAACAAGGTCCATGGCGTCCGCGCCGCCGTCGCCTGGAACGAGGACATTGCCCGGCTCGCCCGCGAACACAACAACGCCAACGTCCTCTCCATCGCCGCCCGCTTTACGCCCGACGACGAAGTGAAAAGGATCGTAAAAGCCTGGTTCGACGCAAAATTCGAAGGCGGCCGCCACGAACGCCGCGTCGAAAAGATCGAGGCCGCCGACCACTGCTAACCGCGGCCCCTTCTCTCCTTCTCTTTCCAACGTCGCTTTTTCTGTGCTCCCCTTTCTGTGTTCTTTTCTGTGTTCCTCTTACTGTATTCCCATCCTCCTTTTTCTTCTTTCGTGGATAAACCTCTTGATTCCTTGTCTCCTGGCCCCAATAAATACTCAAAACATTGCCCTTACCCAAGCCGCAGGAGTAGAATCGTAGATATCATTTTCAACGGAGGCGGTGACGATATGGAATACTGCACCCATGTCAGCGAGATACGCGATGTCGAACCCAGCGCGGAAGGATGCGAAGAATGCCTGAAGATCGGCGGACGCTGGGTCCATCTCAGGCTGTGCCGGACCTGCGGCCACGTCGGCTGCTGCGACAATTCCCCGAACCGCCACGCCAGCAAGCATTTCGCGTTGGCCGGCCACCCGATCATCGAATCCTTCGAACCGGGCGAATCCTGGGGCTACTGCTACGTTGATGACCAATTTTACCAAAGCCTTCCGGCCGCCTGATATATGGAACGACCTACGAAGATCCTTCTGCAAACGACCATTCCCTACGACGCGAACGATTGGCACATCGGCCGATTTTCGCTGCTGAAACAGTACCTCGGGTCGCTGACCGACAAAAACGGCAGCCCGCTCTACGAAGTGACGGCGCGCGACCGCGAATCGAACAGCAGCGATCCTGTACTGAGCCGCATTGACCGATCCGACATTGACGAGCTCTGGCTCTTCGCCGTCGATGCAGGTGACGGCCTGACCAAAGATGAATGCGCCGCCATCACCAGGTTTCGAAAACGCGGCGGCGGCATTCTCTCGACCCGCGATCATTTCGACCTCGGCAGCTCGCTCTGCACGATCGGCGGCATCGGCGCGGCACACTATTTTCACAACAAGAACCCCGATCCCGACCCGTCACGCTGCTGCCGCGACGACGAAGCGACCACAAGCATCGATTACCCGAACTATCATTCCGGCGCGAACGGTGATTACCAAGTAATTACACCCGACGGCGATTTGCATCCGCTGCTGCGGCGAGCGGACGGCTCGGCCATCCAATACTTCCCCGCGCACCCGCACGAAGGCGGCGTCGGCGCTCCGCCCGATTCAAACGCCCGCGTGGTCGCCAAAGGCGAAAGCAGCGTGACCGGCCGCGATTTCAACCTGATCGTCGCATTTGAGAAGGACACGGACGAAGACGGCAGCCGGCTCGGCAGCGCGATCGCCGAATCCAGCTTTCATCACCTTGTCGATTACAATTGGGACACCGACGCCGGCTGCCCGGATTTTGTCGAAGAAGCTCCCGGCGACGGTTATAAACAGCACCCCGAACTGCTCGAAGACATAAAACGATACGCGGCAAACGCCGCCGAATGGCTCAAGCCCGACAATTAGGAGGTCCGAGAATAATGGAAGCCGTCTCACTGAAAAAGCCCTTTCCCGCAATGCCGTACGAAGAATGGCTGCCGACGAAAAAGACCCTGCAGCTCTATTGCCAGATCGTCGGAAAGATCCGCCTCGCCATGCACCCGCGCATCAATCATTGGTGGCACGTCCCGCTCTATGTGTCGCCGCGCGGCCTGACGACCCGCACCATCCCGCTCGGCTTCGGCAATTTCGAGATCGAATTCGATCTCATCCGCCACCGCCTCCGCATCACCAATGGCGCCGGCGAACGCCGCAAATTCGAGCTCCACGACGGCCTCGCCGTAAAGGATTTTTACCACAAGCTGTTCGAGAATCTGGCGGAGCTCGGCATCGACCCCAAGATCCGCCCCGAACCCTACGATTGCTTCTCGAAAACGCCGTTTGGCGAAGACACCGAGAACGACGCCTACGACCGCAAATACGTCGAACGGTTTCATCGCGTGCTCGTCAGCGTCGATGACATTTTCGAAGAATTCCGCGGCCGCTTCATCGGCAAAAGCACGCCGGTGCACGTCTTCTGGCACAGCTTCGACCTAGCTCTGACCCGTTTTTCCGGCCGCACCGCACCCGTCCGCGAAGGCGCCGGCCTCGTCGAACGCGAGGCCTATTCGCACGAGGTCATCAGCTTCGGCTTCTGGTTCGGCGACGACAACGTCAAGGCGCCGGCATTCTATTCCTACACCGCACCCGAACCGCCCGGGCTTGCCGGCGAACCGCTTCGGCCCGAAACCGCGAAATGGTCCGAATCCGGCGGCGGCCACCTCGCCGTGCTTATGTACGACGACGTCCGAAAGGCCGACGACCCGCGCTCTCTGGTGCTCGAATTTCTGGAAAGCTCGTACCGCGCCGGCGCAAAACTCGCCAGTTGGGACGTTGAAAAATTCGAGCTTCGCCAGCCCGGTGCGTCATATTAACGGGCCCGCGATCATGGATCTCATATTCATCGCGATACTGCTCGCCGCCCTCGGCAGCGGATTGATCGCCGGAGCATTCTTCGCTTTTTCATCTTTCGTGATGCGGGCACTCGGCCGCCTGCCCGCCCGCGAAGGCATCGCCGCGATGCAGTCGATCAACATCGTCGTGATCAATCCCGTGTTCATGACAGTGTTCCTCGGGACCGCCGCGCTCTCGCTCCTGCTTGCCGTCCTGTCTGTCCTCGACTGGTCATCGCCCGCATTGCCCTGGCGTCTCGCCGGCAGCGTCCTCTACTTTGCCGGAACATTCGTCGTGACCATCGTCTTTAACGTCCCGCTCAACAACGCCCTCGCCGCCGCCGAAGACACGGCCGTCTGGAACAATTACCTCAAAACATGGACCCGCTGGAACACCCTCCGCACCATCGCCGCGACATTGGCCGCCGCTTTATTTGCTATCACCCTCAGCCGCTACTAGGCCTTTTCTCTCCTTCGTCGATCTATGCAGAGTTTTCATTATTAATTACCAATTGACCAATTAATAATTACTAATGAGAAAAAGCCCAATTCTAGTGCCGAAGCCCGCACGCAGCAACGGCGAACACCCACCCCAAGTCAGAACCACCTCGCGTTAGCGGGTGGGTTCTTCCGCTTGCCGAAGCCCGCACGCAGTAAGAGCATAACACTCAACCCAATTGCCGAAGCCCGCACGAAGTAAGGGCGAATCACTCACCGCGATAGAATCTAATTTGCCATTCCTCTCATAAATTGCCTGCGGCCTTCCTCTTTATAAATTGCCACGGGCTTCAGCCCGTGGTCACCGCCCAACAAATGCCCCGGCTTTAGCCGAACCACTCCGAAAAACCGATCATCCTCCCGGCTTCAGCCCAAATTGGGCTAATGCCCCGCCAATCTTGATGCTCTATCCCCGAGCTAAAGCTCGGGGCAACTCATAAAACCAAGCCAACCTTGATCCATTTTCTCCCCAACTCCCTTACTCCCTTACTCCCCCACTTCCCTCCGCGTCTTTGCGTGAACTCCTCTCCACCGAAACAATTCCTAATTCGCAATTCTAAATTCATAATTCCTTCCCATATAAAAACAGCCGCCGGAGATCATCCGACGGCTGCCTTTCTTCTTCTCTCTTGCCTTATCTCACAAAAGCACTCGGCACAGGCACGTCGCCTGCCGTGCCGAACCCGATGACCGTCTGCCCTGCCGCCGAGCGGTTGATGTACCATGTCCCTGCTCTAAAGACCGCAGGGTCGGCCTTTCCGTCCCCGTCATAGTCTCCCGTAGAAGGCACGTCTCCGGCCACGCCGAACGGGAAGCCGTAGAACGAGAGGTCCTCGCTCCGCAATATGTACCAGAATCCCGTCGACGGCCTGAACACCGCCACATCCGTCTTCCCGTCACCCGTGTAATCCGCCGGCACGGCCTTGTCTCCTGCCGCCCCGAAGGACACGGCCCGCACTCCCTGCGTGCTCATGTTCAGCCACCACTCTCCCGCTCCCGACGCTCCGCTCGGCCTGAAGACGGCCAGGTCCGCCTTTCCGTCACCGTCGTAATCTGCCGCAACGGGAAGATCAGAGGCCGCTCCGAACGACTCTATCCGGCTGCCTCCGGATGAAAGGCTGATGAACCACGTCCCGGCCCTGAAGACGGCAGCATCGGCTTTTCCGTCCGCATCGAAATCCGCCGGCACTGGAACGTCGCCTGCAGCACCGAACGGGAAGCCGTAGAATGTGTTGTCCTCAGACCTCATCACATACCAGAAGCCTGTCGAAGGCCTAAAGACAGCGATGTCCGTCTTCCCGTCCCCGGTAAAATCCGCCGGCGAGATCGAATCCGTCGAAGCCCCGAACCCGAAAGCCCTGCCGCCGCCGTCCGAAGACCTCAGGTACCACCACTCCCCGCCAAAGCTTCCATTCGGCCTGTAAACACCAACATCCGTCTTCCCGTCACCGTCAAGATCGAACGGTGCCGCATTTACGGTCGCAACTGTCTCGCCAAATACGGTGAACGAAAACAGCCTTGACACCGAAAATCCGCTTGCCGCACCGGCATCCGGCACGTACCAACGGCCGTGAAACGTCTGGCCGATCAGCGAGGCGTCATTCGGGATAGCAAGCCTAATAGAACCGCGGCCCTGTGCGTTTAAGGTAACCATCATTCTCGTAAATGACCCGCCGGCCGGGATCGATGTCCCGACTCCCGGGTCCGTCGCATTGATGACGACCACGGCGTCGCTATTCGCAAGCCCGCCTTCAACCGCCACCGTAAAGCTGTCATTTCCGACGAGCGGCGGCTCGATCGCGATCGCTCGCGGGACGACACTGCCGGTCCCGGCACGTCCGGAGCCGCTGATAACGGGAACATACTGCGATTCCGTGAATAATTTCGGACGGTCGAACGGCGGCAGTTCGTCGCGGACACGAGGGTCGGTCAGCGGCCGCTTCAGAAACGCGACCAACGCCTGTTTTTCGGCGGTCGTCAGCCCCATCGGCCGAATAATGCCGCGGTCGATATTGGGGGCGTTAAAATTTCCGCCGCGGTTATATAGATCGATCACGTGTTCGAGCGTTTTCGTGCGGCCGTTGTGCATGTACGGCGCCTGCAGCTCGATATTTCGCAGCGGCGGCGTTTTGAACTGCCCGTCATTATCCGGGTTGTTCGTCACCAATCCGCGTCCGCGGTCCTCGCCAGGCGGCCTTATGCCGATATTATGAAATAGATGGTCTGAAAACAGCGGCCCGTCGTGGCATTGCGTACAGTTCAGGCCGAAGAAAAGCGTCGCACCGGTCGTCTCGATCTCCGTCAGTGTCTCTGTTCCCGTCGCAAAGCGGTCGAACGGCGTACGGTCGGAAAAAAGCTGGCGTTCATGTGTTGCGATCGCCATCGCGATCCTTACCGGTGTTACCTCCGGCGTGCCGAATGCTTCTTCGAACAGTTCCGGGTAAGTGCGGCCGCCGATCCAATTCCGGAGCGATGCCGGTATATTATGGGCCAGCGCCAGCGGCTTCGACGCCGCGATACGCTGCGCGACCTGCGTCCAATCTCGCCCGCCGTGGGCCATTTCCACATCGGACACCGGCGGCCCAAGGATCTGGCTCTCGATCGCGCCGCCCTGCGACATGATTATCGCATCCGTGATCGGGTCGCGGAAAACGTCCAATGCCCTGCCGTCCCAGAACAGGCCGCTCGTCGAATAACCCGCGTTCAAATACGAAGGCGTATGCCGTCCGGTGACCTGCATGCCGAAGGCGTAGAACGGAGCTTCCGAGTATGTTCCGTCAGAATTATTCTTCGGGACACCGGGCGATCCGAAAATATCGTCAAGTGAGCTATTGCGCGGGTCCTCAGACGGGCCTTCGGGGTTTGCCACGCCGTTCGGGCCCGGATTTCGTGCGAGATCGCTGCCGTATTGCGATCGCGGATCGGCGCCGCCGGCCGCGGGACGATGGCATGTGCCGCACGCAACCGTTTTCGTGGACGAAAGCTGTTCATCCCAAAATAATGCCTTACCAAGCGATGCCTTTGTCGCCGTCACCGGATTTCCCGCAGGATACGGCGGCGGCTCCAGCGGATTGTAAAAGATATGCGGCGTTCCGGCTACTGCCCGAATACCGCTGTCGGATGTTCCTAACCCGCTCTGTGTGCCCGAATTTTCCGCCCTTACCCAGTAATAGTACTGCTGGCCCGCTGCCGCCGAGCTGTCAAAAAAGAAATTGCCCGCTGAAGTTCCGGCATCCACGGCACTTAGCGGGTCATTCGTTGTATTGCGAAATATCCTATAGTTGGTCGCTCCGCGAACTGTGTCCCAATTGATGCCTACCTTATTGGCATAGTCACCGTCGGAGGCATTTACTCCCGTCGGTGCGGAAAGCGCCGTCGCGCCGGTCTTTCCCGAAACGGGCGACGCGAGTTGGCGATTGATCAGGAACGCGGAACAAACCAGGAAGAATGAGAGAACGGACAGCTTGATTATACGCATTGATACTCCTGAGAACTTTGAACGCTCGGGGTCTACCGATGTTTGATTAAAGAATAAAGACTGTCAGCGGTGTGACGAGATGGTTAAATATAGCACCGGTTCGTTTTTCCATCAATCGAAGAACGACGAAAATGCTTATTCCATAAGGCTGTACCGATGATAGCAATAACCGCGAAACCGCTTTTCAGCATCAAAGTTATTCGGTAGAATCGAATCAATGAAAACCCGACGCTCCTTTTCCACGCTCCATAACGCAATCTTAGTTTTAACCGTAGTGACCGGCACGGCCATGGGTTCGTTCGCGCAGAACCCGCCGGGCAAGCGTACCGTGCCCGCCCCGACGCCCACGCCAACGCCCGTGACAAAGCCGGCACCTGCCGCGACGCCGACTCCGTCACCGACGCCGACGCCCGCTCCGGTCCAGACGATCGCCGACCTGCGAACGAGAATAACGAACCGCCTCGCGCGGCCCGAACTCCGGCGCGGCCAGATAGGCATCAAGATCGCGACGCTCAATTCAGAAAAGCTGGTATTCGAAGAGAATGCCGAAAAATATTTCATGCCGGCGTCGAATATGAAGAACTTCACCGTCGCGGCCGGCATCGAGAAGCTGGGCCCTGACTACCGATACGTCACGAGCGTTTTCGCGCCCGCCGCTCCGGATGCCGCCGGAACGGTCAAAGGCGACCTACGGATCTACGGGCGGGGCGACGTATCAATTTCGACCAGCTTTTCCGAGGGCAATTATTTCAAGGGACTCGACGACCTGGCAGCAAAGATAGCCGCTGCGGGCGTTAAACGAGTTGAAGGCGACCTTGTCGGCGATGACACCTATTTTCGCGGCGGAGCAATTCCGGGAAGCTGGGAATGGGACGACCTGCAGTGGTATTACGGGGCCGAGGTTTCCGCTTTGCCGATAAATGACAACGCGGTGGACCTGACCGTCCGGCCCGGTCCTGCCGGCTACGGATGCAGCGTCGATCTTTCGCCTCTAAATCCCGTTTTTCGCGTTGTGAACCGCTGTATGACCACACCGGCCGGAACGATGCGGACGCTGAAGATCGAAAAGCTGCTCGGGCAAAATGTCCTTGAAATAACGGGAAACCTGCCGGTGGGAAATAGCGGTTTCAAAGGCTATGTTACCGTCACAAGGCCGGCGGAGTTGTTCGTATCGCTGCTGCGTTCCAGGCTTGAGCAAAAAGGAATTACCATCACCGGACGCACCCGCGTCATTGATGGTTCCGCTGCCGCATGTGCCGGATGTCCGCCCCCGGTCGAAATAGCAAAGCTGGAGTCCGCGCCCTTCAGCCTTATCTCCGCTAAAACAATGAAGCCCAGCCAGAATATGTACACCGAGACGATCCTGCGCACCCTGGGCGAAGAGATCGGGCGAAAACGGACCATGGTAACTTCAGGCAACGGAGCGTCTCCGGCTGTTGAAAAAAGCAGCCACGATCTCGGCGTAGCCGTGGTCGAGAATTTTCTGACGCAGATAGGGATTCCCGATGACGCCGTTATCCAGCACGACGGCAGCGGCCTGTCACGGCACGATCTGATCACACCCGCTGCGGTTGTACGGCTCTACACCTACATGGGCCGGGAGAGCAAATATTCACAGGCGTGGAGAGATTCGCTGACGATCGCCGGCGTTGACGGCACGCTTAGGAATCGGCTTGCCGGCACTGCCGCGGCGGGCAATGTACGCGGAAAGACCGGAACGATCGATCAGGTCTCCGCACTTTCCGGATATTTGACCACTGCGGGCGGTGAACAGCTCGTGTTCTCGCTTATCGTAAACGGCGTTCCGGAAGGCAGAATGCGGACGGGCGTGATCGACGATATTGTCCTCTATTTGGTTAACTTCAACGGCCGTATCGACCAATAGAAAGGCTAAGATCGTAAAAAGGAAAGAGGCTCGGGATTTTTCACCCGAGCCTCTTTTCGATTTGAATATTTTAATTACCAGCCGCCGCGTCCGCCGCCGCCTCCGCCGTAACCACCGCGGCCCCGGCCGCCGCCACCGCCTCCGCCGCCGCGGTCGTCGCGCGGGCGAGCTTCGTTAACGACCATGTTGCGGCCGTCGTATTCCTGCCCGTTAAACTGGGCGATCGCGTTATTTGCATCGTCTTCCGACGCCATTTCCACAAATCCGAAGCCGCGTGAACGGCCGGTTTCACGGTCAAAAACCACATTGGCCGAATTTACCGTTCCCGCCGCCGCAAAATGTTCCTGCAGGTCCTCGCTCGTGACACGAAAAGACAAATTTCCGACGTAAAGTTTGTTACTCATTTTTCTCTTAATATTTATATTTTCGAAGCAAAAGGCAGGTATACCGGAAGTTTCTGACGATACTTTACCGCAAACGCAGCGACGCGATCCCTACACCAAAAAATTATCAACTGCTTCAAGTAGCCAAAAAGAATACTCTCCATTCCAATCCGAAAGCGTCGCTTGTTTTTGCGGACGGTCGCATCTACCGAGATACATTTTGAGAGCTAAATCATTGTCATTATGCATATTGACGGGCATTAAGGCAAGAAAAATCTATCGAATCAATGTCCAACCAGAGACGCAATTAATTTCTTGCCATAAATGCCACTTATTTGTTACAGTTTTCTCATAACACTTCTAAATAGCTGCTTTTTTATTACTTCAGGCAAAATTCAAGGAGGATCCCAAATGAAACTGTCCACGATCACATCCCTGCTGCTGTTCCTGTTTGTGCTTACCGCCATCCCGGCGTTCGCGCAGCAGCAGAGCGATGATCAGAAAATTGAGGAAGAATGGATAAAACAGCGAAGCGCTCTCGGCGAATCACACGCATCGGGCGCCCGAAATGACCTTGGGCCCGTCATAATCGGTAATCCGACAACGGCACATAAGGTGATCCGGGTCGGATTGTCGACAACGATCTTTAACGCAAGCGGCACCGTTACGACAGAGATCTCGACCAACCGCCATTTTCCGGTAGCGGAGATAAGCCATACGGCGGGGCTGGTTTACCTTAAAGACCGTGCGAGCGGAGCGATTATTAACCTCGAGGCGCCGGGTACCGTCGTTCGGGTCACACGCGATGCCGCCGGATATCATGTTTCGATCGGCGGCGCTGAGGTCGGCGTGTTCGCCGGGCCGCTTTTCTTCGAACCGACAGACGAAACGAACCAGTTTCGCGTCGAGAATATTCGCCGTACATTCAGCGGTACATTCGTCCCGCGCTACCGCGGCGCGATCGAGCTTGCCCACGGGCCGGGAACGCCGGCAAACACCCTGAACATAGTTAATATCATTGAGATCGAAGATTACGTTCCGGGCGTAGTTGCGAATGAATCGATCGCATCGTTTGAAATGGAAGCGCTGAAGGCTCAGGCGGTTGCCGCTCGCGGTTATGCCATCGCCAACATTGGCCGGTTCCGAGCGAACTTCCCTTACGATATCGTGGATTCGACCACATCGCAGGTCTATCGCGGAGTTATCTCCGAACACGCCCGCGCCGTCCAGTCCAGCAACGAGACCATTGGGCTTGTTGCTTCATACAACGGGAACATCATCAACGCGCTTTATTCGTCGTCGATGGGTGGACACACGGAAAACACTGAGAATATCTTTACGGGCGGGCCGATCCCCTATCTCAGAGGGATCTACGACGGCGACGGCACTGCTCCCGACTTCTCTACTCCGGCAGGCGTCGCAGCATTCTGGCAGCGGACCAGTGCTCCGGATACATTCGACGACTGCGCCCGCACCGCAACGACGCCGACAGGAACGGTTGGCAACACCTTTTCACGCTGGAAATTCGAACTGACACAGGCACAACTTCGTGCAAAGGTCCCGGCATCAGTGACCGGCACCATCACGGGCGTCGTTATCACGCAGCGTATGGCGGCATCCGGCCGTGCCTCGCGTGTGGTTCTGACCACATCTACGGGTATGACGCATACGGTAACCGGCTGGGACCCGCTTCGGGTGTTTTTCCGTCCTTTCGTATCAACGCCCCGCCTGTGTGGAACCTCGAATACCGCGTCTGCCTTTACCCTAAATAACCCCAGCGTGATCAACGAATTCCGCAGTGCCGATGGATCGCTCGAGAAGGTTGAAGTTTGGGGCGGCGGCTGGGGCCACAACGTGGGCATGAGCCAATACGGTGCACACGGCCGTGCACGCGCCGGGCAGAATTTCCTGCAGATCCTGAAGGCGTACTACACGGGTGTGGACGTCGGTTCGTACCCGATCGACGTCAGCCGCAATCCGGGTTCCGGCCCGCCGACGCTGCGGCAGTCGTTCTATGCTCCGAACGCCATGGGTACGCTGGTTGTACGATCATCAGGATTGAAGAAGCTGGTCGTGCATATTAACGAAACCCACGACATTATGCTGACCCAGGATCAGCTTTCCGATCCGGTGTTCACTCTTGATATCTCGCAATACATGGTCCAGGGCGTGAACACGATCCAGTACAACCCCGTCGGCCGGCATGGAGACGTAACGGTAAACGTGAACGTGCAGTAACGCGAGGTAAGCTCGATCCACGAAAAGGCGGCTAGCTGCGAGGCTCGCCGCCTTTTCTGCGCCGCCTGTTTTCATTGCCGAAGGTGTTACCCAAACAAACGCCTTTGCACAAGATCCTTGGTCGCCTCAATTAGCTTTCCTCGAACGGCAAAAACTATTGACGGTATTGCGTAGTTGGGATACAATTTCATTGGCGAGACACGCGTCTCGCCGTCGCAGTTTTAGGGCTGTGGCAAAGTTTTTTGAAAATTTAGCGGAACGGGCAGTTTTGCGGCCGTAAACTCAGCGGGATCAATGGGTTGGACGTTCCACCCATGAGTGGAACGCCCGCGGAACGCCCCCGGAACGCGTCACGGCCTCAGCAGGTCAAGAAGTTTGCCGTGGATGCCGCCGAAACCGCCGTTGGACATGATCGCGACGACGTCGCCTTCCCTCAGCTCGGGAACGAGGTGTTCGAGGATGACGTCGGCGTCCGGAAAGCTCATCGCCGGCTTGCCCTGCATTTCGATATCCTTAACGAGTTCGTCCGTATCGAGCACTTTGCCCAATTCGCTGGCCTTTGACGTGTTGTACACGCCCGCGATGATGACATAGTCGGCATACGAGAACGCCTTGGAATACGGCTCCTGAAAGATCGCGAGTCGCGAGGACCATGAACGGGGTTCGAACACGGCGATCAGCCGCCGCCCGTCGTATTTCATTCGCAGCGCTTTCAGCGTTTCCTCGACGGCGGTTGGATGATGAGCAAAATCGTCGATGACCGTGACGCCGCGCTCGGTGCCGCGGACCTCCATACGGCGTTTTACCGATTTGAACGTATCGAATGCCTGCTGTATCTTCTCACGCGAAATTCCCCAGGCATCGGCCGCGATGATCACCGCCAGGCAATTGCGGACGTTGAATTCGCCGATCAGGTGCGTTTCGAACTCGCCCCAGCTGTGGCCGTCGCGAAACACCGTGAATCGCGTGGTGTCGCCAGAAAAGTCGATATATCGGGCCTGCCATTTTGCGTCGTCCGAAAGGCCGAAGGATTCCACCGTTGTGAACAATTTCCCCTGCATTTCGTCGAGAACCTCGCGAACGACCGGCGAATCGATCCCGACAATGAGCCGCCCGTTCCCGGGCACCAGGTTCATCAGGCGTGAGAACTGAAACTTGATCTCCTGCAGGTCGCGATATATATCGGCGTGATCGAATTCGATGTTGTTGACGATCGCGATCTCCGGCAGGTAATGCATGAATTTCGGCTTTTTATCGAAATACGCTGTGTCGTACTCGTCGCCTTCGATAACGAAATGATCGCTCTTGGTCACCCGAAAGCTCGCGCCGAAATTCTGCACGATGCCGCCGACGAGAAAGCCGGGATCAAGGCCGCCGACCTCGCAGATCCACGCCGCGATGCTGGTCGTTGTCGTTTTCCCGTGCGTGCCGGCGATCACCAGCGACCGGCGGCCGCGAATGAATTCTTCCTTGACGATCTCCGCCTGCGAACGGTACATCATCTTTCGGTTCAGGACCTCTTCGAGCTCAGGATTGCCGCGCGATATCGCGTTCCCGACCACAACGCAGTCGGCGCCGATGTCGGCATTTTCGGCCTTGTAGCCGCTGATGATCTCGATGCCAAGCGATTCAAGCTGAGTGGACATCGGCGGATAGACGTTTTGGTCCGATCCCGTGACCTTGTGGCCGCGTGCCTGCAGCATTCCGGCCAGGCTGGCCATCGCCGTACCGCATATTCCTATTAGGTGATAATGCATAGATATTTGAATCAGTCCCGTTGATTATTGCTGTTAACGGCAGTGTGAGGAAAGCTGATCTGTCACATTCATTTATACCCGATGGAGATGGTTTTTTGAAGTTAACTGCGAAGAAATCAATATGCCGATTTATCCTGTGTTAATCTTAGCTGTATTAAACTCAAGCCATGCGTGTGCTGCTTGTAGAAGATGATTCTCGTATCGCGTCCTTCGTTGCGAAGGGCCTGCGCGAGAACTCATATGCGGTCGATATCGCCGTTGACGGCGAAGAGGCGGGATACATGGCCTCGATCAATGCATACGATATCTTCGTTCTTGACGTGAACCTTCCGAAAAAGGACGGATTTCAAGTATGTGCGGAACTTCGTGAATCGGGCAACAGCAGCCCGATCCTGATGCTCACCGCACGCGACACACTGGAGGACCGCGTTTCGGGACTCGATATCGGGGCCGACGATTACCTCGTCAAACCGTTCGAGTTTCGCGAACTGCTTGCTCGCATGCGTGCACTTCTCCGCAGGCATAGCGAGGTACGCGCCCCCCGGATCAAGATCGCCGATCTCGAGATCGACACGGTCTCTCATACGGTTTCCCGTTCGGGCAGCCCGATCGACCTAACCTCAAAGGAATACGCATTGATCGAATTTCTGGCGATAAACAAAGATAGGGTCATCGGCCGCGAAGAAATATCGGAACATGTCTGGAACGACAGTTTCGACCCGTTCTCGAATCTGATCGAAGTTTATATAAAGCGGCTCAGAAGAAAGCTAGACGAGGGGTATCCCGTCCAGCTCATACACACGCGCCGCGGTTCCGGATATATTCTCCGTGATGTTTAGGTCGATCCGCGTAAAACTTACGCTGTGGTACATAGCGGCCTTTTCTCTCGTGTTCGCGGCCTTCGCGTTCGCCGCATACTCTTTGTTCGTCCGTGTTCTGCAGGATGAGGCTCGGACGAACATCTCCGAGCTTTCAAACAACTTCGTCACCGCCGCGAAACAGGCTCGAAGGTCCGCGGCACATAACACGTCGCCGGACGGCGCCGTCATACAGACGCTCGATGACTTTCAGTTCCGTGATTACCACTTCGCGGTTTATACGGAAGGCGGCGCGTTGGTTGGAAAAACGATCGAGGAAGACCTTCCGGACGGGACCCTGATCGCGGCCGGCCCGAACGCTTATACCCGGATCGACCTTTCCGGACGGCCATATGACGTTAAAGCTTCGTCGTTCAACCTGGATCGTGTTCACTTCAAACTCCTCGTCCTGTATTCGCTCTCGGAGCAGCAGTCCATCGAGGACCGAATTCAGCGGATCTTTCTGATCGTTGCGCCGATCCTGCTGCTGCTTGCCGGGATCGGCGGTTACGTCCTGGCTCGCGAAGGGCTGAAACCGCTTGCCGTAATGGGCGAGCGGGCAAAGAACATCAGTGCCGCTAACCTGCACGAGCGCTTACCGGTCGCAAACCCGAATGACGAGATCGGGAACCTCGCCGTTCTCTTTAATCAGCTGTTAGACCGGTTAGATAGGGAGTTCGACCGACAGCGGCGATTCATGTCCGACGCGTCGCACGAACTGCGGACTCCGCTCGCGATCGTTCAGGGCGAATCGGAGGTCGCACTTCAAAAAGAGGAACGAAGTGTGCAGGAATACCGCGATTCCCTCAGGATCGTCAATGAAGAGGGCAGGCGTCTGGCGAAGATAGTCGAAGACCTATTCGTGCTTGCACGAGCCGATTCGGGCAGCGTGAACCTAAATTTTCAGGAGGTTGACGTGAACGAGATCGTCGAAGATTGTGTAACGTCTATACGGACGCTGGCACATCGCCGCGGCATCACGCTTCGGTTCGTTGGCGAAGAACTTAGACTGCGGGCGGACGAACTTCTTCTTAGACGCTTGTTCATAAACCTTCTCGACAACGCGGTCAAATACAATTTCAACGGCGGTAGTGTCGATGTCACGGTCTCGGGCCATACAGTCGAGGTCCGAAACACCGGCCCCGAGATTCCCGTCGAACAGCAGGACCTGATCTTCGAACGGTTCTATCGCGTAGAAAAGAATTTTTCGCCGCTGTCCGAAACGGTCACAAGTGGTGCGGGCCTGGGGCTATCTATCGCAAGTTGGATCGCCGCGATGCATCGGGCTGAGATATTTGTCACGCGTTCGGAGGCAGGCGAAAATATTTTTTCAGTTAATTTTCAACGTTAATCTTCTGTTCATCTTCAATTAGATATTCTCACATTGAGCCCGGAAAAAGGCGGGTGAACAAGCAAGGAGAAAGACAATGAAATATACAGTTAATTTTATCGGACGGAACGCACTATTGTTGTTAATTTTGGTAGGTTTGGTCGGTATGTCATCAGCCTATGCCGGCGGCCAGCAGGCGACACCTCAAAATACTGCGAAGCCGAAGCCTGCGGCTCAAAACACTATGAAGCCGAAGACATCGACCAAAATGGCAAAGACGAGAACGACTCGGGCTTCGAAAAAAAAAAGACATCACGCTCGAAGAGGCACAGCAACGGGCGCTAAGAAAAGTACCCGGCACAGTTGAGAGTAGCCAAACCATGGAACGAAACGGAATGCAGATCTACTCATTTGAGATCCGCGATAAGAAGGGGAAAACGAAGAAGGTAAATGTCGATCAGACAGGTAAGATAGTGCACAGGTAGGTTAGATACCTCACAAAAGGGCTTGGCGTGAGCGTTGGTGTCGAATAAAGGGAAGTAATAAACGACAGGATTCTCGCCAGGAAAAAAGGCAGCCAGATTCACGATGGTAAGATCGCGAAAACGGCTGCCTTCCCTCAATTATGCTGCATCGAGCATTTTATCTATCGAAGGGCATCATTTGTTCAATAATTCGCCAACCAGCTCGTTAGCGTCATACACCTTCCGCAATGCCTCAAGAATTCCGGCGCTGTGAACGCCCACGGCGCGGCCGCCGTCAGATTCATCGACGTACCAATATCGGTTCGAGAGTTTCTGCAGGTTGCTGTCGAAATTCAGCCCAACGAGTTCAGCGTTGCGATTGATGATCGGCGAACCCGAATTTCCGCCAATTGTGTCGGCAGTATAGACGAAATTTAACGGTGTCGTAAGATCGATCTTATCACGGCGGTCCTTCAACCGCTGTGGCAGATCGTATGGCGGCATTTCCGCAAAGCTGAATGCCCTGTCGTACAGCCCGAAAAACGTGGTCTTGAACGGCACAAGCGTCGTATCTTCGTCATAACCCTTTACACGGCCATAACTTAAGCGAAGATTGGAATTTGCGTCCGGCGAGATGCTGCGGCCATATACGGCGAATCGCGCCTGCGCGATCTTTGTCCCGTTTGCGGCTTCGACATCTGCGATGTGTTCTTCGTTCCAGGCGCGAAGTTCACGCATGACCGGCTCAACGCGTCGTGCCAGCGTCACCATCGGGTCGGTCGATTTGGCTACAGCGTCCGCCGGCCCTTCGATCAGTGCCTTTCGCGCGGCCGGGTCGGTCAGCTTTGTCTCGCGCACTGCGCGGCTGACGACTTCAGCCGGATCCGCCTCACCGAGTGCCGCCCGGATGAAGGGGTCATTTGCGCCGAGCACTTTCACAGCATCCTCGAGCCAATCCGTCAGCACCGCTTCTTCCATTTCGAGGTAGATCGGTGCCGGCGACAGTACGCTGTTCCTGAACGCGTCCAGCCGCGAATCGCGATATTCCGGATACCGTTGGTCGTTCGGCTTCTTGACTTCTTCGTGATAGCGGACGATCTGCGATGCTATCGTGGCCAGTCTCGACGCGGCGAGGCTCGAGAATGAAAGGCGTTTCGCCATGGGCGGCAACTCGGCATACGCCTTCGCGATATTTTCCCATGCAGGCGCAAACTGCTTTTCAAGATCCGGCTTCTGAGCAAGCTTCTCCCGTAGGTCCTTCTCCTCGGCTTCCTTTCTACCAAACATCCTCGGGTTCATCAGACCGTCTTGCTGGCCCTCCAGCCGCTTGAGCGCGTTGGCGAAACTCCGCATTCCGCCCGATGCCTGCCGTTCCTGTTCGGGTCCACGCTTTGCGTATTCTTCCAGCGCGCGGCGACGTGTTTCCCAAACCCGCTTCTGCAGAACATTGCCGACATCGCGCTGATAGGCAAGCTGTGACACCGTCAATAGCCGGGCCGTGGATCCGGGATTGCCCGATGCGATGATAAATTCGCCATCCTTAGCTCCCGTCTCGGACCATTTGAAATAATTCGGCGTTACAGCGGGTTTCCCGTTCTCATACGCCCTCAGGAACGTAAAATCCAGGTCATGACGCGGAAATGTGAAATTGTCATAATCCCCGCCAAAAAATGCGGCCTGTTCTTCTGGGGCCATCACCAAGCGTATATCCGTATACCGTTTAAAACAGTAATTCCAATACTCTCCGCCGCTATAGAATGACACGACCTGGCATCGCAAACCGGTCTTCGCCGATGAATCCTTCTCTATCGACGCGATAAGCGCCGAACGCTTATTTGCGGCATCGGCGTCATTCGCAGCGGTCTTTGCAGCGCCGTGAATACGTTCGGTCACGTCTTCGTATGACATCAGCACCGTCGCTTCGGCGTCCTGTGCTTTTAATTCGTCAGCCTGCGTCCTGGCGTAAAATCCTGTTTTCATCAGGTTGCGCTCTTTGGTCGAAAGCTTTTCGATTATGCCGGACGCAACGTGGTGATTCGTCAGGATCAAACCATTCGGCGATACAAATGAGCCGGACGAACCGCCGACCTTTACCGACGACAGCCTCACCTTATCGAGCCATTCCTGCGTCGGCTCAAATCCATACCGCTCTTTCATCTGCGCGAGCGGCGGATTGTGAAATGTCCACATTCCTTCATCGGCCAACAATGCGGGTGCAGCGATCAGGAAACTGGCGATTACAAACAGGACGGAAATCTTCTTCATATGGATAAGTATTGAATAGTAGTTATTTTAAGGCCATGCGCATTTTTTCCAATGCACCCTCAAGTATCGAGTCTTCGCGGGCGATGCAGATACGCATATGAGCGTCCCATGTGTCGCTATCGGCAAAGGCACTTCCGGGCGTAGCTCCAACGCCGTTTTTCATCAGCATCTCGTTGAACGCGATCGCATCCGAGTACTCCTCGGGAATTCGCGTCCATAAGTAGAACGCCGAACCTGAATTATAGATGTCGAAGCCGAGTTCGCGGATGCCGTCCGAAAACATCCGGCGTTTCGCGTCAAATTTATCGCGGAGCTTCGAATAATACTCTGTGTCGGCCATCAAGACCCGTGACAACGCTGCCTGCAGCGGCGTTGCCGGGCAGACATAAATTACGTTCGCGGCATTGTTTATCGGTGCGAGAAGTTCGCCTTTTCCGTACGCATACCCCAGCCGCCATCCCGAAATATTCCACGATTTCGAGAACGAATTCAAAGTGATCGTCCTATCCCACATCCCGGGCAGCGAAGCGATCGGAATATGCGGATTCTCGCCGGTCACATAATGTTCGTAAACCTCGTCTGAGATAACGAGCAGGTCAAGTTCCTTAGCGACTTCGGCGATGTCTTCCAGTTCCGATTGTGTCATCACCTTTCCACTCGGGTTCGCGGGCGTACAAACAACAATCGCCTTCAGCGGAAACTCCGCGCGGTCGCGAAGCTCTCGGCATCGGGCCATAAGCGCGTCCTTTTCAAACCCTAGATTTTCGTCCAATTCGAACGTCTCGGTCCGCCCGCCGAATTCTTCCAGGATCCGCCGGTGGTACGGATAATAAGGCTCAAAAACCAGCGCGGACCTCTTGTTAAGAAATGCTTGAGCTATTCCGATTAGTGCTCCGGTCCCGCCGTTTGTGATCATCAGCTCAAAAGGGCGAGCGTCAACGTCAACCTCTATACCATTGTATTTTGAGATCTTTTCAGCCACGGCCTTACGAAGGTTAGCGTCACCCTCACTGCCTCCATAATGGTTCTGGCTGGCCGCGATTATTTCCGCCGCTTCCTTCGCCAATTGCGGATCGATCGGCAGTTCTGATTGTCCTTGCACCAGGTTCCCGCTGGGCGGAACCAGACGCGTTATCGCTCTGATATCGGGCTTTACCTTCTTTACTTTAGCTTCTGACATAAGGCTTTAAAATAACAGTTTTCCGAAAAAAGTTCTAAAGACGTTATCAATACAAGACTTACGTCGATGCAAGCGCATCGCGCCACCAAATAATAGGTCCACATCGGCCTGATATACGAACCCACGAAAAATCGCGTTTAAAGATAGATGAACAAGGGCCTGAAACCATCGCGTCCTTGAGCTTCGGAGGTTAAAAATGCTGCCACGGATCATCGCATTATTCGGACTGCTGTTCCCGAACGGGATTTATATCTATTGGCTCGCGTCGAAGTTCGATTCGTTCGCCGAAGCCGCTCAAAATGAACTTGCGGTCGGATTTCTGCTAGTGACCTTCGTCGCGACGCTGCTGGTCGCAAACCAATTTCGCACAGCCCCGCTCGGCCGGGTACCCGTGCGTTGGTTCGTCGTCCTTTCGATGGCCGGCGGCCTTGGTTTTGCTATTCCCTTTTTCTACTGGCTCAATAAACGCGAATGCCGCCGAAAGGATAAGAAAACGGCCGAAGTCAGACAGACGAACTTCAACGATAGTATCAATGTGTTCGTCACGTCCGAGATCTCGGAACCTTGCTGACGTACTTATTTCCTTCGACCCAGAATCGCCACGGCATCTCGGCATATTCTTCGGCGTAATCTATCCCGATGCGTGTGCCGCTTGCTATTGCACCGTCGTGGAATGATCTGTGTTCTTCGATCCAGATCCGGTCTTCCAGCAAATACTCGCCGTTCAGCCTGCGGTCGATGTTCATTGCGATGCAGAGTTTTCCCGGCCCGGATGTCAGATTCTGGTCCTTCATTTCCCGCCCGCGTCGCTCCCGCATTTTTTCGACGCCTTCTACCGGTTCGAGCCCGCGAATAAGAACGACGTGCGGATGTTCCGCCGGCCCGGTTACAACGTTTAGCTGGTAATACATCCCATACACGAAAAACACGTACACATGGCCGCCTTCGGCATATGTGATCTCATTACGCGCGGTCCTGCGCCCGCCGTAACTGTGTGCACCTTTGTCTACCACGCCCATGTACGCCTCTGTTTCGACTATCATTCCCGAAACACGCGACCCATCATCCGCTGGCACGACGAGAAGTTTTCCCAATAAATTGCGTGCGATCCCGAGCGTATCTTCCTGCGTATAGAATCCACGCGACAGCTTGTTTCCGGCCTTCATAATTCTCCATTCTAACCTGCGGCGCTTCGCGCGTGAACCCAGGGGATCGTTCGGGTATGAATCTTGCATTTGAGTTAGATTACCGAAACAAATCCGTGAGCCGTGTGTGGAAAGCATACGGCGGCCGGCGTCGGGTGTATGAAATCGCACTGTGAGGATATGTGACATGTTGATTCGAGATGTGATGGAAACAAATATTGCGGTGTGCACGGAGGAGACTCCGATCGAAACCGTTTATGCCGAAATGATGAAATCGCACGGAACCTGTGCGGCAGTCATTGAAAACAGGGCTCATCGCATACCGATCGGCATGGTCACCGAGCACCTCATCTGCGAGCAGATCATCGGCCGAAGGCGGAACCCCCGCGGAATGACCGCCGCAAATGTCATGTCGTCGAACATAATAAAGGTCTATGACACCAGCGACATTACATCATGTCCGGCGGACACCGGCGGCGCCGGGAATATTCTGGTCGTCAACGATGCCGGCGAACTCTGCGGCGTACTTCCCGCCGACCTGCTGCGACGCATAGGCATTGTCCGAAGTACACAGGAGCTTATAAATGCTGAAGCATACATGCCTTCGGACGTTAACACGGCGAACTGGCTACAGTAACCAACAATAAAGGAGAACAAATAATGCAAGTAAAAGATATAATGACCGCCGATCCGGCATGCTGCACCGCGGATACAAGCCTTCAGGAAGTCGCCCAAATGATGGTCGACCACGACTGCGGCTGCATCCCTATCGTCGAAAACAAGGATTCGAAAGTACCTGTCGGCGTGATCACGGATCGTGACATCGCTACGCGTGTCGTGGCCAAAGGCAAGAATCCGCTGGATCTGACCGCGGGCGACGCGATGACCGCATCGGTCGTTAGCGTAACGCCTGAAACGTCGCTCGAAGAATGCTGCAACCTTATGGAGACGGAGCAGATCAGGCGAGTGACGGTAGTCGACTCCAATGGCGGATGCTGTGGAATAATCGCTCAGGCTGATATTGCGAACAACGCGAGCGAACGCAAGACGGCCGAGGTCGTCCAGGAGGTCTCCAAGGCTTCCGCTGCGGCTTAAGTTATGCGGGATTAACTGATTCTTGGCGGGCAGGCCCACAAAACTTCGTGCGCCTGCCTATTTTCACTTCGTGGATAGCCCTGCCAAAGTCTGATAAAATTGCATCTTATTGTCGATGACCAATTTTATGAGGCTTATCTATCTTCTTGCTTTACTTACATTTGCACTCCCGTTAACGGCACAGCAGCCTAATGAGGCACTCGCGACGGCTACGGGCCGGGTGTTTACCGCCGCAGATCTTACGCCGCACGCACGGCAGCATTGGGACAGCCGAAAAGAGGCTGTCGCTGCAACGCGGTCTGCCTTACGCACGCGAATGTTGAACGAACACCTGCTCGCTGTCGAGGCAAAATCGGCCGGGACTACGCCGGAAGAGCTGATCGCCGCCCAATATAAGAAGGCACCCAACCCCTCCGAAGATCAGATCAAGGCTGTATTTGACGCCAATCGAAATGTGTTCGGTGATCGGTCGATCGATGATGCGCGGCAACAGATCGTCGGGTTTCTCCGCCGTGATCCGGAACAGAAGGCTCTGCAGGCTTATCTGGAATCACTGTCCACAAAATACAAGGTTTCCCCAGGCAAGGACATAAACGCCGCCGGATTGAAGCCGACCGATGTCATATTCTCGGCCGCCGGTAAGAGTTTCACGGTTCAGGAGTTCGAAACACAGCATAGGATCGAACTCAATGACGCCGAAGCCGATATCATCGACGAAGTAAAGGCGGACCTCGAGAGCACGATCTTCTCAATTCTCGTCCTTGACGAAGCAAAGGCGCAGAACATAGATCCGGGTAGCCTGATCGCCCGCGAGATATCGGACAAATTAAAGGATTTTTCCGACGAGGAACGCTCGGAGCTCGAATCGGCCCTGCGTCGAAAGCTTTTCGCAAAATATAACGTAAGATTCACGATTCCCGAGCCGCGTCCGATCGTGCAGAACATATCGGTCGATGACGATCCGATGATCGGCAAACCGTCCGCGCCGGTTACGGTCGTGATGTTCAGCGATTTCCAATGCCCGGCATGTGCCCGTACCCACCCAATATTGAAGAAGGTCCTATCCGAATACGGTGATAAGGTCCGCTTCGTTGTTCGCGATTTTCCGCTTGAGAATATTCATGAGAGCGCGTTCGGTGCCGCGCTTGCGGCTTCCGCTGCGCATAAACAGGGCAAATTCGTCGAATATATCGAAATTCTTTACACGAACCAGAATGCCCTCGACGCTTCGTCGCTCAAAAAGTACGCGGCCGATATCGGTTTGAATGTAAAACAATTTGAGATAGACTTAGCAAGCGAAAAATCGGCGGCCGAAGTGCGAAAAGATATTGAAGACGGAATGAGTTACGGAGTCGCCGGCACGCCGACGATCTTCGTGAACGGCGTCAAGGTCCGACGGCTTTCCGCTGACAGTTTCCGCGATGCGATCGACGCCGCATTGAAGCGCTGAACGGCCATCTCTGAATTATGCGATTATATCTTTTAATTTCATTCCTCTTTATTGCTGCTTCCTGCGGGAGTGCTCCAAACGTGTCGAATGTGAATACCGCCAATCGCGCAAATACTGCTGCCGACAAGCCCGCGGCCGTTCCGGTCTACACCTACGATATCGTGAAGAGCTATCCGCATGACCGTAACGCATTTACGCAGGGATTGTTATTTCATGACGGCTTTCTTTACGAAGGGACCGGCGGCAAAAAGAATCGCGGGGATACATTCTATTCGTCGCTTCGGAAAGTCGAGCTCGAAACCGGTAAGGTGCTGAAAAAATACGACGTTCCGCCCGAATTTTTCGGTGAGGGTATCGCTCTTTTGAACGGACAGATATATCAGCTGACGTGGCAGGAACAGACCGGATTTGTTTACGGCGTCGACGATTTCAAGCTTATCCGCGAATTCCGTTATTCCGGCGAAGGTTGGGGATTGACCGAAGACGATACGAACCTATATATGAGCGATGGCACTCATATCATTCGTGTCATCGAACCCGAAGGTTTTAAGACAATACGGACCATCTCGGTCATGGACGAAAAGGGACGTCCGCTGATGAAGCTTAACGAACTCGAATGGGTGAACGGCGAGATATGGGCAAACGTCTGGGAAACCGGTTGGATCGTGCGTATCGATCCCGCGACAGGCGAGCTTCTGGGCCGGATCGACCTTTCGCGCATCGCGGACGACGAGATCGACACCAATCCTGAAGCAGATGTCCTCAACGGCATCGCCTACGACGCCGCTGGAGACCGCCTCTTCGTCACCGGCAAGAAGTGGCGTCGATTATTCGAGATAAAAGTAAAACCCAAACAATAGAATGCCCGATCACCACACTGAATTTATGCAAAAGGCGATCGAGCTGGCACGCCGCGGGATGCTATCGAATTCCGGCGGGCCGTTCGGCTGCGTGGTCGTCAAAGATGGCCGAGTTATCGGCGAGGGCTGGAACAAGGTCACCTCGACCAACGACCCAACCGCTCACGCCGAGGTCGTAGCTATTCGGGAAGCGTGCGCTAATCTAAATGCTTTCCAACTCGACGGCTGCGTCATTTACACTTCCTGCGAGCCCTGCCCGATGTGCCTTGCCGCGATCTATTGGGCTCGGCCTGCGGCCGTCTATTTTGCCTGCACGCGCGCCGACGCCGCCTCGATCGGCTTTGACGATGATTTCATTTACGAAGAGATCGCAAAGCCCAATCAGGAACGTCGATTGGCCCTACAGCCACTAATGCGCGACGAAGCATCGGAAGTTTTTCGCGAATGGGCCGCAAAAGCCGACAAAACGGAATATTGACCGGTATGTCCAACATTTATCTATACGTTCTGCTGGCCCTCGCCGCCGGCGCCGTGCTCCCTACGCAAGCGGCGGTCAATAACAAACTCGCTGAATTTGCCGGCGGCCCTGTAGCTGCGGCATTTATTTCATTTGCCGTCGGAACGCTCGTATTGTTCGTTTATATGCTGATCTCGGGTGTTCATCTTGCGGAAATGACCTCGGCAAAGAACGCCCCGGTGATCGCATGGATCGGCGGCATTTTGGGCGCTTTCTTCGTAACATCCACGATAATGCTTCTGCCGCGGCTAGGCGTCGCGATGACATTCAGCATCGTGATCGCCGGCCAGATGGTCCTGACGCTCATCATAGACCATTTTGGCCTCTTGGGCGTGCCCGAAAAGCCCGTCAGCCTGCCGCGCATCGCCGGTGCCTTGCTCGTTACCGCCGGTGTAATACTGATCAGAAGATTTTAGCGATGTCGGTCTTTCGCTGATACGAACCGATATATCACACTTTAGAATTCTATGTGTAAAACAAGACTCCTACTGCTTTTTACCTTTATAGTTCTTTTTTCCGTTGCGCCGCTTTCGGCCCAATCTCTCGCGCGCGACCTTAACGGATTCCGGCTCGGTCAATATCGTGCTGCTACTCACCGCGAGTTTGGAGATCCAGGCCAACAGGGATCGATGGATGGGGACCTCATCTACGAGGCCTTCCTGATCAAAGAAGAACCAATGCTCTATATGGTCTTTCAGTATCAAGAGAGCGAGCCTGAAGTGATTTGGTCGATTCAGATCACCGGTTCGGATACGACGCACGACCCGGGATTCAAAGGCCTCAAATTTGGAATGTCCCCGGCCGAAACCGAAAAACGCCTTGGAAAGCCTGATCGGCGGATCGAGGTGGGTGAACACGGAACGCGTTGGGAATACGATGGTGCGAATTATTCTGTCGAGATCGATCCCGAGAAAAAGCTATCGAGTATTCGAATTGTGAATGAACGCACCAAGGAACCCGACGTCAAGAGCCTGCCGACATTCCGCGACATGGTCAAAAAGCTTCAATCGGGAACGAATGCGGAACTAGCGGAATTGCTTGCACCGGATATGGAGGTGTATGAAGCCGGTAAGGTAATATCTTTCGGATGGCCGCTTCGCACTGAGATAGCTCAGGACAAGTCGGGCGTATTTGCATCGATTCGTCGCTTATCCAAAGAGCTGTCGAACGTTGATTCGTCTAAAACGGAACAGTATGAGGAAAACATGCGATTCCGATTAGGCCGCGATGCGCAGCATGTGATCAAGCTCAAAAAGCTAAAGGCGATCTCGGAAATTGCGTTTACCTGGAACGGCGAACGGTGGCAGATCTGGGAATTCGGCACCCGCCCGGCTCCTCAATCGCCGGCCAGCTGGAAGGACATATATAAGCCCGGATCGCTGAAAGAATTGGTCGATATTCGGATTCCCGATTTAATAAAGACGCCTAACGTCGCAATGACCAAATCTGACGGCAAGCCGCTGGCTTCGTTCTCATATAATTCCTATCCAACCAGCACGTCCGTTACATTTACCGGCGAATCGAGGAAAACCGCTGAATCGACTCTTTCGATGATTTCGCTATGGCTGGAAACACTCGGAAAGCCTAAGGACCTCGCTAAACGGTTCGACACCGAGTTCAAATTCATAGAGAAAGGCGTTGCTTACTGGCTTCCGGTTCAATTTCCATTGCCGGAAAGGTTCAAGAACGAGGCTAAATTAAACGATGATATTACGATCTACATTTCGTGGGTCGGCATAAACTTCGACAGCGGCAAACCAGAACTTTTGGCGATTGTTAATGAATTTACCGCAAAGGAAAAATAGATTTAACAGACAGTCCGCGCTTCGCTGTTTGAAAAGAATCAAAAGTCGTTAGCTCTCGCGGGAACAAATCCTTTCTCCCGGTGTCTAACCTGATAACGGTTGGCACCGGCAACTAATAGAGGAGGAAGGATATGTTTGATAAATTGATCGAATCGAACAGCGAAGGTGCTGATTTCAAAAAGCGCCGTAGCTATTTCATGGTCTCGTCCGTCGTTGTCGGCATTTTGTTTTTGTCAGCCGTTATTGTCAGCATTTACGCCCAGGAATTCGTACTCGACACTGATGATTGGGAAATGACGCGGCTGCTCGCCCCCGTAGCCATGCCCGACCAGGCACCCGAACCGCCGCGGCCCGCGGCATCCGCCCCCGCCGCATCGGAACGCTCCGCCATCACCCAACGCCGTGAAAATATGATGCGTCCGGACGAACAACCCACTGCGGTCCCGACAACGACGTCAGTTGTCCCGAACTCGGTCCGGTCGCGCCCGCCCGGGGATTTCATTATTAGCGGTAAAGATGTTGACGCTTTGTCTCCGGTATCCTCGGGCCGCGAATCTCTTGGAGCAGCCACATCGGACGGCCAGGGACTAGGCGGCGACAGGACCGTAGCTGAAGTACGCGATATCCCCGAACCTCCGCCGGTGAAAAGAGCTGAGCCCGTCCAGAAAACGGCACCGAAATCTCTCGGGGTCGTGAATGGAATCGCTACGGATCTGCCAAAACCCGCCTATTCGCCGGCCGCGAAGGCAGCGGGAATCTCGGGCGACGTGAAGGTGCAGGTAACGATCGACGAAAGCGGCAAAGTCATCTCGGCAAAGGCTGTTGACGGCCCTTCGCTTTTGCGTAACGATGCGGAACGCGCGGCTCTTCGTGCTAGGTTCACCCCTACGAAGCTCTCTCATGTCCCGGTCAAGGTGACTGGTGTGATCGTCTATCGATTTAATAGGAACTAGTTCCGGACAGAAGGCCGAGCAGCCCGTCCGTATCGAGGTCGTAAATAGGAATTTTGAACTGTTTCTTAAGGTCTTCAAACGCCATTCCGTCAATAAGGATAGGTTCGTCGGACTTGATCGTGTGCTTCGGTATGATGACAAATTCGCCTTCGATCCTGTCCCTGACCGCAAGATAGTCCCGCCCGCTCAATAGCCCGGCTACGGCGACATCGCCCCCGAAATATGTATTCGGGACAGCGAGAACCCTTAGCCGGGCCCCCGTTTTCCCGTTATACGCCGCGATCTGTTCTTCCATTATCGGCGCAAACATCTCACCTGTCAGGATCGTACCTGACAGGCTGGAAATTTCCGCTCCGGTACCCGCATCGACACTGGTCGCCACACCTGGAACGATCGCGGCCGGATGCGTTCGCACGTTCGCCGTCGCAAATCTTCCCGATGCTGATGCCGGAGACGGCGACTCGACCCGCTTCATCACCTTTTCGAATGCATTCAGGAACGAACGGATCATGCCCACGCCGTCTTCTATCTGCGGATAATTCCCGTAATGCCGCCGCGAAGGTATGGGAACGCTGCCTTTTACATAGATCTCATCACCCAGAAAAGCGAATGTCGTTCCGAGAGTTTTTCTAAACTCCTTCTGCAGCCGCTCGACCTCCGTAATGGTCCGCCGGCAGAATTCGGGCGTGACCCGCGTCAAACGTTCGTCCGTGTTGTACCTCGTCAGTGCCACCGGAACGACCGCCGCGCTTATTACTTTCGGGTACTCCGAAGCGAGGTCCCTCAAGGTCTTCTCCAATACCGGACCGTCGTTTATTTCAGGGCAGAGCACTATCTGGGCATGGATCTCAATATCATTATCCAGCAGCCTTCTCAGTTTCTCCGAAATGTCTGCCCGAGCTTCTGGCACGCCCAGCAGGTACGCCCGCGTCTTCAGGTCCGTCGCATGTATCGAAACGTATTGCGGCGACAGGCGCTGCTCGATTATGCGGTTCATTTCATCAGGCGTGATCGAGCTCAGCGTGGTGTAATTTCCGTAGAGGAACGATAGCCGGATGTCCTCGTCACGAACGAACAGCGATGGCCGAGCATCGTCAGGATTGCCTTTGCAGAAACAGAACAAACATTCGTTCGCGCACTGCCGCGGAACGATCTGTTCGAACATCAGACCGAAATCTTCGCTCTCATCGCGCTCGATCTCCAACTCCCACGTCTCGCCATTCGGCTTCTTTACCTCCAGCGTCAGCTCGGTCTCACCCCCGGTCTGGAAGCGGAAATCGAGATAATCACGAACAGCCCGGCCATTCACGCGAACAATCCTGTCATCGGGCGCCAACGCGAGTTCGTGCCCCAGGCTGCCTTCCGTTACCTCCGTGATCAACACGCCTGGCCGTCTGAGCTGTGTAATTGCTGGTGTTACTGCAAATTCGTACATACGAGAAAACTACTTAGTGTATGTTTTCGTGCAGAGGGTTGGCAAGTAAAGCGAAAACCACGAATGTCACTAACAACACCGAATAGGAAGTAACCCCATCTGCGCGATCGTGCCATTCGTGGCTAATTTTTACTAAAACATTAAACGGCCGATGCCGATTTCAGGTCCAACAGATTGCTCAATGCCGTGTATTCCAGCCCCTGCGAATCGGCTACCGCCTTGTACGTCAGCTTTCCTGCGTAGGTGTTCACGCCTTCCTGGAATCCCTTATCGCCGCGGACGGCTTCTTCAAATCCCTTGTTCGCGAGTTCAAGAGCATACGGCAGCGTCGCGTTGGTCAGTGCGAACGTCGAAGTGCGCGGGACCGCACCCGGCATGTTCGCGACACAATAATGCAGCACGCCTTCTTCAAAAAATGTCGGGTTCGAGTGCGTTGTAGCATGGGTGGTCTCGAAACAACCGCCCTGATCGACTGCGACGTCCACCAGCACTGCGCCTTGTGGAACGAGCTTCAGCATCTCCCTCGTCACAAGCTTCGGAGCGGCAGCTCCGACAACAAGTACGGCACCAATAACAAGGTCCGCGTGCGATATGGCTTCTTCGATCGCATATGGCGACGACGCAAGCGTCTGAACCTTCGAAAGGAAAATATCGTCCAATTGACGGAGCCTTTCCAAGTTGCGGTCAATGATCGTGACGCGCGCTCCCAGGCCTACAGCCATCTTCGCAGCTTCGGTGCCCACAACGCCGCCGCCGAGAATTACGACATTCGCTGCCGGAACGCCCGGAACGCCGCCGAGCAAAATGCCGCGTCCGCCGTTCATTTTCTCGAGATATGTCGCGCCAACCTGAACCGACATGCGCCCGGCAACTTCCGACATCGGCGTCAGAAGCGGCAACCGGCCTCTCGGGTCAGTGATGGTTTCATACGCCACGCCCGTCACGTTCCGCTCTAACATCTGCTTGGTCAGTTCCAGCTCAGGTGCAAGGTGCAGGTACGTAAAAAGCAGCTGGTTCTCGCGCATTCTCGGATATTCAGGCGCGATCGGCTCTTTGACCTTAACAATCATGTCGCCTTCGGCCCAAACTTCGTCGGCGGTATCAAGCATCTTTCCGCCGGCCTTTTCATATTGCTCGTCTGTAAAACCCGAGCCTTCGCCAGCCGATCTCTGAACAAAAACCGTATGTCCAGCACCGTTGAGCGCGTGAACACCAGCAGGCGTCAATCCGACACGATATTCGTTATCCTTAATTTCCTTAGGCAATCCGATCTTCATTAGAAAGTCTCCAAAAATGATTATTTAATAGAAAGGTTTAGCTCATTTTACCCAGTTTCTCGTAATTGTTAAATTCCATAAGCTAGGTTTTTTGTTTCCGGTAAACACATCAGCAATTATTGTACGGCGCCACGATTTTTCGGCTAATGCTGAGCGCGGTGCGGGGCGATTCCTTGTTCAACCGAAGAATCGCCCCGATAGTTACCTACAGTTTAGATCTCAACAGCGTCGATCTGCGCCTTCTGGAGTTTACCCGAATAGTCAATGTACAGGGCCTTCCATTCGCTGAAAATATCAAGCACTTGTGTACCTGCTTCGCGATGGCCGTTTCCTGTACCCTTGGTTCCGCCGAACGGCAGATGCACTTCAGCCCCGATCGTTGCCGAATTCACATAGCAAATCCCGGTATAAAGCTCCTGCATCGCGTGGAATGCGTTGTTGACGTCTTGCGTGTAGATCGCCGACGACAGGCCGTATTTTACGCCGTTGACGATATCGATGGCTTCGTCCAGCGTCGAGAACGGAATTACTGACGTCACCGGCCCGAAGATCTCTTCCTGGGCGATCCTGTGATTCGGTGCGACACCCGTGAAAACTGTCGGCTCGATGAAAAACCCGTTCTTATACGCTCCCTTCGTCAGAGCATTTCCTCCACACGCGAGCGTAGCCTTGTCTTCATTCTTCCCGATCTCGATGTACCCAAGGATCTTCTCCATTGCGGCTTCGTTGATCACAGGGCCGACCTCGGTCTTAGCGTCGAGTCCGTTGCCAACGCGGAGTTTCTTTACCTTGGCAACCAACTTCTCGCAAAACTCTTTATAGATCTTCTTGTGAACCACAAGCCGCGACGAAGCCGTGCACCGCTGGCCGCTTGTGCCGAACGCTCCCCAGAGCGAACCTTCTACGGCGTTGTCCACATCGGCGTCTTCCATCACGATTATCGCGTTCTTACCACCCATTTCGAGGCTCACGATCTTGTTGTCGCGCGCGCACTGTTCGGCGATGATCCTCCCGGTATTCGTCGAACCAGTGAAAGAGATAAGGCGAACATCCTTGTGATTAACGAGCGCCGAACCCGCATCCGCGCCATGGCCGTTTATAAGATTGACCACGCCGGCCGGAATGCCTGCTTCTTCGCATGCTTTGACCAGGTTCAGAGCCGAAAGCGGAACGTCCTCGCCCGATTTGATCACGACGGTATTGCCGCAAACGAGTGCCGGGATCAGTTTCCACGACGGGATCGCCATCGGAAAATTGAAAGGCGTGATCAGGCCGCAAAGTCCGACGGGCTGGCGGACGCACATTGCAAATTTATTCGGCATCTCGGCAGGCGTCGTAAACCCGTGGAGCCGGCGGCCTTCGCCGGCAGTGTAATAGGTGCAATCGATCGCTTCCTGAACGTCGCCGCCCGCTTCCTTCAGGACCTTCCCCATTTCGCGTGTCATTTCCCGCGTGTATCGGTCCTTATTTTCGCGAAGTATCTCGCCGAGGGTGAACAACAGCTCGGCACGTTTGGGGGCCGGAGTGCGGCGCCACCTGTCAGCGGCGTTCTTAGCCGCCTCGACGGCACGGTCAACGTCTTCCGAATTCGATACCGGAAAACGGCCGATCACGTCGGACGTATCCGCCGGATTGACATTCTCAAACCACTCGCCCGACGAGCTCTTTACCCACTCGCCGCCGATGTAATTGTGATATGTCTTTGTTGATGATTTGGTTGGTTTGGACGATTTTTTTGCTTTCGCTTCTTTAGCTTTTGCCATGATTATAAATGATTTACAAATTTATAGGCCCGCTGTAACTATCGCCCGCGTTCGGTATGCGGGGTCGATCGAAACGCCGCGGCCGCTCGCTGTCTATTGTACTGTAAATTGAACTATCTTTAGCTGCGGTGCGCGCGACGGGCCGTTGTACGACAAGACCTCGAGCACGACGGCATCGCCGGGCTTTAATTTTAGGACCGCGTCGTTGAACTGTTTCAGGTTCGCGATGCTGACGCGGTTGATGCGCTGGATAAGGTCGCCTTCTTCCAGCGCCTCGACGCCGTTCGTCAGGCGTACATCGGCGATGTAGCTTGTCGGATTGATCTCCTTAACGACCACGCCCTTCTGGTTCCCTAGCTTGTAAGACGCAGCAACGGACGGCGTCAGCTCCGACAGGGTCAAACCAAACGGCTTTTGTTCTTCTTTCCCACCCGCCGGAGGCAATTTTCGGCTGGTGTCCGGTTCGTCCGACGCTCTTCTTCCCTGCCGTTCGATTAGTTTGATCGACGCGGTTTTGCGTTCCATTACTGTCCCGCTGTCGCGCATATATACGATGGTAACTGGCGCGTCCGGCAGCTGCCCCGAAACTTGTCCTATCAGGTCCTGTGCGTTGATCACAGGCTTTCCGTCGAATTCAATGATGACATCGCCGGGTTTCAGGCCGGCCGTCGCCGCCGGGCTCAGCCGTGCCGGCACATCTATTACGATCGCGCCCTTTGGCTCCTTCAACCCGTAGATTCTCGCATATTCTTCCTTCACCGACTCCAGCTGAACACCGAGATATCCCCGCTTTACGCGGCCGAATTTGCGGATCTGTTCGTAAACCTTTGAGGCCTCGTTCGAAGGAAATGCGAAGCCGACCCCGTTGTAATCACCCGTTGATGTGACGATCTGGGAATTGATGCCTATCACTTCGCCGTTCATGTTCACCAGCGGGCCGCCGGAATTCCCTTTATTGATCGCGGCGTCGGTTTGAATAAACCGCTGAAATGCAGTGCCGCCGGGCGTTTCACGTCGAGTCTGCGAAACGATGCCGGCCGTTACCGTGCGAGCCAATCCGAATGGCGATCCGATCGCTAGGACCCATTCGCCGACACGGGCGGCGTCCGAATCGCCCAGTCTTGCCACGGGCAATTCGTGATCCGCGTCGATCTTTACCACGGCCAGATCGGTTTCGTCATCGGTTCCGACCACCGTTCCCAGATATTCCTTGCCGTTTTCGAGCTTCACAGTTATCCGCGATGCATCCGAAACGACGTGCGCGTTTGTCAGAATATAACCGGATTTATCAACAATAAAGCCGCTGCCGACCGAGGTTAGCGGCCTTCGGGGCAATTGCCGGCGGAATAGTTCCATGATGTCGTCGGAATCGCCCGGCTGAGCGCCTCCGCGTGTAGAAACGTCGGGCACTCGGCCTTTTGTATCGATGCTGACCACCGCAGGCTCAACTGCCTTGGCAACTTCTGCAAATGAAGCGGACAACTGTTCGCGCGCCGCAGCCGCAGATTTCGATCCTTCTCCCGGATTAGGCACCTGCGCATTCGCAGTCGATAACACCCCACCCGAGCCGATCAGCAGCGTAAAAACCACCGATGCCAAATATTTTCTGCTGTTTTGAAGGTCGAACATACCCGCTACTCCTTAAAATTCAAGCTCACAGCCAGCAATACTTTCTTTGAATTGGATTATAGCAAATTTCGGGGAGAAAATCCGTGTTTTCCCGGATTAGTTGTTGTTGAGAATAACCTTCAGCACGCCTTTTTCGCCGGCGCGTTTCATGGCGTTGACCGAATCGGCGAGGCGGTATTGTTCCGAGATAAGCCCATCAACCTTAATGCGTTCGCCAGCCAAAAGATCGATCGCCGGAGCCAGCCTGCCGCAGCGGGAGCCGACGATGGTTATTTCATCGACGACGACACGCCAGGCTTCCCATTTGGGCATGCCTTGAAATGTCGATTTCAAGACGATCCTGCCGCGGGGCCGGACGAGATCAAGGGCCGCTGCAAAACCGCTCTCCGACCCGCTGGCTTCCACTACGACGTCGAACGTACCGCGCAGGCTCTTCGAGAGTCGGGCCACAAGCATCGCCTCGATACCAGCATCCGACGCAAGCCTAAGCTTTTCCTTATGACGTCCAATTAGAACGACATTCTCCGTTCCGAGCGCCATTGTCAACGCGCATAGTAACCCGAGTTTACCGTCGCCGATCACCGCGACGCGCTCGTCGGGCCCGATCGCCGCCCGTTCGGTTATGCCGTAGGCCGCGGCAAGCGGCTCCGCAAATACCGCATGGTCATCCGAAACCGAATCCGGGACCGTGATGAGGTTCCGTGCCGGAAGAGTCAGGTACTCTGCATGTGCGCCGTCACGTCCCTTTATCCCCAAAACGGTGCGATCCGGGCAATGACGCGGGTCGCCCGCGAGGCACAATGCACAAATTCCGCAGCCGACATTTATTTCACCAACGACGCGCTTGCCCGCAAGTTCGCCGGCCTCAGCCGAATCCTCGACGACTCCCACGAACTCATGCCCGATCGTCCCGTTGAATCCTGCGTATCCGCGTGCTATTTCGATGTCGGTGTTGCAGATGCCCGATTTAACTATGCGCACGAGCACCTCGCCGTCGGCAGCCGGAACAGCGACGTCGTCCAAGTGTAACGACTTGTCTCTCACTCTTAGTGCCTTCATTCCAGTTCAAATACGAACGCCCGGTCGCACCGCGGCGTGTGTCGCTCGCGAGCTTCACGAAATCCGAACCTTGTATACAAATGGACCGCGGTTTCCAACACAGCCGCCGTCTCCAGATAAATGCGTCTATATCCGAGAGCCCTCGCCGTGTCGACCATTCGGGCGAGCATCTGCTTCCCGTAGCCGCGGCCGCGAAATTCTGGCGCGAAATACATCTTGCGAAGCTCGATCGTTTCCTCATCCATTGGATATAGCGCCGCCGTTCCGAGCAGCCGTCCCGCTCGGTCCTCGATCACCTCGAAAATACCCCCGCGTGACGTATAATTTGCTTCGATGTCCATAATATCGCTGTCGGAGCCTCCGGGGTCCGGCGTCATTCCAAATTCGTATAGAGCAGCGAAGACCAGCTCCCGAACGCGCTCGCCGTCACCATTATTTGCATTGCGAATGATAAAATCGTCCATTATCGCCATACGATAAAATTTACATTTCTCAGGTGTATATTTATACTCTTATCAAACTCTAGTTTACAATTCCGGCTTTTTTCAAAGTTAACAATATGCATAGAACCCTTCTAACTGCCACGGCAATGATCTTTGCGGTATTCGCGATCGCCTGCCAAAACCAGCCTTCTCAGACAGCCGACACGCCGACGGAGGGCTACAAACGGCTATACGCGGCCGTAAAGGCTAAGGACGTCGAAGCGATCAAAAAATCGATGACTTCGACCTCTCTCAAATTTGCGGAATCGGTCGCCGCTCGACAGAACAACCCGGTCGAAAAGGTTCTGGAGAACGGATTTACCGCCACTACATTCGCCGACACACTTCCTGAGATCCGCGACGAACGAAGCAACGAGAACATGGGCGCGGTCGAGGTGTTTAACAGCAAGGACAATCGCTGGGAGGACTTGCCGTTCGTCAAAGAGGACGGTCAATGGAAGCTCGCGATCGGTGACCTTTTTGCGGGCACATTCAAATCGCCTGGCCCCGGACGCGACCAGAAGGAAAAAGAGGCCGCGAACGCAATGTCCAATAACATGATCGAAATGAAGACGGACACGAACAGCAACGGAAACGCGAACTTCTCACCTGACTTCAAATCCGGTCCGCGCCCCCCGAAAAACACGAACGCACAATGAAAGATTCCGGCGCGCTGAAGGAAACTCTTGACCTATATAATAAACACGGCTGGACGCTCCGCCGTGTTTTAATTTCCGATGGTACGCGGTCGAACCTGCGCAATTCGGAAGGTGAAATTTTTGGTAATGTTTTGCCTGAACCAGCGGACATCGACGCTGCCTGGTTCTCGCGCCCCTCGCACGCCGGCGGCGAAGCCTGGGAATTGCGTTCCCTTGCAGAGACTCCCTTCGCGGTCGTTGAGGTAATCCCTATCGATGCGCCGGACGACGAGCGAAAAGAGGTGCTCGAGCGTTTGGAATTGAGAATAAAGGAGATGCAGGCCCGCCGCGGCGGTTCGTAAACATTTCTATTGCCAAAACGCCGAAATTACTGGATCTCAGCGGACGTTGGAGGCTAAAATGGCATCGAAGTTAGTGCTTGACAAGTTCACCTTTGGATAGCAAACTGATGATGTTGAAAATGATGATCAAAGATTTCGGTAGTACTGTCGCGAGCGTCTGGGAAGGCTTGCGGCCGGTGACGAAAAAAATGCTGGTCGGCGCCCTCCAGTCCGGCAGAAACAATGCGTCAAATCCTTCCGCCCAGAAATATTTTTACGATGCACACGCCGATTGGGAACTTAGCCGGTTGCTGACAGCGCTCGACGAGCAGGCTAAACTGCCGGCAATTAAGGCCGACGCGGCAAAATCTGCGGAGATCGCAGAGCTTGCCGAAACCTGTGTAAACGTACTGGAATCGCAGACCGGGTCGGCAGAGGTGTTTATCCAGCTTGCTGAACGCGCGCTTAGACAGCACGATTACGCAAAGCTTGACAAACTGTCCGACCGCCTCGCAGACAGATTCTCTGCCGGAGAGATCGCCGAGATCGTACGTCAGACTGAGTACCCGCAGATCCGCGCAATCGCTTACGAAACGCTCTCGATGCTGCCGGTCCAGGCGATCGTTCCGCTCCTGGACGATTCGTTATATTCCGATATCGCCGCCGGAGCGCTGGAACAGAAGGCGTTCGAATACGAATCCGACGAAGCGAAGGCAGCTCTTGAACGGTTTGATTCGGACAACGATTTCAGATTCGAATAACTCCGGGAATTATCGATAAAAAAAGCCGCGGCCGACAACGCCGCGGCTTTTTGTTTACCCTGCGAGGTACGATGTCTCACCGCGTTCCTTCAACCGCGCCGAGTACATTGGAAATCTCGCAGTGATCTCCGCAACCTCCGCCTTTACGCTGACGCGGACCTCTTCCGATTCCGGCTCATGAATGACAGCGGCGATCATCCCGCCGATCTTTTCCATCTCGGCTTCCTTCATTCCGCGTGTCGTCAGAGCCGGGGTGCCAAGGCGAATCCCGGATGCGACGAATGGCTTGTTGGTGTCGAACGGGATGGTGTTCTTGTTTACCGTGATGTGAACTTCGTCGAGCGCCTTTTCCGCCGCCTTACCGGTGATCCCCTTACCGTCCATAAAAACATCAACAAGCAGAAGGTGATTGTCGGTTCCGCCTGAGACTATCCTTAATCCGGCATTGCTTAACGTATCCGCCAGCACTTTAGCGTTCTTAATTATCTGCTGCTGATACGTCTTGAAATCTTCGCGGAGCGCTTCGCCAAACGACACGGCTTTCGCCGCTATCACATGCATGAGCGGCCCGCCCTGAACGCCCGGAAACACACTGCGGTCAATGTCCTTTGCAAATTCTTCGCGGCACAGGATAAGCCCGCCGCGTGGGCCGCGAAGCGTCTTGTGGGTCGTCGTCGTCACAAATTCGCAATGCGGGACCGGCGAAGGATGCAGATCCGCGGCGACTAGCCCCGCGATATGGGCGATGTCCGCCATTACCTTGGCTCCGACGCTGCGGGCTATCTGCCCTATGCGGTCGAAGTCGATCGTACGCGGATATGCCGAAGCGCCGCAAATAAGCAGTTTCGGCCGCGATTCTTCAGCGATCTTCTGAAGTTCGTCGTAGTCGATCTGTTCCGTTTCGCGGTTAACGCCGTAATCGGCCACCTTGTAATTAATGCCCGAAAAATTCAGCGGGTGCCCGTGCGTCAGGTGGCCTCCGTGCGAGAGGTTCATCCCGAGGATCTGATCACCATGGTCGAGCGCCGTCATCAGCACCGCCATATTCGCCTGTGCGCCGGAATGCGGCTGCACGTTCGCGTGTTCGGCACCGAATATCTCTTTCGCGCGGTCGATCGCCGCCTGTTCGACGACGTCCGCAAACTCGCAGCCGCCGTAATACCGTTTGCCCGGATATCCTTCGGCATATTTGTTCGTAAAGACCGTGCCCATCGCTTGCAACACGGCCTCCGAAACAAAATTTTCCGACGCGATCAGCTCAAGCCCATCCGTCTGTCTGCGAACTTCGTCATTGATTGCATTGCTGATCAACGGATCAACTTCCGAAACGTCTGCGGTGAAAAAGTTGTTCATAGTGTCTTGGCTCACTCAGTATTATATATGAATCTGATTCGAACGTTCACGGGATTTTGGTCAGAACTCGATTTATCCGGTAGTTGTTCGTGACTCCGAACAAACGGTAAAAATAAAGTCCTGCACGTCCTTTTTCAAAAATTGCTCAAGGCCCTGGTGGCCCAGATCGGCGTTTTTCGCCTACGCCCAAGCGGGAACAGATGAAAAGCTTATTTTTGGCGGCCAGCTGTTCAAATAGTTCCCGTCATACTCCTGTTCAGGAAAGCATTGCCGAAAACTCCTGCTCGTTCATAACCGCAACGCCCAAATCTTCCGCCTTCGTGAGCTTCGATCCTGCATCTTCGCCGGCAATGACGAAATCCGTTTTCTTACTCACCGATGAGGAAACGCGGCCGCCGCGGTCTTCGATCAACTTTGCCGCTTCGTCACGTGTATAATTCTCCAGCTTTCCGGTCAGCACGAATGTTTTCCCCTGGAATCGCTCGTCGAAACCGTCGGCGCCGGCACCGTCTGCCTCGGTTTTCACGCCTGCCGCTTTCAGCCTGCGAACGAGGTCCTGATGGGCGGGATCGCGGAACCAATTGAAGACGCTTACCGCGACCGTCAGCCCGATCTCATGAATGTCATCCAGTTCTTCGACCGACGCCGCCGCCAACTTGTCTATGTCTCTGTAATGATTTGCGAGGATCTTCGCGTATCGTTCGCCGACGTGGCGTATGTCAATGCCGTACAGTAGCCGCTGCAGACCGCGCGTTTTGCTCGCGTCGATTTGTTCTATCAGTTTCGAAGCTGATTTTTCCGCCTTTCGCTCCAGCTTCGCAATGTCCTCCATGGACAGCGAATAAAGGTCGGCGGCATCGTTCACCATTCCATTGTCCACAAGCGTCTCTACCAGCACATCGCCTAAACCCTCTATGTCCATCGCCTTACGCGAGGCGAAGTATAATATTCTCGCCTTCACCTTCGCCGGGCAACTCGGATTCGAACACCGTCTAACCGCTTCGCCCTCCGGCCTCACCGCCGCAAATCCGCAAACCGGGCATTCTGTCGGAAACTCATATTCCCGCTCGCTCCCGTCGCGTTTCGATGTAACTACCTGAAGCACCTGCGGAATTATCTCGCCGCTCTTTTCGATCAATACCGTATCGCCAAGTTTAATATCCAGCCGCTTTATCTCGTCTTCGTTGTGCAGCGAAGCCCTCGCGACGGTCGTTCCGGCGAGCAATACAGGTTCCAGGTACGCCACCGGCGTCAACGCTCCTGTCCGTCCGACCTGCACGTGAATCTCCTTCAGCCGCGTCGTCGCCTGACGCGCCGGATATTTATAAGCGATCGCCCATCGCGGAGCCTTCGTCGTTGCGCCGAATTCCTGCTGCAACGCCGTCGAATTAACCTTGACTACGACGCCATCGATCTCGTAATCAAGTGCGTCGCGTTCTGTTTCCATCTTATTAACGAATTCGACCAGGTCGTCATACCCCGAACACAACGCACGGTTCGGATTGACGTTAAATCCGTTCTTGGCCAACCACTCGAAATTCTCCCAATGCGTCGGGAACATTTTCTGGTTTCCCTTAAACACGTCGTAGGGGAACATATCCAAGCGTCTAGACGCGACTATGGACGAATCGAGCATACGGAGCGTTCCCGAAGCACAGTTCCGCGGGTTTGCAAACGTCCGCTCGTCCTGCATTTCGAGCTCTGCATTGATCTTTTGAAACATAGACCGCGAAAGAAACACCTCGCCGCGGATCTCTGCGTGGTCGTGCTTATGGTTTTTTAGTTTCAGCGGGATCGTTTTGATGGTCTTTACATTCGGGGTCACGTCGTCGCCGGTCGTACCATCGCCGCGCGTCGCCCCGACCGTCAGATACCCGTTCTCATAGTGCAGCGAAATACTCAGCCCGTCGATCTTCAACTCCGCCACATATTCGACCTTGCGCCCGTCGGCGAGCCGCTCGCACCGTTCCACAAACGCTTTAAGTTCCTCCAGGCTGTACGAATTGTCCAGCGACATCAGCGGCACCTTATGAATGAAAGGCCGCCAGCTCTCGGCTTTTCCGCCGACCCGCTGTGTTGGACTGTCCGGTGTGATCAGGTCAGGATGCTTTGCCTCGATGTCCTTTAGTCGTTCCAATAGCTTATCGAATTCAAAATCCGATATCTCCGGCGCAGATTGCTGGTAATAAAGGTCGTTGTGATGCTCGATCTCGGCACGCAGCCTCTCGAGCTCCGCTTGGACGTCTTTGATCTTGGTCATGCCAAATTATTCTTTATAAAGCAGATATGCGGGCCGGCCTTCGTCTCGTCGGAAGCTCCTGCAGACCAATCCCTTGGCAAACGCCGTTTCGAATTCGCCGCGAACGCGTAACTGTTCCGCGAGCGCGGCCTTTGGATCCGATTTGACGAGGCCGCCCCAATCCGAAGTCACGACGATCTCGGCCGCCGGTTCTCCCGGTTCGGTGTAGCGCCTGCCTGCCGCAAACGCTTTTACCTTTTCGCTTTCAAGGTCCCACTCTGCAAACAGCCGGTCACTCGCAAGCCCGATCCGCATTGGCGAATCAGCGGCAGTTGCGTAATCCGTACCGTAGAAATCCCTCGCATATTCGCGAATCACCGCCCCGAGTTTTTCCAAATTAAAATGCGCATTGCGCGCCTTGATCGGTTCGAACGTCCATTTGATGTACTTGACGCCTTCGGACAACGCACGTTCCCGCTGTGCCCATTTTAGGCGTGCACCAACACCCGTCCCCTGAAAATCCCGCGCCACGGCCGTCATATGCGAATAGAACGCTCGCCTTCCGCGAAGATATGCCGGCACGCTTAGGACAAAACCGACCAGCCTTTCGCCCGAAAAAGCCCCTAGGGTAAAACCGCCCGCGCTTCGTGTCACTATAAAATGCCGGACGGGCGAAACCTCGATCTCGGGCAGTGCAAACACGTCATATTGCATTTGAACACACTTCTCCAGTTCTTCAACCGTCGTGCATTCCCTTATGGTTAATTGGTCGTTCATTTCCGCTTGATAACTATGTAGATCAGACACTTGAAACTTTCGCAATTTGTTCCAGGTGTGTCAAATAACCGCAGTGCGCCGGATAAAATTCGGGCTTAACTTTTCACTCTCCGATTTGATATCATCATATAGCCCGCATCGGGCCGCCTTCGTCCGACCTATCGCCGCATGACTCAAAGCCAAGATCTGGAAATTAAGGGAGACCTTCGGTCCCGCCGCTTCGCCGACGTAATTTGCGAGATCGCAAACGCACGGCTGTCAGGCAGCCTCCGATTTTCCGCCGATGAATACAAAGCGATCCTGTATTTTGAAAACGGCAGAGCGGTCTTTGCTGTCTCGAACTCCCGCATTCACCGCCTCGTCGTGTTTCTGTTGAGATCGTCCGCGATAAATGAACAGCAGGCCGCAAAGCAGAGTACGTTCGCGAACGATTTCGAATTCGCGTCATATCTAAGGCAAAGTGCAGGCATCGACGACGCCGTTATTCGTTCGGCGGTACGCGATCAGGTCGCAGCGATCATCGGTGATCTGCTCGAACGAGATTCAGGCCAATGGCTCTTTAACCCAGCCGCCCGTATCAAAGGCAATGTTCGCTGCGAAGTGGACCTCCCCCAGTTACTGCTCGAGACCGGCCGCCATTTGCCCTACGAAACCATTGCAAAGCAAATCTCGGGCAATAGTGAGATCTCCGCTTTGCCACCGCCCGCAATACCCGAGTCCGTTTTGAATGCAGATGAGGCATCCCTGCTCTCGGCCGTCCGCCGCACGGAGCCACCTCAAACAGTGACCGGCATAATTGACGCGGCTGGCTTTCCCGGAAAACGCGGCCTGCAGGCGATCTACAGCCTTTGGCTTTCTGGTTTTTTGAATTGTACGAGCGAAAACCCGGCGTTCCCCGAGCCGATCCTCGCGCGTCTGCGATCGACCCATTTTGAGGCGAAGCCCCTTCCCGCCGCAAATCCGCAGCCGGTCATCAATACAGCGCCGGAACCGCCTAAACCAGCGCCCGCCGTTCCGGCCGTAAGGGTTGAGATCGAGTTGGACGACTATCTCAAACGCATTGACACCGGCGGCAGCCACTATGACCTTTTGGGCGTCACGGCCGAGTCGGACACGGCCGTAATTCGCAGTACGTACTATGCGCTCGCGAAATTGTTCCACCCCGATAAATTTCACAAAGAGTCGCCCGACCTAATGCGGCGTATCCAGCATGCTTTTACACAGATCTCGCAGGCTCACGACGTTCTCCGTAATGACGACTCCCGAAAAGCTTACGATACAAAGCTCCGCAGTGAACAGCCCGCCGCGAACTCATCGCCCCAGAACAAGGCTGCGACCGCACAGCAGACACAAGTGCAGCGCGCAGAAGCCGATTACCTTGAAGGCCGGTCTCTGCTCGACGGCGGCCGTCCGGAAGAAGCTCTGCCGTTCTTGGCCCGGGCTGTCCACTACGCCCCTTCAAGGGCCGAGTTCCACGCATATCTGGGACTCGCACTTTCCAATGACGATTCCAGGCGGCATAAAGCCGAAGGCGAGATACAAATGGCGATCAAACTTGAACCGAAAAATGCCGAGTTTCGCATAATGCTCGCTGAATTTTTTGTCCGTATGAATCTGATGAAACGAGCCCTCGGCGAATTGAAGCGCCTGCTCGACATCGATCCGGACAATCGTGCCGCACAGCGCATGCTCGCACGGATCGGTGGCGGTTGACGCATCAATGCAGTCTCGAAATGCGGACACTGATCACCGAGCCGCCACGCGTTTGACTTGCGCCGAACCAATCGGCCACTATGATATTATCTTGAAACGGCAAACTTCCCGCCGCGGACGCCGGAATCGCGAAAGACGCATCGCAGCCCTCGTCCCGTAACGCTTGTCCGCACAGTACTTGATTGCAGTATGAACAGCATTTTCGCCACAGAAACACATTTAGACGAAAAGCTTCTCGGGATCTCAGCCGAGATGGGCGAATTCGAAGGATACATTCATCCGCACGGTGAACGCATCGCCGCAATAGCCAACGCCATCGGGCAACTCTTCAACATGGCATCGCACGACCGCTTTCTAATGCAGCAGGCGGCGCTCGTCCATGATATCGGCGAACTCAGAATGAACCGCGAATATATCGTCGCGGGCGGCATTCTGAATGCCGATGAACATCTCGACATGCAGCGTCATCCCGTCATCGGCGAACAGGAAACCGCGAAAATGGGCCTCCCGCGTGCCGTTCAGCTTCTTGTCCGCTGGCATCATGAATGGTGGAACGGCGGCGGTTATCCGGATAAGCTTTCGGGCGAACAGATCCCGCTTGCGGCACGCATCCTTCGGGTTGCCGACACCTATTCCGCGCTGACGGATTCGCGGCCGTTCCGGGCTGCGCTGACCGAATCCGAGGCTAGAAAATATATGGCCGAATGGGCCGGGATCGAATTCGATCCAAAAGTGATCCAGGCCTTCTATACTTTGTCTGATATGCCCGAGCTCGCGTCATTTGCGGCGCGAAGTGACGTGTAATTGTTCCTATGCTTGACCAACCGAAATCCTCTCCGCGAAGCTGGCTCGCTTTCGACCTGAATGTGCTGCGGCGCCTTCAGTTCCGTTCGGCAGCCCTCCCGTTTACCGATGAACCCGCGATCGGCGCTTATTTGAAACGCTGGGATATCCGGGTGCTCGCGAATGATCCGCTTCAGTCCGTGTGGACGCGCGCCGTCGCTGCGATCCTTAATAATTCGGAGAAACTTTCGGCAGACGACGTGAACGTGGTCCTCGAAGATGCTTATGTACCGGGCCACCGGCTCCGCAATCCGTCGCTGCGAAACTGGTTCGGCGAGACCGATTCGTGGTGGTTCGACAATGTCCGCAGCAACATCGATAACCTTCAATCGCCTGTCACGCGTGCCATCGCGTCCGGCATCGCGATGCAGGTGGGCGATTACGTTCATTCTTTCAGCGATGACACCCTTGAGCTTCGTCAGCCGCTGTCGAATGTCTTTCGCCGCCTCTGGACGATCGATCCCGATCCTGTTAACAACGGCCAGAACAACGCCTGCCAAAACAAAAATCCTAAGGAATTCATCGCGGAATCCTTCGCGGACCTTATCTTCCTACGTTTGCCGCCATCTCATTCGCAAAAGCCCCGGGCGTTCCTCGGCCGCTCCGCATGGCGCGAAGAATGGATTCGCGGCGGTTCCGATTTCTGGGACGACCTCGAAATGTCGCAGGCCGGCATTCTCGGATCGCAGACCGAAACAAAATCGCAATATCTTCACTTGCTTGAAGACACGCTCCAGACCGCTTCAAACATAAAGTCATGGGCGATCGCTCACGTCGAGGATGGTTTTATCTCAACGCAGGACATCGTCGAAACCATCGGCCGCATCCGCCGGGTCGATGCTATCTATACCAAGGATTTTTCGGAGTTGACCGGAACCAAGGCGGTCATCATTACGGCTTGACCGCTAAGTTCCGGTTGATTCCGGCACCGCTTCTGCGAGCCGCTCGTTCGTGGTGCCTTGTCGAATGAACCAGACCACGCCGGCCGACGCAGACAGCACGCCGGAAATGAACGTCAGCGTCTGCGGCGTGATGTAATACATAGCCTCACTCGCGATAAAGCTGGCAAGCCCAAACATCGTCATTTCCGCTCCGCGGTCAAGCGTTGAAATTCGGCCGCGGATGTAATCCGGCAGGCTCCTCTGGAACAGTGTTTCCTGAACGGCATATTCCACGCCGATGATCGTTCGCGAAATGAACGCAAATATACTGAACAGCACCAGTGTCGGCATAAACCCCGCGGCCGAGAATATGATCCCATGTAGGATCAGCGCCCACCCGATAAATGAAGTGTGTCTGCCTTTTCGGTCCAGGTATATCGATGTCCGATGCGCTATCAGCATCCCGATCGTCAGGCCCGCTCCGACCGATGTCCATAATACCGCCACCGCGAGGTCCGCGTTCCACCCTTCCTTCTCAGCGAAATAGATCCCGCCGGCACGCTCGAAAATGATATTCACCGCTCCGCCGCCCGTCGCCCATATCACGTTCATGATCAGGATCGTCAGTGCAAAATGGTTTTTGACGGTGTAGTGCAAGCCTTCACGCATTTCTGTTAGAAATCCCGGCCGCTGGGCTCGGGAATTAATCCTTTCGCCCGTTACGCGGTCGCGGGTGGCTTCGTCCGGGATCAGCCAAACAGTGTATGCTGACGCCAGGAACGAGATCGCGTTGATGATAAATGCAGCCTGATATCCGAAGACCGCCGCCGCCCAGCCGCCGATCGCCGCACCGATCGCCATCAGCGTAAACCGTGTCGAGAACATCAATGCCGTTCCCGCCAACAGGCCTTCTTTACCCGTCAAGTTCGGTGTCGCAGCATTTTTGGCTCCGTCGAAGAATGCCCCGAACGTCGATAACAGTACCGTGGCGATATACGCGATCCAAAGGTCTTCCGCTTTAGTAACCAACAGAAACATCAGTGCGACAAGGACGCGCAGCAGGTCTGTCACGATCATTACCTGACGTCGCGAAAAGCGATCGACGAACGTTCCGGCGATCGGCGAAGCAAAGGCAAATGGCAACAGCCTGCAGACAAAAAAGATGCCCGCAGCGGTCGGCGATGCGTCGGAAACCAGGCGCACCAAACCCAGCCCGGCAATAAAATTGAACCAATTACCGAGTTCCGAGATCACCTGTCCCCAAAGCAGGTTCCGAAAATTCCGGTTACCCTTGAGAAGCTGCCAGTACGTCAGCGAGACCATAGGCTTTTATGAACGTACCAAATTCACCCTAAGTTTCATTTACCCTTTAAAAAAGGCGGGAGCACCCCGAACCCGAGGTGCTTGTTTCAGCTTTACAATTATTAAGGAAGGAGAAGAAAATTCTAGATCTCGGCTATCTCAGGTACACTCGCGCCATTTGAACGCCGCTTTAGCCAATTCCGAAATCGCCGCAGCGCCAGCGAAAATCCGGTCCAAACCAAAAATGCACCGCCGATGCAAGCTATAAATCCGATGATCTGTCCTATTATGCCGCCCGTTTCGCCCGTGTGAGTGAACCGGAACCAGGACCGAAGCTGCCGTGCCGCATTCTGTTCGCCATAAGGCTCCCATTTCGTCACGGCCGCGCTTTTCGCATCCACCGTCAGCGTAGAGCGGCCGAATATGTTCCAATAGATGCCCTCATCGATCGTAAAGATGGCTGAATCCTTCGCCATCGGCAGCCGCAGCGAGATAGATCTCCATTCCGGTGATTGCTGCTTTGCTGCTTCCCATGCCGCGTTGGTTCCTTCGGGCCATATGTATTCCTGTTCCGCCTGCGGCCCGTTCGAAGCCTGCTGTTTCGGAACCTCGTTCCCGGTCAGCGTGTATAGGAGGTTCGATGCCCACTGATACGAGATAACCGTCGCGGTCAGCGTCAATACCACCAGCACCAACGAGCACCAAAAGCCTATAACGTTGTGCCAATTAAAGTTGCGTGCCTTTCCGCTCACACCTTTTCGAAACCACATGATCGGACGCACCCGTTTCCAATCCAGCTTTCGCGGGAACCATATATAAATCCCCGTGATCGCAAGGACGAGAAATAAAAGGTTACACGCGCCCGTGATCGCTTTGCCGATCGGCCGCTGGTCGCCCGATAGAGCTATCCACCGATGCCAGCTTCGCATCTCGGAAAAGAAACCCCGGACCGCCTTGTTCCCTTCGCCCAATATCTTGCCCGAATATGGATCGACAAATGCCTGACCTTCGCGGCCCAGTGCGATCGACCAAGCCGCATTTGGCTCGTTCGCGATCGCCATCGCCGACGGCTTCACGTTCGGCTTCGCTTCTCTAAACCTGTCGATTATTTCTTGGGGCGATAATTCCGGTCCGACGGCCGCGGTCGAATAACGTATGTCCCGCTCGAAGTATTCGATCAAATTTCGTTCGAACGAAAGCAAAGCGCCGGTCACGCTCATTATAAAGATCACGATCCCCGCTGCGAGCCCGGACGCTAAATGCACCCAGAACAATGATTTTCGAAATTTGGCCATAAAATAAACAGCTCGGGCCCGCTGGTCACCATCCTGCCGGCCCGAGTTTTGATCGGTTACTTTAGAAATTAAATGTCGTTCTGAACGTCGCGGTGCGTGGTGCGGCCACTTCTATATTCGAACCGACCGAAGCATTAACGAATATCAACTCATCAAACAAGTTATCGACATTCATTGCAAAATTGACATAGCGGTTTAGGCGGTAGAACAGCGCCGCATCGACCCTAGTGAAAGCGGGGAGCACCAGCGGGTCCGGATTTGCGGTCGTCCGCGCGCCGTTGCTGCCGATGCGTTTGCCCTGCCATGACACACCCAGCCCGGCGCCTAATCCTTTTAGATAGCCTTCGCGTCGGTCGTATCTTGAATAAAGGTTATACGACCATCGCGGAGTTTTCTCGGCCCATGAATTCGGTATCGGTGCCGACGATACAGCAGCACCGGCCGGAAACCCCTTGTAAACTGCTTCGATATAGCTGACGCCGCCGCGGATGTTTAGATCTTCGCGAATGCGATATTCCGCCGTGGCTTCAGCCCCGCGTGCCCGCCGCGTTCCCGCCGGCATGAAATAACGCAGATTGTTCACGTTCAATACGCCTACGTCCGATTGAACCAGCGCGTTCTCTATCTGATTCTGAAAGACCGCAAGCGTCAGATTTATCCCGCGCTGAGGAAGGTCGTATTTCACGCCCGCCTCGTAATTCGACCCGGTCGTTGGCCCAAACGTGCCCTGCCGGCCCAGCGCGTCCTCCAGCGTCGGGTCTACAGGTGAAAAACTTGTCGAATAGCTCGCGTACAAGGCAACGCTGGGCGTCGCATTAAAAAGGATCGCCGCGTTGGGCATTACGTCGCTCTTCCGAACCGCGCCGCTCGCCGGGTCCTGCTGGCCGTAATTCAGTCCGAACGTGATATTCCAGCGTCCGTTGTCGAGCGACGTCCGGTTCTGCACGAATGCATTCCAAATCACGTCTCGTCCCCAATCGCCGAACGCGATCGCCGGAAAATTATCCGTAAGAGGCGAAAGTATACGCCCGGTGTATATATGGATCGGCGACTGTGCTGCGGGAATTAGGCCGAGCGGTGAAGTAGTCCGCGAATTGAATATTCGCTGATAAAATCCCGCCTGCGTCGTGTTGCGAAATATCGGCGTACTGGCCCATTCATACAGCGCGTCCGCGTTGATATTGTGATACTTCCGCTCGGTCAAGCTTTTTGCCTGCACGCGCGAGACAATATGTTCGCTTTGCAGCCGCGTGATCTGTGCCGCAGTCGAAACCTGCGGCGTGAACGAATTTATGTCTGTGTCGAAATCGATGTAACGGTATGCGGCGTTCACGCGAAATCTGTCGGTGACCGCTCCGCGGAAATCCAGGCCGCCCCACGCGGTTTCTTCGATCCGGCGTCCCCCGAAAAGGTTTACGTCTAGCGGCGACAGGTCGTCCGTGTTTATCGTGTCGCTGCCGTCATTCGTCCGCAGCGAACTGCTCGGCGAAATTACGACTCCGCCGCCGTATGGACGGTTATAACGCGTCCACTGCACCGACGGCGTCAGCATATACCGCCCGAACTTATCGAGCCGAAATGTCAGCGAACCATTGACGTAGCGGTTCCTGTCCAACGTCCCGTCAGTGAAATAGTTTGTATTTTCCGCCGTGGCAAGAGCCCTGTACAGGATCCAGTTGTCTTTATCGACTGAGCCGGTCGTGTCTATATCTATTC
>JAEZIT010000048.1 GCA_023436495.1 Acidobacteriota bacterium
CACATCGACACCGAGAAGATGGACAACGCCAAACCCGCCGAGGCCGCTTTCGCCGCCAGCGGCACGTGCCTGATCGCGCACGGAAAGAACACCGCCTTTCTCGTCACGGGCGGGTCGGACGCCCGAGTATTCCGCTCGGACGACCGCGGTTGGACCTGGTCTGTCGCCGATACGCCGATAGTCAAAGGCACTTCGGGCAGCGGCATTTTCTCGATCGCCATGTTCGACCGTATACGCGGCGTCATCGTCGGCGGCAATTATGAAAAGCCCGGCGAATCAGGCAGCAATCTTGCATTCACGGCGGACGGCGGAAAGACCTGGAAGCCCGGCACGGGCCTTCGCGGCTATCGTTCCGGCGTTGCGTTCCTGGACAAAAATACTATCGTCGCCGTCGGCACGTCCGGAGCGGATGTCAGCACGGATGGCGGAAAGGCCTGGCGCGAATTCGGCGGCGAAAACCTTAACGCCGTCGCCGCCAAAGCAAGAAAAGCCGTTTGGGCCGTCGGGCCGAAAGGCACCATTTTGAAACTCGATAACCAAAAATTATGAAAAACTTCGTGCTCTTTTTTATTTGTGCGGCGCTGCTGGCCGCTTCCGTTGTTGCTCAGGGGCCGGCCGAACCTAAGGCCAGTATATTTATCGACAAAGCCGTTTTCGACGCTTCCATTAAGAACGTCCCCTGCGAATCCGATGCACGGCTCGACGGCGTGAAAAAGCTCTTTCTCGCGGCCGGCGCCGCCGAAGCCGACATCCGCGTCGAAAAGCTCGATAAAGACAAGATCTCGAACGTCGTCGTCGAGAAAAAAGGCGAGACCGATGAGACCGTCGTCATCGGCGCCCATTACGACCGGACCGATTCGGGCTGCGGCGTCACCGACAACTGGACCGGCGTCGCCATAATCGCTCACATCTATCAAACCCTTCGGCCGCTGAGCACCAAAAAATCCTACATCTTTGTCGCCTTTGACAAGGAAGAGATCGGCCTTCGCGGCTCGTCACAGATGCTAAAGGCAATGACGCAGGAACAGACCGACAAAATATGCTCGATGGTCAATTTCGACAGCTTCGGCCAAGGCCAGCCGATGGCTCTGAAAAACGCTTCCACGTCGAAAATGCTCAAGCTCGCCGAAAATCTCGGCAAGGAAGCACGATTTAAATTCCAGTCGGTCGAGATCCCCGGTGCCAGCTCCGATTCGGCTTCCTTCCGCGACAAGAAGATTCCCGCGATCACGCTCAGCGGACTTGACGGAAATTGGACAAACATCCTGCATTCGTCCGCCGACAACGTCTCCAGCGTGAACATCGATAGTGTATACTTCGGCTATAGGTTCGGCCTGATGTACCTGTCAAAGATCGACAACGGCGGCTGCCGCGATTTTCGTTGATCTTCGGCCGGATCATTCGCTTTTAACGAGGACGGGCCGCGAACATAGATATGGATATTCAGCCGGGATTTACCAGCGTACCATTCAAGACCGAAAGCGGCGTCTCGACCGTCAACGGCGTTGCGAAATTTTCGGGTGCCGGCATCGTCCTCGAATTCGAATCAAAGCTTTTCGGCATTATTTCCGGCGGCGTCAAGGAAGTGCGGCTGCCGCTGGCGGAGATCCTCGACGTGAAATTCAAAAAGGGTTTCATGAAACGCGGGGCCAGGATCGAGGTCCGCATGCGATCATTTACCTCGCTCGCAAAACTCCCGAACAAGGACGGACGGCTCATCCTAAAGATCGAACGTGATGACCACAGCCGCGCCGGCCAAGCGGTCGAAGACCTGAATAAAGAACTCTCGCACCTCCGGGAATCGCTCCCGCCGCCGCATACGCCGATATCGAACCTCTTCAACGACGACAGCGAAGACGGCACCCAACGGCTCAAAGAATGATCGATAATTTCGAATGGGATCAAAATATCTCTTCGGACTTCGCCGCTCTATTTGCGGAAAAGCTTCACCGCCGCTATAGATCGCACCTGCGGCTTTGCCGCTCTATTTGCGGAAAAGCTTCACCCCCGGTATAGATCGCACCTGCGGCTTCGGCCCTCTATTTGCCTGAAGTTCTACTACCGCTATAGATCGCACCTGCGGCTTTGCCGCTCTATTTGCGGAAAAGCTTCACCGCCGCCAAAGATCGCACCTGCGGCTTTGCCGCTCTATTTGCGGAAAAGCTCCGCTTTTCCGATAACGCCTGCAATCAATTCGCGGCTCCGCCGCCGCCCAAACGAAGTGTTGCAGGCGGCGGCAAAGCCGCAAAAATATTCAGGACCGACGCCCGGTGAAGCAGAGCTTCACCGCAAATAGACGGGCATAGCCCAAAAACAACCCTCGATTGACGAAGCAGAGCTTCACCACAATTAGCCGGCAAATAAAAAAGGGCCGTTCTTAACGGCCCTTTTCTTTCCTATCTCTGCATCGTTCGCGGATCCTGTTTCATCTTTATCTCGTATTCCTTCGGCGGCTCCGCCCCCAGCAGGTGGGTTACGAAATAATCCCAGCGTTTCCGCATCATGTAATTGCTGGCCGCGAAATCCGGAACGCCCGGCGTCAGCGCATTCGCTGCATATCCGTGGCGTGCGTTCGGAAAGATCAGCAGGTCGAAATCCTTGTTCGCCTTGATCAGCGCGTCCACCACCAGATACGTGTTATACGGCGGTACGTTGTCGTCCATTCCGCCGTGTACCAGCAGCAGCTTGCCCTTCAGGTTCTTCGCGTCCGTTTGGTTCGCCTGCTTCTCGTAATTGTCGCCTGAAAGCAAGCCAATGTAGCGTTCGCCCCAATCATCTTCATAATTACGATTGTCGTGATTGCCCGATTCGGAAATGCCGACCTTGTAAAATTCCGGATGACCGAACATCGCCGCGGCCGTCGCGAAACCGCCGCCCGAATGTCCCCACATACCTACGCGGTCGAGGTCCATGTACGGATATTTCGCCGCCAATTCCTTGATGCCGGCGATCTGGTCTTCCAGCGTATTGTCGGCCATGTTGCCGTAACAGGCGTCATGGAACGATTTCGATCTGTCCGGATTGCACGTGCCGTCGATGATGACGACCACGAACCCCAACTCGGCTAACGCCTGATGGTCCGAACGCGAAGGCATAAAGCTCCGCGAACCGACGCCGCCGCCCTGCGGCCCGGGATAGATATAGTTAACGACCGGATATTTCTTCTTCGGATCGAGGTTCGTCGGCGTGAACATCAGCCCGTACAGGTCCCATTTTCCGTCGCGCGACTTTACCTTGATCGGCATCGGCGGTTTCCATCCGGCGGCAGCTAGCCGCGAAACGTCCGTTTTCTCGAGCACGGCGATCTGTTTGCCGTCGATGTCGCGGAGCACGGTCACCTGCGGCACGTCCGGTTTCGAATACGTGTCGATGATATATTTTTCGTCCGGCGAGAATGAGACCAGATGCTCGCCGTCCTCAGGCGTCAGCAGCGTCATGCCCTTCCCGTCAAATCCGATGCGGTAGAGATGGCTGAAGTAAGGATCGCGCCCCGTTTCGCGGCCTTTAGCGTTGAAATATAGCTGTCGGTTCTTCTCATCGACCTTCAACAGCTCCGTCACTACCCAATTCCCTGCCGTGATCTGGTTTTTCAGCTTCCCGGTCGTCAGGTCGTACAGATACAAGTGACCCCAATCGTCCTTTTCCGAATACCAGATGAATTCGTTCGTCGTCGGCAGATAACGCCAGTTGACCGCACCCTGGCCCGATTCGTATTGCGTCGGAACGGTTTCGGTATGTACCGTGCGGATGTCGCCTGTAACGGGATCTGCTATGCGCAGGATCGCCGTTTTGTGGTCGCGGCTGCTCGAGATGAATGCGAGCTTGCTCGAATCCGGGCTCCATTGATTATCCGTGAACGTTCCGTCACAGATGATGTCGTCGCACAGCGTCGAACGGTGCGCGTCCGGGTCCATTTTCAGGCGGACGACCTTCGGCGTCTCGACGTCGATGATCACGCGGTGCAGCATCGCGATCTGTTTGTCCGTCGGCAGCGGGTATTTCCATGCTTCGAGCTTAGGCGCGCCCACGTTCGTCGTGACAAGGTACATATCGCTCGCACCGCGCTGGTCCTGCTGGAACGTTGCCACCTTCTTCGAATCCGGCGACCAGATCACGACGGGACGGTCGCTCTTTCGCCATCCTGCGTTGTCCGTCGCATAGCCGAAATCCTTCACGCCGTCGGTCGTCAGCTGTGTCTCCTTGCCGGTTGACGTATCTTTCACCCACAGGTTCCAGTCACGGATGAAAACGGCACGCTTGCCGTCCGGCGAGGCAACCGAATTGTCGCCGCCTCCGCGCCGCATCGGGGCGGCCGGCATCGGCTGGGCCGCAATGCCGAGCTCGTCCATCTTCGCAGCCGTGGTCCGTTTGCCCGTCGCCGGGTCCAGCAGAACGTATTCACTGCCGCCGGGCACCAGCACGCGGTACCACAAACGGCCGTCCGGCAAGAACACGGGCCGCACGCCCGCGCGGTCGACCAGCGGCGACGTGTTAAAACTCAGCATCTTTTCGGCACGCGCATAATCTTCGGCCGTCAAAACGCGTTTCGCACCGGCCGCCTGCTGTGAATGAACGGACGCTGCCGATAGCACGAGCAGCAATACTGCACTAAGAGACTTTAATTTGTTCATGGATAATTTACTGATTTCTAAACTGTTTTGCGTGTGTAATTCTCCTTATTTGTATACGCCAGAAACGCGCGTACATCAAGGGCCGAAGTTCGCGGCGATAAATGCGGCCGAAGTCGAAACTCCGCTTTTCATCGCTGCTTATTCTTCTGCTATTATCTGTTTTGGTTCACGAAACGGCTTTTCAGGAAAATTCACCGGGTACGTCTTTTACGCAAAATATCGTGTCCGGGTTTCAAGAGGTGGATTATGCCCAAATATGTGATCGAACGCGATATTCCGGATGTTGGAAAAATGAATGCCGAACAGCTCCGCGGAGCTTCGCAGACGTCTTGCAGCGTCCTCGATAAACTCGGTTCCGACATTCAGTGGATACACAGCTACGTGACGGACAACAAGATCTATTGCATCTATACCGCGCCGAGCGTCGAATTGATCGAACAGCACGCACGCGAGACGGGCTTTCCGGCCAACAAGATCTCCGAGGTAAAAGCGCTCATCGACCCGACACGGGCGAACGCTTGAACCTTCAATTTTAGAAACATATAGGCCCGCCGTTTCAGCGGCGGCTGATGTATTTTTATGTCTTCTAACGACGAGGCCGGCCTCGGGCCGCTTATCAGCAGCCACGGCGTCCAGCCTGCCATTATTCAGCGCGCCGCTTTTATTGCCGTGCTCGCATTTTTGTTTTTTCTCGGGATGATGTTCGCGTTCTACACCATGGCGAATATCATATATTTCCTGCTCGCCACGGCGTTTTTATTGGTTTATATCGTTACGATGATCAGCCTCGTGCTGCAAAAACGCAGTGTCGTCCGCATCCACGAGAACGGCATCGCCTACAGGAAATTTCGGGCAAGGTGGGACGAAATAGAATCGTTTCGTTCTTCCCCGGCAAAGAACGGCCGCGTGACCATCGAGGTCAAGGCCGCCGGCGGCCGCACCGCCACGCTCCCCGAAACGCTTGAAGACCCCGCCGGAGCCGTCCGCGCAATCCGCAGCGGCCTGTCGGGCCTGCGCTCCGATCCCAGTAACCCTAGATCTCAAGGCTTCTGAAATATTCGTACACAACGCGCTCCGCTGCCAGCAGACGCCGGCCCCAGCGGTGTTTGAACGTCCACCGCCAATGCGCCGCTGCCGATCTCGCATCGCCGGCTTCGACAGCCGATAGCCCCGGCGCGAGCCCCGCGTAGATATCCGCCAGGTCATCCTCCAGAACTCCGAAGACGGGTTCGGTCACAGACGGGTCGAGCGGGTCCGACATTTCCCAATATCCGTTCACCGGAAGGTTGGCGAATTTCTCCCGGACGGCTTCGCGCTCCTCTTGGGTGACCACTTCATCCAAGGCCGCCTCGTCAACCGATTCAATGTCCGAAAATCGTACGATCGCGGCGTGAAGTTCGGCGAGGCTGGACCGAAGTTCGCGCAATGTCACTAATGCGTCGTTCACTGGTCGTCTTACGAGAAAAACGTACCGCTGTGCGGCACTTGCCATGTCATCAAGCCGACGTGTCGCGTCATCCATTTTTCCATTATACCCACACCCGGAAATTCGCCAATTTCGATTCCACTTTTCACATTTTGCAGCGTTTTCCTGTATTCTATTGAATTGGTAATTCTTTATAATAATTAATTTATTAGACGGAGATTTTATGAGCGTAGAAGTCGTAATGCCGCAGATGGGTGAGTCCATTACTGAAGGGACCGTATCAAAATGGCTTAAGAAAGTAGGCGAAAAGGTCGATAAAGATGAGGCCGTGCTGGAGATCTCGACCGACAAGGTCGACGCCGAGGTCCCGAGCCCCGGAGCCGGAACCCTTTTAGAAATAAGGCATAACGAGGGCGAAACCGTCGAGGTCGGAACCGTCCTCGCCGTCATCGGCGCCGAAGGCGAACAGCCCGCCGCGGCCTCTGCGCCTGAACCCGCACAGGCTCCCGAACCCGCAGCCGCGCCGGCTCCTGCCGCAGCACCTGTCGAGGCCCCGCCCGCCGCTGCCAAGGCCGCAGTCGCCTCGGCTCCGGCCGCAGCAACCGCCGCAGCTTCCGGCGCCGCGACCGAAGTCGTGATGCCCCAAATGGGCGAATCGATCACGGAAGGTACTGTATCTAAATGGCTTAAGGCCGTCGGCGACACGATCGAAAAGGACGAAGCCCTGCTTGAGATCTCGACCGACAAGGTCGATGCCGAGGTGCCTTCCCCGGCAGGCGGCACCCTGCTCGAGATCAAGGTCAACGAAGGCGAAACCGCTGAGGTAGGCTCCGTTCTGGCCCTCGTCGGCTCCAACGGAGCGGCCGCTGCCGCGGCACCCGAGCCCGCAAAACCGGCTCCCGTTGAAACTGCCGCACCGGCCGCGGCGCCCACTGCGCCGGCCGTTGCCGCTATTCCTGCCCCTGTTTCTGCTCCGACAGGCCCGGCTTCTGAGCAGACCGTCGATGACCTTCGCCGCTCGAAATCCAGCCCGCTCGTGCGGAATATCGCCAAGGAACATGGCATTGATATATCGAGAATACCGGGCTCCGGAGCCAGCGGCCGTGTCACGAAACAAGACATCATGTCGTTCATCGAAACCGGCGCCGCCCTGCGTCCACAGGACCTTTTGGTAAAAGGCGCGCCCACGGCACCGGCCATTCCGTCCGCGCCGGCCTCTCCCTCAACGTACACTGCGCCCGCCATTGTTTCAGGCGCTGGTGACCGCGTCGAAAAGATGTCCGTCATGCGTAAGAAGATCGCGGAACACATGACGTTTTCGAAGCAGACCTCGGCACACGTGACCAGCGTGTATGAGATCGATATGACAAACGTCGCGAAATTCCGCGACAGGAACAAGGCAGAATTTCAGAATCGTTTCGGTACGAAGTTGACGTTCATGCCCTTTATTTTCCAGGCCGTCAATAATGCTATCCGCAAATATCCGGTCGTAAATGCCCAGGTCGACGGCGATAATATCGTCTATAAAGGCGACATAAACCTCGGCATGGCGGTCGCGCTGGATTGGGGCCTGATCGTTCCCGTCATCAAAAAGGCAGACACGCTGTCGCTGTCGGGCCTCGCTCTCGCCGCAAACGATCTTGCAGATCGAGCCCGAATAAAGAAGCTAAATCCGGACGAGGTCAACGGCGGAACGTTTACGATAACGAATCCGGGAGTATTCGGCGGGTTGTTCGGCACGCCCATCATCAATCAGCCGCAGGTTGCTATACTCTGCGTCGGAACGATCGAAAAACGTCCAAAGGTGTTTACAACACCTGACGGCGACGACTACATCGCGGTTCGCCAAATGGCTTATTTTGCTTTGACTTACGATCACAGGATCGTTGACGGAGCCGATGCTGAGAAGTTCCTTGCCTACCTTAAGGAATATCTAGAGAATACTCAATTTACCTTATAGTCTTTGACGAAACGGGGCAGCCTTCATGGGCTGCCCTAAAAAATGCTTTGCAAAACGCTCATTTCTGTGTATTCTCTTCACCGGACACTGTGACTCGATTTCGAACACCGTTTTATCAACCGGCATAAATCTGCATCCAATCCATACACCAAACAGGCTTCAAAATCATGGCGTAACCCTTGTACTGCCAAGCTTTGAAGAAGTCTGGAATGAATTGGCACTGTGGCACGCCGATTGTTAAAGGACTTCCGTACGATAACGACTAGGGCTTAAGTATGCCCGGACCGTTTCGGAGAGATCTAAGCTAACGGAGCACGGTTTGATTGGATAATTCGCGTTATCATTTGAACTCCTACGTACAAGGGGTGGCAAACGAATTTCGATTTGCTGGTTTGAGTTAGCGTCATTCAATTTAGAGGAGTTAAATATGTTCAAGAAAATTTCAGTTATCACTTTGGCACTCATGATCGGTGCGATGAGCGTGGTGGCACAGGACGACGCTCAGGTACGCACGTTGACGAGCGGCCAGAAGTACAAGATCGAGGGGGTAGTTGTCGCTAAGGATGATGACAGTACATTCGTGGTTCGTGACGCCACAGGCGTCGACACACGTGTAGTCATCGCTCCGAATGCGAGCATTCGACAGAACAGTTTTTGGGGCAGCGGCGACCGCTATCCCTCAACATCGATCGTTCGTGGATTGAATCTCGAGGCCGAAGGCCGCGGGGATGGAGCCGGTAATCTTGCCGCCACGAAGGTCCGTTTCGATAAGAGCAACCTTGAGGTCGCCCAGTCGATCGACGCCCGCGTCGCTCCGGCTGAACAGCGTCTTTCGGCTGCTGAAGAGAATGCACGGCGTGTTTCGGGCCAGATCGATGAGCTTATGGCTATTTCGAACGCAGCCCGCGGCGGTGCCAAGGCCGCTCAGGACACTGCCGATGCAGCCGTTGAAGGCGTAAACGCCACAAATGCTCGTATATCGGCTATGGACGATTATGTCGTTCAAAACACCGCAACGGTCAATTTCCGCGTGAACAGCGCCATTCTTTCGCCGGATGCGAAAGCCGCTCTTGACGAAGTCGCTTCGTCGGCAATGTCGATGAAGGGCTATGTTATTGAGGTTACGGGCTTTGCATCATCTGAAGGTGGAACGGCTCTGAACAAACGGCTCAGCCAGCGACGTGCACAGGCTGTCATTGATTACCTGGTGGAAACGCATAACGTTCCGCTTCGCAGAATCGGCCAGTCGTACGGATTTGGCGAATTGCAGGCTATTGCAGACAACTCGACCCGTGAGGGCCGTGAACAGAACCGCCGTGTCGAGGTCAAGCTTCTCGTCAGCCGCGGTCTGAATCAGAATGTGGAAGTTCGGCAGGCAACGCCCGCTGACGATCAGCAGTAGATCTGACCACTTCAAGAGGGCAAAAAAGTGAGATCGGTGAAAACCTTTTTCACTTTTTTGCCCTCTAACTATATTACCCGCCCGCAATCCCGAAATTGGGGCCGCGAGAAATCTTATGCAATTCTCCAGACTTTTATTCTTCGCTCTGATCTTCTGCTCGTTCGTAAATCTTAAAGCTCAAAACCCGACACCTTCAGCCACTCCGCCGCCACCGCCGGCGGCAGATTCAGGCGACGTGATAACTGTCGATTCGAGGCTCGTTGTGGTCCCTGTTTCGGTCACTGACGCAGCAGGTGAGCCCGTACTTGGCCTTAAGGCTCAAGATTTCCGTGTTTTGGAAGAAAACAAAGCGCAGGTGATCGACCATGTCGGCACTGCGGATAGTGTGCCGCTTGAGATAGCACTCCTATTTGATATTTCGGCAACGACGAACCCGATGTTCAAGTTTCAGCAGGAAACGGCGGCTAAGTTCCTTCAGGAAGTAATGCGTCCGGCCGACCGGGCGACCATTTATACGATAGGAGCGGATCCGATCCTGCTTCAGCCGAGGGATACGGCTGAGAAATCGATCGCGACGATCCGGTCGATAGTCCCGACGAAACAATTTACCGCATTCTATGACACGGTCGGATCGGCGGCAGAATACCTGCGAAATAATGCTCCGGCCGGAACACGCAGAGTGGTGGTTGTCATTTCGGACGGTGAGGACACGAACAGCACGCGTATCGCCAAGGCGATCCAGGACGGGTACGCGAAAGCCGGCGAAAAGATAAATACCCTTGATAACAAGACGCTCTATGAATTAACCGTCAAGAACAGGGATGCTGCAAGTTTACGTGAGCGCGGCAGGGTTCTTCAGCAGCTACAGAATGCTGATACAGTTTTTTATTCCATTAATCCCGGCGGGAGCTCGTACCAGCTAAATAAAATAAGCGTTTACGGCCAGGACAACATGCAGAAATTTGCTGACGAAACCGGCGGCACGGCTTTCCTGCCGAAATTCCAGCCGATCGATACTAAGGACGACCTGCAGAACTCAAGCAACATGCGGAAGAATACGGCGGTGCTGGAGACGATATTCAAACAGCTTGCTAACGAGCTTCGGGCACAGTATCTCGTCCAATATTATTCGGAAGCCGACTTTCCGACGAATCGATACGTAAAGCTGAATGTCGGACTTCAAAACCCTGCCAACCGCCGCGTACGCGCTCGCCAGGGATACTACGTAAAGAATTAAGCGCTTGTTGGTACTGACGTTCAAAGGGGCCGTCCGGTTGGACGGCCTTTTCAATTTATCTTTAGTTTGTCTGACGTAACGGGACGCTTATATTTATGCGTGATCGGCCGGCGGCGTCCGACACCGATCGCATGTTTTGAAATTATCAGCGGCGGAGGAAGCTGTTGGCGTTTGAATTCATTCGCAGGATGCTCGACCTTGTTCAATACACTATAAACGAGCTGTGGATCATTGCCGGCGGCAATTATCTCCGCAGCCGATGCCTTTTGTTCAAAGTACATTTTCAGGATCGGATCCATCAGTTCGTACGGCGGAAGGCTGTCCTGGTCGAATTGATCCGGAGCCAGCTCAGCCGATGGTTTTTTGTCAATGACCCGTTCCGGAATGATCTCGCGGCCCGCCCGTTCATTGAAACGGCGGCTGATCTGCCAAACCTCGGTTTTCAGGACGTCGCCAAGCACAGCAAGCCCGCCGTTCGTATCGCCGTACAACGTACAATAGCCGACGGCAAGTTCGCTCTTATTCCCTGTCGACAGAAGCAGGCGGCCCTCAGAATTAGATATCGCCATTAGGATCACGCCGCGAAGCCGTGATTGCAGATTTTCCGCCGCGAGGCTTTCACCGCCGCGGGTCGGGGTCCGCAGGCCGAGTTGGTCTACAAGTAATTCGTAGGCCTCAACGATCGGCTCCGTGCGGCCCTCGCACCCGAGGTTACGGATGAGAGCCTCGGAATCGGTAATACTGCTTTCGGAAGAAAATTGCGACGGCATCATCACACAAAGCAGATTTTCCGGCCCAATGGCTTCGGCGGCGAGCGCAGCGACCAAGGTTGAATCGATCCCGCCTGACAGGCCGAGAACGGCTCTCGTAAATCCATTTTTACGTGCGTAATCCCGTATGCCGAGAATAAGAGCGTCTGTTATCGCATCCGTCTCGTAGCCAGAAATACCGCGTGCGTCGGGTTTGCGCACGTCGAGCTCAACGGTTTCGACAAACTCTTCGAAAGCGGGTGCCTGCAGGATAATGTCGCCTTCCTGATCAGCCACGAGGCTCGCACCGTCAAATATAATGCCATCGTTGCCGCCGATAAGGTTAACGAAAACGATCGGCAGTTTATTTTCACGAGCACGATGGGCGACCATGTCACAGCGAAGCCGGATCTTGCCCTTGTTATAGGGCGATGCATTTAGAGATACAATAATGTCAGCGCCGAGTCCGATCACCTCGTCTGTCGGGTCATCGTCATAAAGACGTTCCTTCCAGAACGTCTTGTCATTCCAAAAATCTTCGCATACCACGATTCCCAATTTCGTTCCGTTTATATCGAAAATTTTCCTATTTTCGCTCGGTTTAAAATATCGGGGGTCATCGAAAACGTCGTATTCGGGGAGCAGGGTCTTATCAGCAAATCCGATAAGCTCTCCATCGTGAATTACGGCGGCGGTATTGAACAGCCGGCGACCGTTGCTGTCCGGATTTCGACGGATCGTACCGACAACCGCGGTGATATCTTTCGTTGCAGGAATGATGCGTTCGATCGGTTCGTCCGAATGGTCGATTATATCGCCATCCTGAAACCAATCCTGCGAGGTGTAGCCATGCGTTGCGATCTCCGGAAAAACGATCAAGTCGGATCTTTCCGACCTCGCCTTCTCAATGGCAGCTATAATCTTTGCCGTATTGCCGTCGATGTCGCCGTTAATGGTGTTGATCTGGCCGATCGTAACCTTCATTTTGACAGTTTTTCGGTTCTGCTCGGGAATGTCAACTTAGGGATTTTTCGGCGATTGTACTATCCGGTTTCTTGACCATCGTCAGGCGGTTACCGCGGTCGTTATATTTGACCTCGTCCATTATGTTGAAAATAAACAGAACGCCGCGGCCGGACGTTTTGAATAGGTTTTCGGGGTCGAGCGGGTCAGGAATGCTGCTGACATCAAAGCCTTCGCCTTCATCTTCGACCGTAAAGCTGGCTTCGTGGGGCGATAGTTCAGCGGTGATGCGGATGAGTTTGCCGGCATCGTACTTATTGCCGTGTTTGACGGCATTTACAAATGCCTCGTCCAAAGCAACGAAAAGATTTGAGCTCGCGCTGTCGATGACGCCGAGTTTTTCGACACGTTTGATGAGATACTCGAGGATCGAATGCATCGGGGAGATAGAGCTCGGTAGTTCGAACTCGATCTTCTCGTGTATCTGACGGACGAATTCCTCATCATCGACGTGGCTGAGCTTGTATCCGAGGATCGTTTCGACGAGCGATTTCAACTCCTCTTCATCAAATTCGTCACGGCGGAAATTCGTCGCGCATAGCTTGAAGGCCTTTACATGTTCGCAAATTGCCGATTCGGGAGGTTCAGGGAGGCACGTTGCTACAGGTGAATTGCCGTTCGAGACGCGGCCGATCTGAGAATGATCAACGTCCAGGTCCGTTACAATAAGGTCATATCCCTCAAGCCGATTAATGGCGAGCGCGTCGCTGCGGCTGTCGACGGTCTTCGTTTCGTGCCCATCGGCAGAAAAGGCCGCTTTGAGAGAGCTAGCCATGTCGTCGTGGTCGTCAATTATCAAGATCCGTCTTTTCATTTTGGCACTGCCGTAAACAATTACGACAAAATTACTGCTGTTGTTGCAAATAATACAGCATCTTGTTACTTATTTTCTAACTGTGTCGACGAATTTACAAAGAGTTTACCAGCACGCGCCGTTATCTGAATACCCGCTCAAAAAGCGATTGCTGATCCGGGCGGCGGATATTGCGTTTTATCTTCTGATATCGCTGATCGGACGAACTGTGCGTTTCGAAGTCGAGGGTTTGGAGCACCTTGAGCAGATCGAAAACAGTGGAAAACAGCCGATCTATTGCTTCTGGCACGACAGGATCTTTCTCGGGACGTATTATTTCAGGCACCGCGGCATCGTCGTTATCACTTCACAAAGCCTGGATGGAGAATACATCGCCCGATTCATACAGCGGCTGGGCTACGGAGCCATCCGTGGATCATCAACCAGAGGCGGTACGAAAGCTCTTGTTGAAATGATCCGCGTAATGAAGACCGGGATTCCGATGGCATTTACCGTGGACGGTCCCAAAGGGCCGCGATACCAAGTAAAGGCCGGACCGGCGACACTAGCGAAGAAGACCGGTAATCCGATGATGCCGTTCGTACTGGAAGCGCGGCGGTATTGGACGGTAAATAGTTGGGATCGGCTGCAGATCCCAAAACCCTTTACGACTGCCAAGCTTATTATCGACAAGCCGATATATATTCACGCCGATGCGGATTCTGATCACTTAGAGGCCGCTCGGACAGCACTTCAGAAAAGCCTTGACGAATTAGTTTACCGTGGTAAACAATGGAGTTCAGGCAATTCACGATAGATCTCAACCCGGCCGTCATTCCGTTGGCGGACCCAGTTTAAGCCGGAAGTCGTCTTCAGCAGCTTTTCCGCTGTTTCCGGTCAATTTTCATAAAGTACCCACAGGAGGACGATCAAAATGGCACTGTTCGATTCCATAATCGGAGAAGCGACGAAGCGGTTTGGATTAAGCAATGATGCGGCAGGCGGACTCCTGTCGGCATTACTGGCATTTATAGCAGACCCGCAGAAAGGCGGGTTCGGCGGATTCGTGGACCGGTTCAGGAACGTCGGCCTGGAACCGCTGATGAATTCCTGGATAACCAAAGGCGACAACGTGCCGCTTTCGAACGAACAGCTGGAATCGGCACTGGGCGAAGATAATATTCGTGATATTGCCGACAGCGCCGGTGTCGAGAAGAGCCTCGCCACCACGGCGATGGCGGGAATTATCCCTTCCGTTGTTGATCAATTAACGCCCGAAGGCGAATTGCCCGACGAAAACAGCCTATTGGGCAGGATTAGCGGATTCGTATCCGGTTGGGGCGGAGCGTCCGCTGGAGCCTTTGCTGGCCAAACCGTCGATCGGATCGATGCCGCCGCTGGTGCGGCCTATGGAGAGAGACGCGAGGCTGTCACGGACTTGGGCGACCGGATCTCAAGCACAGCTCCCGGAACGGGCGGCGGATCGATCTTAAGATGGCTGTTGCCCCTATTGCTATTGGCGCTGCTGATCGCAATGGGATTCTGGTTTTGTGGACGTCCATCGACGCCCGTTGGCCCTGCCAACGCCAATATGAACGTCAATACGACCCCGCGGAACAACGTATCCGCTCCCGCCAAGTCTATTGACTCCAGTATCTCTATAAAGGCCGAGAACGGTAAATATTCCGTGACAGGCGTGGTTCCTGACGAAGCAACGAAGAAGCAGATCGTAAATGCGCTGACAACGCAATACGGAGCAGAGAATGTGAATTTTGACGGTCTTCGTGTGGACGCCGCAGCAAAACCGCTAAATGCCGGTTGGTCGGAAAATTTCGCGAAGATGCTGCCGAGACTGAATGATTGGAGAACGGGCACGCTAACATTTACCGGCAACGCGGTGACGGAAGCAACAGGCCTGCCGGCCGCCGCTGTGGAGCAGCTTAAGAGCCTCTTTTCGGGCTGGACGCTTCCCAGTTCGCTCGGTGTGGGCGGCGGCTCTGAATCTGCGCGCACATTGGGCGAAGTCTCACTTCCAGATGGAACGAAACTGCAGGCCTACCCGGGCGGAATCGAAGACCAGTTGGTCAAATTTGTCGGGTCGAACGAATACAAAAATGCCTCTAATGACCAGCTAAAGGACGAGTGGTTCAACTTTGACGATCTGAATTTCAAGTTCGGCACAACAGAATTGGCCCCGGAATCGAAACGTCAGTTGGACAACATCGTTGCGATCTTAAAAGCATTTCCGGATGTAAAAATAAAGATCGGCGGTTACACAGACAAAAAGGGCGATAACGCAGTCAACTTGAAACTTTCCGACGGACGAGCAAAGGCTGTCCAAGCGGCCCTTCAGAAGGCAGGCGTCGGCGGACAGGTTCCTGAAGCCGAAGGCTACGGCGAACAATTCGCCACGGTCGACGAAAACGCAAGCGACGATGAGCGTAAAGTCGACAGAAGAACGGCGATCCGCATTATCAAGTAATTATATTGGGCAAAGATACAGGAGGCGGCTTCAGATTGAGCCGCCTTTTTTCATTTGAATGGCCGGTCCATCCGGAAGTCGCTGGAAAGTGCACTTGCAGCCAAAAGCACAAAGCTGATCCAAACGAGATCAGCGAGAAGTAGATGCCCCAGCTGCATAACGATCGGAGCTAACATCAGAAGTGTTGCGGCGCCAAAAATGATCTGCAGGATCACGAGTATTGATAGAACATTCGACCAGCGGAGAACATCCGAAGAGTCAGCGGCACGCTGTCGGATCCAGCCGGCCGCAAGTACAAGAAAGACTGCCGTCGCGATCGACAGGATCGGATGGAGTATTCTAAGTCTGAGAAGCAGGTGAGAATCCGGGTCAAAGTCCTTCGCGATGCCTTCGGCTATTGTCTCGGACGGAAATAGCATATTCGTGAGTGCTGCCATCGAACCGCTGATACCGGTTATCAGGATCGCGGCGGTGCCGGCTATCAGCAGCAATCGGACCTTGGCCGGCAACGACCGACGCTCGGTCCGGTCTCCGCTTGCATACCATGCGGTGAGCGCGAGAAAAGCGATGAGGATAAAAGTATTTATCAGGTGACCTGCCGTCCAATATGGCCGCGACGGTGTCCAGTTTCCCGCTACATTTCCGGTTAGGACAAGCCCGCCTCCTACTGCCCCTTCGACCAGTATAAAAATGAACGACATCAAAGCCATTCGTCGGACAATGTCGCCCTTTGGAAATTTGCGGTAAGCCCAAATTATAAGCCCGATGACGACGAATCCGGCGATCATTGTCGTGATCCGGTGAGAGAATTCGATCAACGTCTTCAGCTCCGGTGCCGACGGTATAGCTTCGCCCTGACAGGTCAGCCAATGTTGGCCACAGCCGTCACCGGAATACGACGCACGCAAGAACACGCCCCAAAGTATCACGACGAGGTTATATGCGAGCGCGAACCACGCATACTTTGCAAAGGCCGATAATTGCGAACGATCGTTCATTGGGCGCACCGATTTAGTTTCTTATAAGCTAAAATAACATCGAAGTATTGCTTTTTAAATCGGTCCGGCAACAAGTCATGCTTAAGCGGCCAATGAGTAAAATTGATTTTTCTGAGAGATGACAAAGGAACGCATTGACAAACTTCTGCATGACCGCGGCTTTGCCGATTCGCGTACAAAGGCCCAAGCAATGGTGATGGCCGGCGTAGTTCTTGTAAATGAACGTCGCGTCGAAAAGCCGTCGGAAACATTTCCCATCGAAGCCAGCATACGAATAAAAGGCGAATCGGCTGAATCCAAATACGTCGGCCGTGGCGGCCTGAAACTTGAAAGGGCTCTTGAGCATTTTCATATACGGCCACACGGATATATCTGTTTGGACGTAGGATCCTCAACAGGCGGATTTACCGATTGCCTTCTTCAACATCGCGCGGGCCGCGTCGTCGCGATCGATGCCGGCACTAATCAGCTTGCATGGAAGCTTCGAAACGATCCACGAGTCGATGTGCGCGAAAATACGAACGCGCGGAATTTATCATCTCAGGATTTCAGCGAACAATTCGATCTAATCGTTATGGATGTGTCCTTTATATCGGTCACGAAGGTCATTCCGGCACTGATTCCGCTGCTGAAGCTGCGCGGAAGGATGATCATTCTGATCAAACCGCAATTCGAGGTCGGAAAAGGTGAGGTCGGGAAAGGTGGGATCGTTCGTGAGGCTAAAAAACATGAGAGAACGGTCACGGAGATCAACGAATTCTGTAAAGCTTCCGGACTTGTTCCCATCGACGTAATAGAGTCTCCTATCCTTGGAGCAGAAGGCAATAAGGAATTTCTCGGGCTATATGAAAGAGCGTGATGGGGTCGAAAAGAATGCCGTTAGGCAGATCTTGACCGAGGGCAAAGATTATTATTTTGAGAACGGCTTTATGGTCCTGACAGCACGCTTCCTGCTAGGTCGCGGCTATTGCTGCGATAACGGCTGTCGGCATTGCCCGTATGAAAACTCAAAAGATCATAAGAGAAACTCTTCTAGCTCGTTATGAACGCCGCCGCTACCGTCCACTTTCCACTTATCGAACGCCGTGGATACCGGTTCCGACTCACGCCGCATCGAGAGGTATCTCTGCCGTTCCTGCCAAAGTTCTTCATTGCTGTCAAACCATTCAAACAATTGCCAAAGCATTCGCTCCGCCAATGGGTCCTGCGGCGGTTCGATACTATAGTGCATCCACTTCCCTTCGCGCCTCGTGCCTGCGATCCCAGTATTTCTGAGATATGCCAGATGACGCGAGGCCTTGGGCTGACTTATTTCCAGGACGTCCGTGAAATAAGCGACGCAGACCTCTTCGTCTCGCATTAGGTTCAGGATCCGCAGTCGTGTCCGGTCAGCCAATGCCATAAAGAACCTTTCCATATACGCCAAGCCGTGTTCGTCCATGTGGAAACTATAACACGCTTTTTCCAATTTTGGATCGATGTTCTGAAAAGACATGAAATGTTTACTTATTGATATCCGGCTTGCGATATATGTTCACTCGATCACACCGGGATGATCGATCTTTTCAATTGAACATCTCGTGAATCATCGCGAGACTTAGCACTTTTCTCTTACTGCCAGATTCAGCAGCCGGGTGTTGCACCGACCGATAGAAGCCTAATATTATTGGACAAAGTTTGATGACCTGTTCTTATCTTCTGGAGGTTCGATGAGCAAAACATCATTCGATACGCTCGCTGTGCACGCAGGAGAGGATCGCCGAGCGAACTTCGGTGCTGTATCGGTTCCAATTTATACGTCGTCCGTTTATGCGTTCACCGACGCCGATGAAGGCGCGGCCATTCATAACAATCAGAAAGCAGGCTACTACTACGGCCGTTTGGGAAATCCCACACAGGCCGCGCTCGAGAAGGCAATGGCGGAACTGGAAAACGGCCAGTACGCCCTCTCGTTCGCGTCGGGAATGGCCGCAGTATCGGCGGCGATATTGACGATCGTCAAATCAGGCGATCACATCGTTGCACCGGCGTCGATGTATTCCACAACGACAAAATTCCTTGATCACTTGAACCGAAACTTCGGAATCGAGACATCGTATGTCGACGCCGCAGCCCCATCGTCATACGAAACTGCTATTCGCGCGAATACGAAGCTTTTTTGGATCGAGACACCATCAAACCCGATTCTCAATATAACCGACCTTTCCGCATTGACTGATATCGCGCGGCGGGCCGGAATAAAAACTATTGCAGATAATACTTTTGCTACACCATATAACCAACGGCCTTTGGACCTCGGGGTTGATGTCGTTGTTCACAGCGCGACGAAATATCTCGGCGGCCACAGTGACCTAACTGCCGGCGTAATTGTCGGTGACGCGGAGATCGTCGAAAAAGCACGGCTCTCCACCACGCAGCTGTACGGCGGAAACATTGCCCCGCAAGTCGCCTGGCTCGTCCTTCGCGGAATAAAAACGCTTTCGCTGCGGACGGAACGCCATAATTCGAATGCATTCGCCTTAGCGAATATGTTATCCGAACATCCGAACGTAGAGCGAGTCTATTATCCTGGCCTCAGCAGCCACCGTAATCATGATGTAGCTGCAAAACAGATGCGCGGCTTCGGCGGCATGATCGGTATAGACGTCGGCGGCCTGCAAGCCGGCAAGTCAGTAGTCAATAATGTACGACTCTGCACGCTTGGCACTTCACTTGGTGGAGCAGAAACCTTGATCCAGCATTCCGCGTCGATGACGCACGCAGGCATTCCCAAAGAGCAGCGGCTGGCGGCGGGGATTTCGGACGGCTTGTTACGACTCTCCGTCGGGATCGAAGGAATAGATGACCTCGCTGAAGACCTCAGATCCGCATTAGATAAGATTTAATGCTACGGTATCCGGTTCGGCGACACATACACCCCGCCACTTACCGTCGCCGAATGTGTGCCTTGTCTCTTTATGAAATATGTTTTAGCGTTTGACCAGGGAACGACGAGCAGTCGTTCGATAATCTTCGACCGGGACAGCCGTATTATGGCTACCGGCCAGCGTGAGTTCAGCCAGATATTCCCGAAGGCCGGCTGGGTCGAACACGACCCCGTCGAGATCTGGCGGTCGCAGTTCGAAACTGCGGTTTCCGCACTCGCGGACGCGAATCTGACGGCAAAAAACATCGCTGCACTCGGGATCACTAATCAGCGGGAAACTACGTTGATCTGGGACCGGATAAGCGGAGAACCCGTCCACAATGCCATCGTTTGGCAAGATAGACGAACTTCGGCCTACTGCACTTCGATCCGAGACAGACATGGAGAGTTTATTCGCCAACGAACGGGCTTGGAGGTCGATGCGTACTTCAGCGCCAGCAAGATCCGCTGGTTGCTCGATAACATCGAAGGAGTCGCCGGTCGGGCAAAGGCAGGTGAATTGGCGTTCGGGACAGTGGATAGCTGGCTGATCTGGAAACTGACCAGTGGCCGCATGCATATTACGGACGTCTCGAATGCTTCACGAACGCTCCTGTTCGACATTCATAATTTGGACTGGAGCGACGAACTCCTGGAGATCTTCGATATCCCCGAGGCGCTGTTGCCCGAGGTCCGATCATCGAGCGAGGTTTACGGACCTGTCGATTTGGAAGGAGAGTTGCAAGGCATACCTATCGCAGGAATCGCCGGCGATCAACAGGCCGCGCTGTTTGGGCAGACATGCTTCGATGTCGGAGCGACAAAGAATACCTACGGCACCGGCTGTTTCATGCTTCAGAACACGGGCACCGTTCCGGTCACATCAGGCCATCGGCTGCTGACAACGGTTGGCTGGAAGGTCGGTGAGCGAACCGAATACGCCCTTGAGGGAAGCGTTTTTATCGGCGGTGCCGTGATCCAATGGCTGCGCGATTCATTAGCGGTCATCGAAAGCGCATCCGAGGTTGAGCAACTGACGTTGACTCTCCCAGACAACGGCGGAGTTTATTTTGTTCCCGCATTCGCCGGACTCGGATCGCCGCATTGGGATCAGGACGCGCGCGGATTGATCATTGGGCTCACCCGCGGCACCGGCCGCGCGCATATTGTGCGCGCCGCGGTCGAATCGATGGCTTATCAAACCGCGGACCTGCTTCATGCAATGCAGGCCGATTCCGGAATCGGACTCGATGAACTGAGAGTAGATGGCGGCGCCGTTCGAAATAATTTCCTGCTGCAGTTTCAAGCGGACATTCTTCAGATCCCAGTTGTGCGGTCAACGATCTCCGAAACTACGGCGCTCGGCGCGGCATACTTGGCGGGGCTTTCCGTCGGATATTGGAATTCGAAAAACGATCTTGCGGACCATTGGCGCGAGGACGCCAGATTCGAGCCGCAAATGACTGCCAAAACCGCCCGGGCGCTTCGCGATAAATGGGACGAGGCAGTGCGGCGGTCTCTCCGGTGGAGCGAATAAAAAAGGGAACGCTGCAAGCGTTCCCAACTTCTCTTGTGGTGTGTATTTTCAAGGACTAAACGTCGTTGTTCTCGCCCTTTGATTTGCTCAATTGAGGGGCGGCCGTGGCTCTGGGCAACGGCACGCCGGCCGCATCTGCACTGGCGATCGGTTCGTCATCACCAACACCGTCTGATTGCTCATTAACGATCATCCGTCCCGATTGTTTCCTAAATGTAAGTGCATCCTTCTCGGGATCAAAATCGACTATAACAAAATCGCCGGTCTGCACCTGTTCAGTCGCGACAAGGTTTGACAGCGGGTACACGAGAAAGCGTTCGATCGATCGTTTCAGATGCCGAGCGCCGTATTTCAAGTCAATGCCTTCGCTTAACAGAAAATCCTTCGCTCGGTCCGAACATTCAAAGATGAATTTCGTTCCCGCAGATTCCGTTATCCTATCCTGGACCGCGGTGAGTTCGATCTCAAGGATCTTACGAAGATGATGTTCCTTCAGGCTTCTAAAGACCACGACCTTGTCGATACGATTCATAAATTCAGGCGAGAATTTACGCTTTGCGGCTTCGAGCGCGGTCCGGTAGATCTTGGTATCGATCTCGTTGTCTTCCTTTGCCTTATCTGCCTTTGTCGGCGCGAAACCGATCCCGCCGGAGATCATGTCCGACATCTCACGGGCGCCGAGGTTCGACGTCATGATGACGATGGTCTTTGAAAAGTCCACGCGGCGGTTATCGCCAAGCGTGAGCGTCGCTTTGTCCAAAATTCCCAGCAGAAGCTGCCACAGTGAATCGGACGCTTTTTCGATCTCGTCAAAAAGCACGAACGTCAGCTTAGTATCATCAGTATGTGCCTTGTCCAGATTTTCCTGGGTCAGCATCGGCGAAGTTTCGCGATGGCCCAGGTACCCCGGAGGGGATCCGATCAATTTTGCGATCTCGTGCGAATGCTGAAACTCGGCACAGTCGATCTTTACGACGGAATGAGGTTCGCCAAAGAGAACCTCAGCGGCGGCCTCGACCACGCGGGTTTTGCCCGAACCGGTAGGCCCGAGGAAAAGCATCGTTCCGATCGGACGCGAAGGATTGTTCATGCCGGCGAGATATATTTGGAACAGCCCGCTCATCCGGCGGACGGCGCGCTCCTGTCCGACGATCAATCCCGAGAGCTTATCTTCGAACTCTTTTGCCCGGGGACTCTTGCGGTCGGGATCGAGCAAAACGCCCTTCTCCCCGCTCTCCTTCTTTTTGGCCGTGTCGTTTTTCATTTCGTTTTTCTCCTACCTGAAACACTTTTATCCAGATCGTGTTCCACTACTGCTGACGCACCTCCGATATCCGATTTGCCGTGAAATTCGGAGACAAATCCGTCGTCACTAATGATGATATCAAAAGGTTTTGCGTTGGCTGGACTTTGCGATTTGGATGGTCTGTCCAGAGGGTGCGGTGCCGGTTCCGAGTGTCCGGCACTGCCTTATAATTAGCACAGGATTATAACGTTTTGCAAGGAAAAATTGCGATGCGCGGGCCCATTTTTCGGAATGGCCGGCCTATTCGTAATAATCGCGCCCGAGGTGCGTGATCAGTTCCTCGCCCATCATATATCGCAGCGTATTCTTTAATTTCTTCTGTTGGATAAAGATATCGTGTTCGGGGTAGAGGTCGGGCGCGTGCTGCGGGGCCTTGAAGTAGAATGACAGCCATTCCTGGATTCCCTTCATTCCGGCGCGGTGCGCGAGGTCCATGAACAGAGCTAGGTCAAGCACGAGCGGTGCGGCCAGGATCGAGTCGCGGCACAGGAAATCGATCTTGATCTGCATCTTGTACCCGAGCCATCCGAAGATGTCGATATTGTCCCAGCCCTCCTTATTATCGCCGCGCGGCGGGTAATAATTTATCCTGACGACGTGGGAAAATCCGTCATAGAGATCGGGGTAGACCTCGGGCTGCAGAATGTGTTCGAGCACCGATAATTTAGACTCTTCCTTTGTCTTGAAGTTCTCGGGATCGTCGAGCACTTCCCCGTCGCGGTTGCCTAAAATATTGGTCGAATACCAGCCGTCGAGGCCGAGCATGCGGGACTTCAGGCCCGGAGCGATGATGGTCTTCATCAGCGTCTGGCCGGTCTTGAAGTCCTTGCCGCAGATGGGCACGCCGGAGTCTTCGGCGAGCTTGGTCAACGCGGGTATATCGGCGGTCAGGTTCGGGGCGCCGTTAGCGAACGGGACGCCTGACCTTATTGCGGCATAGGCATATATCATCGACGGAGCGATGGCCGGGTCGTTGTCGTAGAGGCCTTTTTCGAATGCCTCGATCGAGCGGTGTACGTCGCTCTCTTCCAGGTAGATCTCGGTCGACGCTGCCCAGACCATCACGAGCCGGTCACAGCCATTGTCGGACTTGAACTTCGCGATGTCGGCGATGAGCTGTTCGGCCAGGTCCATCTTATTCGGGCCCGTTTTTATGTTGTTTCCGTGGAGTTTCTTGACGTAGTTCTGTTCGAAGACGGCAGGCATCGGCTTAAGCGAGGCGAGCTGTTCCGACACCTGATTAAGCAGGTCCTTTTCAATGACGCCGGCTTTCATGGCGGCGTCGAATGCGTTGTCCGTGAAGATGTCCCAGAAGCCGAAGACGATGTCGTCGAGCTTTGCGAGCGGCACGAAGTCCTTTATTTTCGGCGACTTACGCTCGGTGCGTTTCCCGAGCCGCACGGTGCCCATCTGTGTCAGGCTGCCGATCGGGGCTGAAATTCCCCGCTTGATGGCCTCGACCCCGGCGACGAATGTCGTGCTGACGGCACCCAAACCCACGAGCAGAATGCCCAACTTTCCTTCTGCGGGAGCAATGTCCACGCCCTTTGTTGTCATTATTTCCTCCGAGAAATGTAAGGAAAATGATAGCTTTGCGCCGATGCCAAATCAAATGAGGCGGCGGCTTCCGGCGCCGGCGGCGCGGCTGTACGCCGCTCATGTCGGCAACAATTCCCTTTGCGCCTTTGATAACTTTGCCGCCGGCGACACACGTTGGCGCCTTTCTCACCGTCCATATCGGCCCATCTCGATCCCGAGCGCGATGCGCCGTCCAAGACGTTTTTGGGCTGTTTTGGCCCTCTTGTTGGTAACCGCACCCCCGCTTAGCGGCGCATAGATGCCCGGTTAGTGACATTTTTGCTGCCTGAACAGTCCCCAACCGTACAGTCGGCCGGTAAAAGCGGAGACTTCGGAGAGTGCAGAAGTGATGGAATTGAAATCGAGGGAGTCTTCGGTATGGATGAAGAATTGGAGAAGTAAAGGATCGAGGGCGAGATTATATTGCCGCCGGCTTTGCTCTTTTGATTTGCCCACGGCCTTAGCCGGTGGGAATTCAAACAGCGACCCAAAACTCCCCAACGCCGCTACTCCAACTCCCCAAAATCGCGCTTGTAAATTATTACTAATGCTGATATATAAATGCTGAGCCGATACTTGCCTGCTTCCCATAACGCTATGAAAAACTTGATACTCTTCCTATTTACGGCGCTCGTACTGTCGTGCTCTGCGTCCGTGTTCGCCCAGGCCAAAACGTCGCTTGAATATATGCAGGAGGGCAACGTCCATTTTATCAACGGCGATTTCAAGCTCGCGATCCCGCCGTACGAAAAAGCCCTCGAGCTCGAGAAAAACAAACGCCGGCTCAAACGCGACGTCTGGATCGCGCTGGTCGAAAAGCTCGGGACCGCACACGCCAACACGCGCGATTTCAAATCGGCGTTCGCCGTCCTCGAATACGGCACCACCGTCGAACCGACCCACCCGGTCTTTTACTACAACATCGCCTGCGGCCACGGCGAACTCGGCGACGAAGACAACGCCATCAAATACCTTCGCCTCGCCTACAAAAACAAAGCCAACATGCCCCCAGGCAAACGCTTCCCCGACCCCATGCGCGACACCCCATTCGAAAACTTCGCCGATAGTGAGAAGTTTAAGACGGCGGTCGCGGAGATGAAGAATGGGCAGTAAAAGTACTGTTGAATTATCGTGCATGAACACCTTTTGGGTTACCATCTTGTTGCATCTGTGCAACGCGTGATAAATTGTAGATTATCTCCCATATGTCACATAAGTTCGGCAATATTGATTCTTGGACGAAAGACAAGCTTATTCGTATTGAAAAGTACCTCAACGCGTACGTTAGAGTTTTGAAAAACACAAACTTTACGCGTGAATATATTGACGCGTTCGCAGGATCGGGTTACGTCACCCGAAAGGTGGAAAATGCTTCTCGGTCATTATTCGAAGAAGATGAAACGTACTCTTTAAGGGATATTATTGACGGGTCAGCACGTCTTGCGTTACAGACCAATCCGCCGTTTGACCGTTATACATTCATCGAAAAGCACGATGAAAGGTGTAGCGAACTTCTCAAGCTAAAAGAAGAATTTCCCAGTCGTGCAACTGCGATTGAGATCATTTGTGGAGATGCCAATGAAAATGTTATGCGGCTGTGTCAACAAGATTGGATACGACAGAATAGACGCGGAGTTATGTTTCTAGATCCTTATGGTGCGCAAGTTCACTGGGAAACCATAGCGACTATAGCAGCAACCAAAGCAATAGATCTTTGGATTCTGTTTCCAATAGGTACAGTTAATCGTTTGCTGAATCGTGATGGGCGCATCAAGGAAGGCCGTAAACGGCGCCTCGACATGTTGTTCGGTGAAGAGGCTTGGATTGATATAATTTACGATAGGGTAGAACGTTCAACGCTATATTCGGATGAACCGATGCATTATTTCGTGAAAACCAAGGATCCATTTGGTGCGATTCAAGATTATTTTATTAAACGGTTGCAGACTGTCTTCACGGAAGTCGCCACAAATCCGTTAAGTCTGAAAAATTCATCTAATACTCCAATTTTCATGTTATGTTTTGCTGCCGGCAATCCGAAAGGGGCTTCAACCGCGGTCAAAATAGCGAAGGATATATTAGGGAAGGCGTAATTATGTCTAAGTCGTCAATAGAATGGACAGAATCGACCTGGAATCCAGTAACCGGATGTAATAAGGTCAGTCCGGGCTGTAAGAACTGTTATGCCGAGAGAATGGCGAAGCGCTTAAAAGCTATGGGGCAATCGAACTACAGAAGTGGTTTCAAGCTCACATTGCAGCCTCACATGTTGGATTTACCGCTTCAGTGGAAGCGACCGCAAACAATCTTTGTAAACTCAATGAGCGACTTATTCCATAAAGACGTTCCGGTCAAATACATCGAAAGAGTTTTCGATGTTATGAAACGCGCATCGTGGCACAGGTTTCAGGTACTTACGAAACGCGCTGACCGACTTGAAGAACTCTCGTCGCGCTTGGAATGGGCGCCTAATATTTGGATGGGAGTTTCGGTCGAAACGCAGCGATATGTTTCGCGAATAAGCCATCTTCGGAGAACTGGCGCCGCGGTCAAGTTCCTTTCATTGGAACCACTGCTCGGACCGCTGAGAAACCTTGACCTTAGCAACATAGATTGGGCGATCGTCGGAGGAGAAAGCGGATCCGGTGCGCGACCGATGATGACCGAGTGGGTAGTCGACATCCGCGAGCAATGTACCAAAGCGGGCGTCGCTTTCTTTTTTAAACAATGGGGTGGTGTACAAAAAAAGAAAGCGGGGCGAACCTTAGAAGGAAGAACTTGGGATCAAATGCCGAACACGTCGCAACCGCGAATAGCCGCTTGACATAGAAAATTGCAAATTCGAAGCGAATGCCCCCTAAAGCCGACAGTTAGTGAGCAATCCCTCACAAAATTATGAACAAACTTCGAAATCGCCTGGTTGAAGTTACCTTGGCACGGGAAAAAGCCTTTGGCAATGCTCCGCTCATCACTACGGTTCTGTCTGAATATGATACTGCTGAGTTGATTGGATGCCCACTTGAATCTTATTCGCAGTGCATGCAGGGAATGTCTGCAGTACAAAAGGGTTACGATTTTGTGTTCGAGGGGCGAGGTACCAAATCATAGGAAATCGCCCTAGCGGAAAACCTGGCAGTTTCGTCACTTGGGTGCCGAAAGCCACTAATTATGAGTGGGATTATCTGATATAGATACTCTACGATCCTCAGTACCACATTCAAGACGCATGGTTATGGACAGTTTCGTACTACATTACGGCGTTTGACTCGGTAAAGCGTCTTTCGCCTGCACATCTCCGGCGCGGCACGCGGCTTCGTTAAGTCCGCCGAACTCATCGGGCTTTTCCGACAACGATGTACAAATAATATGGCCCAACTCCAGACGGACCGCCTCCGCCTCTATACACGTTGTCGCCACATTCCCAATTGTGGTCGACTAGTAGGCGTTCCATTTGCCGCACGTGTTTGTCTGATGTGGTGCGGTAAACGACGATCATTCTTTCGTATTCGTGGCGGTATCCTTCCACCCATCGACGGTCCGGCGAACAGGTAATGCCGATCTTAAACTTCGAAACTTTCGTTTGACGCGTATAAGCACTGACACGACGCAATAGTGTGGAGAGAATGCGATCCGGCCGGCCGGTGGAATAGTAAAAATAAGGTCTCATAGACACTTAATATAAACACATAATGTCATGCATTTTCCGCATAACAACTCGCCTTACAAGCCTTCACGAATGGGCCGCTCCGACGGAGTTTGGTGGGTGGAGTCCTTGATCTGTTGACGGTGCGAACGCGAGGCCCGATTTTCTTGTGGATCGAAGAACGCGTTTTGGGAAGCAAAAGTAATCCGCCTCTGCTGCATAAGGCGGCGGCGTAGCCGCGGGGGATGTTAGGGTTGGCGGCCGGCGAAGCTGAGCTTCGCCGCAAATAGGCAGGCGGAGCCTGGGGAAGAGCGGTTGGTTGGGAGTTGCGTTCTACAAACGGGACGCCTCTGCGGGGCTGGGATGTTGGGATGCGGACCGGTGGCCGGCTAGGTTTGAAGTTGCGGCGGTGTGTTTGGATAATATGCGGGCCGCTGGGTCGCGTTGGGCGACGGACCAGCGGTCCGTCGTACATTTGTTGACCGGCCGGTGGTCCGTCTTACATTCGAATGTAACGCGGGTCGGCGAGGATTGGAGGAGCGGCGGCTTGTGGAGGCGATTTGCGGGCCGATGGGTTGCGTTGGGGTGACGGACCAGCGGTCCGTCGCACATTTGTTGACCGGCCGGCTTATTGAGAGCGATGCGTTCATGAACCTTAATATTTCCGAGATGAAAGTTTACGTCCCGGCGAAGGACCTTGGGGTTTCGAAGGCGTTTTATGGGGCGTTGGGGTTTGAGGTGGCGGAGGCTTGGGGTGGGAATGCGGATTGCCGGTTGGGGGCGGCGGTCTTCAGGCTGCAGGATTATTACGTCAAGGATTGGGCGCACAATTTCATGATGCAGTTTGACGTGGACGACGCTCGCGCCTGGTACGAGCATGCGAAGGCGGCGATCGCGGGCGGCGATTTCGGCGACGCACGGGTAAAGGAGCCCGAGATGCACGACGGCGCTCTGATCACACATGTGTGGGACCCGGCGGGCGTGCTGCTGATATTTATTGAATAGATGAATGTTGGTCTCGTTGAGTGATCCGCCCTTACTAGCGTGCGGGCGTCTGCAAAGGGCCGGCGACCCGTCTTACATTTTTAGGGCCGGGTGCAGTAGATGCGGAAATCGAGTTCGGGGAAGATATTGTCGCGGCGCTCGATCTCAGCGAGAAGTTCTTCGGAAGTAGGGGAGTTGGGGAGTGGAGGAGTAGGGGAGGAAGACCCCGCGTCGGTTTCCGCGTTCTCTTTCGTTCCGTTCTGTGCCTCTGTGTCTCCGCGGTGAATGTCTCTTGAGGAATCCGATCGGTCTAGCGAATCGAGTATTTCGGCCAGAAGGTTGAAACGCTGGATGTGCGAGCGAAAGCGGCGGGATGAATATTCGACCGTCGTGCCCTGATAGATCTGGAACGCCCAATCGGAGCTTTCGGCAAGCAGAAGTTCGCGCGCCATTTGGTTGAGGATGCGGCGGATGAGATCGGCGTCGCCGAGCTGAGCCGCTGCCGACGGTGCTGAAGAACCCACCCGCTCACGCAGGTGGTACTGACCTGTGAGCTCGGCATCGCCAAGGTCCGGCGCGAGTGTTTCGCCCTTACTGCGTGCGGGCTTCTGCAAGGAATCGGAGTCCTGCAAGGAACCCACCCGCTCACGCAGGTGGTTCTGATCTGTGAGATCGGCGAAGCGGTCGGCGTATTCGGTCATGCGGCGTTCGGCGTCGTGCTGGTATGGGTACATCCAGGAATTTCGCTCGTTAAGCCAGACCTTGTAATAACCGTTCTCGCCCCAGGACGAGGCGGTCGGCTGCTGTATCTGGATGGGAATGCCGCTGTCGAGAAAATCGCCGGGCGTGACGGCCGTGATCTCGTCCTGGTCCCAATGGAGCTTGCGGAAAAAGAAATCGATGAACTGCGGGCCTTCGTACCACCAATGGCCGAAGAGCTCGGCATCGTACGGCGAGACGACAAGCGGCGGATGGCCTTCGAAGGTGTCGCGGAGCAGGCGCGCCTGTTTGATGCGTTCGCCGATAAAATGCGTCGCGTTTTCGGCGGCCTGTTCGCGCGCGGCTTCGGGGTTGTAGGGCGCCTTTTGCTGCTGCGGAACGTCGCGGCCGGTGATGCGGTGGTATTTTAGCCCGAGATGCCGGCGGCTGCCGTCGGAATGCAGATAAGGTTTCAGATAATCCAGCGGCAGGTCCCAGCCGATGTCGCGGTAAAATTCGCGATAAACCGGCGAGCCGGGATAGCCGGCCTCGGCGCTCCAGACCTGCTGGCTGGTTTCGACGTCTCGTGCAAAAACGGCGGTGCCGTTCGGGCAGACGACCGGCGCGTAAACGCCGAAACGCGGCCGCGGATCGCCGTAGAGAATAGCGTGGGTGTCGGAGATGAAATATTCGATCCCGGCTTCCTGCAGAAGGGTTTCGATGCCCGGTTCGTACGCGCATTCCGGCAGCCAGATGCCGCGCGGGCGGCGGCCGAAATGCTTTCCGTAATCGGCGACGGCTATTTCTATCTGCGCGCGGCGCGATTCCGTTGTCGAGATAAGCGGCAGAAAACCGTGGGTCGCGCCGCATGTGATTATCTCGAGCACGCCTTCTTCCTGAAGTTCGCGAAAGGCGTTGATCAGATTGCGGCCGTAGCGGTCGTTCCAGAGCACGAGCAGTGCCGAGAGGTTTTCGGCATACATCGCGGCGACGCGAGCGAATTCGGGCGCTTGGGCGCGTGTGCGGGCGGCTTCGCTGTTGGCGAGCGCGCAGAGGTTTTCGAGATATCGCGTATAACGCTCTTCGAGCAGCTTATCGGCAAGCATCTCGCACAGCGGCGGCGAGACGTTCATCGCAAGCCGCGGTTTCGCGCCGGCCTCGTGCAGGTTCTGAAAAATGAAGATGAGCGGAAGATAGACCTCGGTTATCGCTTCGTACAGCCAGTCTTCTTCGAGAAATTCGGGATATTCCGGATGCCGCACGAACGGAAGGTGCGCGTGAAGGATAAGGCTGAAATAACCGAGGGGCATGCCGTGTCAGAGTTTAGAAGTTACAAAGTTTTTCAACGTACCGAATCGCGATCGCCGCTAGGCCTCGGCGTTACCACAGGCGGTCGCGGACGGCGGGGCTCGATACGGGCGCGAAATTCGGGACGCGGCGCAGGCGGCGCGGGAAATTTACGACGCTCGTGCCGAAAACGGCCGTGCCGAATTCTTCTTCAACAAGATCGGCGGCGTCGATGCCGAATTCCGCATTGAGCGCGGCGAGCGCGCTTTCGCGGCCGACCCGTTCGGCGTTCGCCTGCAGGATCGCGAACAGCGCCGCACCGACGCGGTGGCGAAGATCTTCGAGCGTGGCGCCGGCAGCGATGGCGAGCAGCGCGTAGCGGATGTCTTCCGGATCGATCGCCTCGAGGCCGTATTCGCCAGTGTCCAGAAATCGCCTAAAGGCGGCTCGGGTGCCTGCCGCGGCCGCTTCCCTGTCGTCACCCGCGATCGCGACGTCGAACGCGTCCTGAGAAAATCCCGCGGCGTCGAGCACGCGTGCGAAGCGGTCGGCTGTGATGGTCCAATCGGCGTCGGTAGCGGCGCGCGGCGAAGGGCTCTTGCGCGGCGTCGTGACGGTGTTTGAAAACAGCACGCGGATGTACGGGCGGTTCGGCGCGTACAGGCCGACCTCAGCGCGGTATTCGCTGCCGGCTTCGACGGCAAACCAGCGGTTTCCGGCGGATTCGGCCGGGTGGATCTCTTCGGTGCCGCGCGTGATGCCGATAAGTTTTACGACCAGCGAGTAGCTGCCCGGACTTCCGAATAATCTATTGAGCGTTCGGAACGGATCGGTCCGCAGCGACCAGTAAAAATAGAGGCGTGTCGGCGATTGCATCTGCAGACGCGCGCGGTTTTCGCGCGGCAGAGCAGGCAATTCGGCAGCGGCGAGTGTTTTGAACACGGGCGAAAGCTCGGCGTCGTCGGGCTCCGCGGCGGCTGGCGTTATTTCGGGAAGCGGCGGAACGGGCGCGTCCAGAAACGCGTCCGACGACACGCCGGCGACGCTGCCGAGATCGAAAACATGCGGCTGTTCGTTAATTGCCATAATCGTCCGAATAAATTGAGAGTATGCAGTGTTTTGCGGGAAAACGCAAAAAACGGCGCGGTGAAACGCGGGCTGCGGTAATTTGTGGACAGGATCAGCTTTGCTTGGCGGGTTTTTCCTGTTCGATGGCCTTTATTTTGACCTCGATCCGGCCAATGGGTGAATTGATCTGTGAGCGGACGGGCAGGCGACGCTGGTCGTCGGTGATCCAGATGACCATGCTGCCTTCGCGTTCGATCATGCGGCCGGTCCCGAAGACCTCGGGTTCAACGCGGAAGCACCACAATTTGCCGAGCTCGGTCTTTTGCTGTTCGCGGGCGGTCACGCGGACGGGCACATGATAAACAAGGCCTGAATCGCTGACGGTCAGGTTGAAGGTTTTGCCGACGGCCAGCGGCAGTATGCGGAGAGCATAGATGCCGGAAATAATGTCGTGAGTCTGGTCTTCGATCGACGAAGCGATCTTTCGCGGCGGACGCATCGGCTCTTTCGGATCGGTCTCGACCCATGTGACGCGGTCTTCATCGTAATTGAAAACGGCTTCGCTGTTGCGGACGCGTTCCTTCTGAACGTCGAGCTTGGTCGTTTTAAGTGCCCGGAAAATATCAGTCGCGATGATGGATTCGTATTGCTGAAGGAAACTGAAACGGACCATCTTGAGCAAAGTTCCCTTCGAACGAGCGTCGGCTGTGATCAGCACGTCGCCGTCGGAGGACGCGTTAGCAACCTTAAGCGTAAGATCGGCGGCCGGAATGCCGCGAAGTATGCGGTTATATTTTGCTTCGTAGGTCAGCACCTCGCCGGCGGCGAACGGCAGCACGATGTCGCGCTTTTTGGCGGTTTCGACGGCTGCGGGCGCTTCGACGCGGTTCTCGGAGACAAGCTCCGCCGTCTGGGCCGAAATGCCCACGGTGACGAGAAGGAAAAGCGTCAAAAGCCACGAATATTTGAGACGAAAACCCATACCTTGTCGATAGGCCTACAATTATACTCCTTTTAACCCGAAATGGCGCCAGTTTTTTTAGTACAGCCGTTGAATTTGATGCAGGATTAGGCGAGGTAGTTTGTTCAGTGTGTAGCGAGTGTTCTTAAGGCCGGAAAGAGTTTCACGCAAAGACGCGAAGAACGCAAAGTTATTAAGCAAGGGGAAAGCAGTCACAAAAGAAGGAGCAAGGACCCGGGAATTGCGAACAGGTGGAGAGCTTCGCGAGGTCTAAAGTCCGAGCTCGTTATTGGCTGCCGCTGTTGCTTCGCGTGCGGACAGGCGGCGAGTGACGGCATTGAAGGCGGTTTCTACGTCCGTGTCCATGCAGATCCAGTTGGAGCATTCGCGGCGGTGGCAATCGATGCGGCAGGCGATGTCGGTGCGTTCGACGCATATGTCGTCGGGGTTTGGGCTGCCGTTTCGCCACCATTCGGTCGGGCCGAAGAGGCCGACGACGGGTGCTCCGGCGGCGACGGCCAGGTGCGTCGGGCCGGTGTCGCCGCCGACATATACCTTTGCCAGCTTTGCGAGTTCGTAGAAGCCTTTCAAGCTCGGCGTCGAAACTGCGGCGGTTTTCGAAGCGTTGGCGGCGATGACGCGCGCCGCGAGCTCTGTCTCATTTGGGCCAACGGCGACGATCGATCGGATCCTGAGTTCGTTCCAGAGCTTGTCCGCCAATTGCCCGAATTTTTCGGCGTGCCAGAGTTTGGTTTTCCAGCCGCCGGCGGGATTTAACAGGGCGAACGGACCGGGAACGGACGCGGCGATCTGTTCGGCTTCGGTTCGGTGTTCGGGAAGCGTGAAGATCGGGAAATCGAAATTTTCCGACGGTACGGCGATGTTCAGGGCCTCGCCGACGAGGCGGAGGTTCTTGCGGATGACGTGCGTCTGCGGCGGTATCTTTACCTTGTCGGTCAGAAAGATCCGGCTCGCGGGTTCGCGAAGGTTCTTTTTCGAGAACCCCCAGCGGCGTTTCGCGCCGGAGAGCTTTGCGATCATTCCGGATTTCAAAAGACCCTGAAGATCGATCGCGATGTCGTATTCGGACCGGCGGACCTCTTTCACCTGTTTGCGGAGCTCCGGCAAAATGCCGCCGGCACTCGTTTCAGTGCGGAGCGAGCGCGTATCGACCTCGATCAAATGGTCGATCAGAGGGTTATCGCGAAGTATCTCGGCCGAGCGGCGTTCGACGACCCAGGAGATCTCAGCCGACGGCAGTGCCGTACGAACGGCGGCGAGGGCAGGCAGAGCGTGGACGATGTCGCCGATAGCACCGAGTTTTACAAAAAGGAGCCTCATCCGAAATCAATGGTAAAACGGCTGGGTGGAAGTTCCAAATGGGCCGGTGGGGGAG
>JAEZIT010000060.1 GCA_023436495.1 Acidobacteriota bacterium
AGCCCGTGGCAACTTATAAGAGGAGAGCCCGTGGCAACTTATAAGAGGAGAGCCCGTGGCAATTTATAAGAGGAGAGCCCTTGGGAATTTATGGGAGGAAAGCCGGGCGGCTAGTGTAGATATGGCGTTGGATGTTTCGCGCTTACTGCGTGCGGGCTTCTGCAATGGATGCGGTCTATCGGCAATGAAGAACCCACCCGCTAACGCGAGGTGGTTCTGACTTGGGGTGAGTGATTCGCCCTTACTGCGTGCGGGCTTCGGCATAAGAGGAACAGAGCGAAAAGCCAGACCACGAAAGGCACAGATGAAGACACAGATAAAGACATAGGTTAATACACATAAAGTCGCAGATTAAGACAGAGATAAAGACACAGTTTACGATAGAGAAAAAGGCACAGACGAAGGCACAGACGAAGACACAGACAAAGGCGGCGTTCGGGTTTGGGGGCTGGGGCGGGAGCGATGGGTTTTGGTGTGGGTCTTTTTATTTTCGGCTGAATATGGCAAGTTATTGATATGAGGAAAGTATTGTCCGCGCAGGAGATGAGAGAGGTTGACCGGCTGACGACGGAGAAATACGGCATTCCGTCGCTGCTGCTGATGGAGAATGCGGCGCACGCGGCGGCGAGGGTGATCGCCGAGCGGCTGGAAGGCCCGCTGGCGGAGCGGTCCGTGCTAATTTTGTGCGGAACGGGCAATAACGGCGGCGACGGAGCGGCGCTTGCACGTGTTTTATGGCAGGACGGCGCGGATGTCGAGGTAGTGCTGTTCGGCAAGGCCGAGGACACGGATGGCGACGCGCGGGTGAATTTTGAGATCCTGCGGCGGATAAGCGACGGCGAGGGGTTTGAGATGGACCAGGCTGACCTGTCGTTCGAAGAGATAACTTCGCTGGAGGAATGGCTCGAATACGACAGCCTGAATTTTCACGCGGACGACCCGGACGTGCTGGTCGATGCGATGTTCGGTACGGGATTGTCGCGGCCGCTGGAGGAAATTCACCAGCAGGCGGCGGCGTACATCGACGCGTACTGCGAACACGATTGCGGGACGCTTGTGGTCGCGCTGGATATACCGTCGGGGATCGACGGCGACAGGTGCGAGCGGATCGGGATAAATCCGAGGGTCCATTTAACCGTGAGTTTTACTGCGCCGAAGCTGGCAAACGTTTTACCGCCGGCGGCGAACTGCAGCGGCGACGTGGTGGTGGTGAACATCGGAACGCCCGCGGTGCTGGTGCATGATGCGGCGTCGGAGACGTATGTCGCCGAGGCCGAGGACGTCAGGCATTGGATGGCATTCACGGAATTTTCGCCGGGCTCGTATAAACGAAAACGCGGGCATGCCCTGTTGATCGCGGGCGCCGAAAATTACGCCGGAGCGGCCGTGATGTGCGGGAACGCGGCGATCAGGACGGGCGCGGGCGTGGTGACGCTGGCCGTGCCGGAATCTTCGCAGACGGCGATCGCAGCGCGGGTTTCGCCGGAGGTAATGGTGCGCGGCGTGGCGGAAACCGGAAAGAAGGCCGTGTCGGAGAAGGCTTTTGCGGAGATCGAAGAATTTTGGGAGCGGGCGGACGCGGTCGCGATCGGCAGCGGCTTGTCGGAGACCGATCCGAGCACGCGAAAGCTCGTAAAAAAGGTCTTCGAAAAACGCCGGACACCGCTTGTGATCGATGCGGACGGGCTGAATCTGCTGTCGCCGTTCAAGCTGAAGGGCGACGACCTGCTGCCGGTGATAATGACGCCGCACGAGGGCGAGTTTTTGAGGCTGCTTGGCGAAAAGGACGGCAGCGCGATCGCTGATCGTGTCGCGGCGGCGCGAGATTTTGCGAAGAGGCATAACGTGATCCTGCTGCTGAAGGGCGAGCGGAACCTGATCTCGGCGCCGGACGGGCGCGTGGTAATAAACCCGACGGGGAATTCGGGCCTTGGCAAAGCGGGGAACGGCGATACGCTGACTGGAATCGTCACGGGATTTGTCGCACAGGCGGTGAAGCTGAACGTCGATATTTTCGAGACGGTCGTGGCTGCGGCATATGTTGCCGGTTTGGCGGGCGATATCGCCGAGGAGACATTCGGCAAGCGGATAATGACGGCGTCTGACGTTGCGGGATGCCTGGGCGATGCATTCGAATTGATCGAGAACGAACTCTAAATGATCGAAGAAATCGTAAGCGGTTCGCCGGAAGAGACTTACCGGCTCGGGGAAAGTATCGGCCGAAGCCTGAAAGGCGGCGAACTGATATTGCTAAAAGGCGGTTTGGGCGCCGGAAAAACGCTGCTGACAAAAGGCATACTGGACGCGCTGGAATTCGACACGGACGAGGTCACGAGCCCGAGTTTTGCGCTCGTGAATCTGTATCACGCGAAGTTTGACGTTTATCACATAGACCTTTGGCGGATCGAACCGGGAACGGACGCCGGCGCGGCGGTCGGGCTGGACGAGATACTGGAGAACGAGGGCGCGGTGGTGATCGTAGAATGGGCGGAGCGGCTGCGGGATACGCCGCATGGAACCGAGACGATCGTCGTCGGCATCGATGGCGACGGCGATGCCGAACGGCATATTGTCATCGAGCGAAACGGATGAAACTCGCAGGAATATTAACGGTGATATTCGCGGCCGCGGCGGCGGCGGTATTTCTTATGCCAAACGAACCCGAAGCTTTGCCTACTGTTGCGGACAGCCTCCGAGACGTTTCGGACCTGAATATCATAGTGCGAAAACAGCGTCGCGTGCTGGAGGTCTATGACGGTGAACGCCTCGTGAAAACGGTCCCGGCGGCGCTTGGGTTTGCGCCGGAGGGCGATAAGGAGATCGAAGGAGACGGGAAGACGCCCGAGGGCGATTTTTACGTATTCGGGAAGAACCCGAAGAGCAAATATTACCTGTCGATCGGGATCAGCTATCCGAACCATGAAGATGCGGAACGGGGGCTTGCGGCCGGCCTGATCACCCGTGCCGAGCACGACGCGATCGTCGAGGCGATACGGAATAAACGCACTCCGCCGCAGAAGACCCGGTTAGGAGGCGAGATCTATATCCACGGCGGCGGCGCCGAAACAGATTGGACACAGGGATGCGTCGCGATCGCGAATGAAGAGATAAAAGAGCTGTTTGATGCGGTGAAGATCGGGGCAAGGGTCCGGATCGAGCCGTGAAGAGAAGTGGGGGAGTGGGGGAGTAGAGG
>JAEZIT010000046.1 GCA_023436495.1 Acidobacteriota bacterium
GATCAAGGGTTTCCATCTATTTACCTCGAACAAAGACACGCGCACAAGTCTTTCGCTCTTCCTTGAACCCGAGGACCTTGCACGAATTCGGGTAACCTACACGACCGTCGACCCCGATGAGATCGAACGGGTCATTGCTTCCGATCATGACCGCGCGGCCGCGTGCGCAAAACACGGAATTCCGAACGAAAAATTCATCGTCATGTGTGTCGGACAGTTCATCGACCGAAAGGGCCGCTGGGTATTTCTCGATGCCGCGAAACGGATCGCCGCCGAAAACGACGACGTCTTCTTCGTTTGGCTCACGCCCTCAATGCCTTCGGACGAAGACCGCGTTCGGATCGACAATTACGGGCTTTCCGAAAAATTCAAGCTGATACTATCAAGCGATGCCGGAGCCACGAGGCAGGAAATTCTCAGCTTTTTCCGCATCGCCGACGCATTCGCACTGCCGAGTTTCATGGAGGGCCTGCCCATATCGCTACTCGAGGCAATGGCATTGGGGCTCCCGAGCATTTCGACGAATACGAATGCGATTCCCGAAGCAGTTATCGATGGGCAGACCGGTATCCTGATCGAACCCGGCGACGATGCGGCGCTCGCCGAGGCTATTTTGACGCTTAAAAACGACGCTGGCCTCCGCCAACGGCTGAGCGAAGCTGGTCGCGAACACGTTATAAGAAATTTTGACGAACGCTCCGCATCCGCCATCGCCATCGCCAGCTACGAGGAAGCTCTTGCAAATGGACAATAGCAGCGGATCAAGATCAAGACGGCTGATCACGAACGCCATGTTCAGCTGGCTGTCGTGGTTCTTTCCGCTTCTGCTTGGTTTTTTTGCAACGCCGATTATCGTAAAGGGCCTTGGGACGGTCGAATACGGGCTCTACGCACTGGTAATAGGACTTATCGGATATACGTTCGCGTTCGGTATCGGGCGCACCGCAGCCAAATACGTGGCCGAATATAATGCCACGGGCGAAACGGAAAGGATCAACGGCATTGTCTCCGCGGCGTTTTGGTTCAGTATTTCGCTGGGAATTTTGGGAGTCCTGGTTACCGCACTGTTCTCCGGCTCGATCGTCGACGATTTTCTGAACATTGACCCTGAACATCGCTCAGCCGCCATATATGCTCTATATTTAGCATCGGCAACGATCCTCGTATATGCCGTCTGCCAGGTCTTCCAGTCCGTGCTGCAGGGCCTTCACCGATTCGACCGATATTCGCTCCTAATGGGCATTAATGGAGCCCTTCTCCAAACCGGGAACATAGCGATCGTCATGCTCGGACATGGGATGCTTGTGCTCCTTTGCTGGAATCTGGTCGTTATGACCATTATTTCGGTTCTTTCCGTGTTCAGCGCCCGAGCCCTAATGCCGCAGCTCAGGGTGCGGGCCAACGTCGGCAGGCAGGCCTTTAAGGCGGTTTTGGGATACGGCACCAGCATTATCATATATCAGATCTGCGGGAACATAATGGTCGTTTTCGAGCGAGCATGGATCACCCGCAAGCTCGGCCCTGAGGCTCTGACCTTTTACGTCATTCCCATGTCACTCGCGATCTATATGCACGGAATTATCAGCAGCATTGCCGCTGCTGCCTTTCCGTCGTTCAATGAGTTGATCCGCGATCGCGAAAAACTTACTCTTCTCTACCTAAAAGCGACGAAATGGATCCTGGCGATAATAGTGTTTATAGTCGTGACGCTGATCGCCAGCGGACGGGAATTCTTAATGGTTTGGATCAACAGTCGGTTCTCGGACAATTCATATCATCTCTTAATACTTCACACCTTAACTCTTGGTATCATTGCACTTTTCACGATCGTGTGGCTGCTGACGGAAGCGAATCACGCGGCGTCGATCAATGCCGCGGTCGCCTTTGTGTGGATGGTGTTCGCCGTCGGCGGCGGATTGTTACTTATCGATATTTGGCAAAACGAAGGCGTCGCGTTTGCGCGGTTTGTTGGGGTTGCGATCACGCTTCCTGCTATCCCTTATCTGGAAAAACGCTTTCTAGGTCAGGTTCAGTTCCGTTTTTGGGGAGCGATCCTGGCACGGATTGCGGTTGCAGGCGTTCTCTTGGCTGCAACCGAAGTTCTCTTGCTCCAATATCTTAGCCCAGGCTGGTTAACACTTGGGATCACCGGTGCTGCCGGCGGCGCTGCCTTCGCATTCGGCCTGTGGGTCACCGGTTTTGTTTCCGCGGACGAACGCCGAATGTTTGCCGAGATCATTCAAAATCGCCGATAATCTACTTTTTCATGAGCAAACCCTTCAAACTCGTACAACGCCTGGACACCATCCGCGAATTTTGTCGCGGGAAAAGTGTCCTCCACCTCGGCTGCACGAATCATCCGTATACGCGGGAAGCGATCGATGCCGATATGCTGCTGCATTTCGAGCTGGAAAAGATCGCGACCGAACTCTACGGTTTCGACTACGATCAGCAAGGCATAGACACGCTGACCGCTCACGGTTCCAAGAATATTTATCGAGCGGACCTTGAACGACTCGGCGAAGTGTCACTAAACCGCACCTTCGATGTCATCGTGGCGGGAGAAATGATCGAACACCTGAACAATCCCGGGCTCTTCCTGCAGGGGATAAGGCGGTTCATGAACAAGGACTCGATCCTACTGGTAACGACCATAAACGCTTATTCCGGAATGCGTTTCTTTATTTACGGGTTATTAGGCAAAGGCGGCCGCGTCGAACCGGTCCACCCTGATCATGTCGCCTATTATTCCTATTCGACACTTCGGCTCCTGCTCGAACGCAATTCGTTGGTAGTAGAGGACTTTTTATTTTATGATATAGGTTTGGAACACCGCGTGCACAACCGTCGGATCTACAATATCGTCAACGACGTATGCGTACGGATCGCGCCGCAACTGGCGGATGGAGTGATCGCGGCCTGCAGGATCAAGTAAAGTGTTACGAACCGGCGGTTCGTAGAGAATCGCGGGTAATAGGCCGGCGGGGGCAGATACTGATGGCAACAAATTTTCTCACGACGACCAACCGAACAC